>JALOAM010000065.1 GCA_023228765.1 Dehalococcoidia bacterium
CTGCCGGGCGCGCTCGGCTCGGCGGAGGGGAGTCATGTCCTGCAGCGTGAGTACCGTGCGGATCTCGTCGGACTCCACCGGCGTCGCCGTCGCGAAGATCACGCGCTGCTCGCCGTCCTCGACCTCTCGAGGCTGCGCCGCGGCCTCGCGCAGGATGTCGAGGAAGACGTGGTCGCGTGCCGCGCGGATGAACGAGACGCCGGTCATAGTCTCGCGCGGCCGTCCGAGGATCGTCGCGGCAGCGGCATTCGCCGCGATCACCGTGTTCTCACCGTCCAGCAGCAGGATGCCCTCCGAGAAGAGGTCGAGGAGCGCCGTGACCTCCTGCTCCGCGTCGGGCGGAGCCTCGACGCGCGCCTCCTCGACGGCACGCTCGGCCTCGGGCGCCGGGCGTGCAATGGCCGCGACGACCACCGCGACGAGGGCGAGCACGGCGGCGAGGGCCGGCGGCAGCAGGAGCACCGCGAGGGCGACCGCCAGGCCGACACCCACCCACGCCAGTACGGCGCGCGGGGTCATGGTTGGAACTTGTAGCCGACGGATCTGACCGTCTGAAGATGCTTCGGATCGGAGGGGTCGTCCTCGATCTTCTCGCGCAGCCAGCGGACGTGGACGTCCACCGTGCGCGTCTCGCCGGGATACGACAGCCCCCACACCTGCTCGAGGATCGCATCGCGTGTGAAGACCTGCCCCGGGTTCCGCATGAGGAACTCGAGCAGCGCGAACTCGCGCGGACGGAGCTTGACGGGCTCGCCACCACGGGTGAACTCATGGCGGGTGGGCGAGAGCACGAGGTCCCCGGCGGTCAGCGTGTCGCTGCTCCCGTTGCGCCCGTCACCTTCCGATACCGTACCGGGAGCCCCCACCGGCCCGGCACCCCTCGAGAGCTGGTCGCGGCGGAGGAGGGACGCGACGCGGGCGCGCAGCTCGCGCATGGAGAAGGGCTTGGTGACGTACTCGTCCGCGCCCATGTCCAGCCCCTGCACCACGTCCGCTTCGGCGTCGCGGGCGGTGAGCATGAGGATGGGGACGGGGGTCTCCGTGCGGAGGATGCGGCAGACGTCCAGTCCGGACATGCGCGGCAGCATCACGTCCAGCACAACGAGGTCCGGATCCTGCTCGCGGGCGAGCTCGAGGCCGGCAACGCCATCCTCCGCGGTCAGGACCTCGTGCCCGTCACGCTGCAGGTTGTACGTAATGGTTTCGCGGATCGTGGCGTCATCTTCGACCACGAGGACTACGGCCATCTCGCCTCCCTGATTTCCGCCAGAATAGTCTGCGGGTGACGTAAACCCCATGTAGTGGGAGACTCCGCGGAATGGATTTGACGCTAACCTGGCGCGTCGTTCGCCGATGGTGGTGGGTGCTGGTCGCGGCCACGATCGCGGGCGGCGGCTTGGGCTACGGCCTGTCCCTGCAGATCACCCCTACCTACGAGGCTACGACAACGCTCCTGGTCACCCAGCGGGAGACCGAGGGCGTCGTCCAGCTCAACGACCTGCAGACCGCGGAACGCCTCGCCAACACCTTCTCGCGCCTCGTGACGCTCCGCCCGGTCCTGGACCAGGCGATCGCGGACGGCGCCCTGCCGATCTCCGCGAAAGACCTGGACGAGGCGATCAGCGTCTCCAACCCCACCGGCACCCAGCTGCTGGAGGTCTCCGCGCGCGCGGAGGATCCAGACTTCGCTGCCCACCTGGCGAACACCGTCTCCATGGCGTTCATCTCCTCCAACCAGGCAGAACTGACCGCGCGGCCGGGCCTCGTCTCGATCGTGGAGGACGCCCTCCCGCCGGATGACCCGGTCTCCCCGCGCCCGCTGCTGAACGCGGTCCTCGCGGCGATGCTCTCGCTGGGCGCCGCGGGCGCGGTCGTCCTCCTCGTCGAGTACCTGGACGACACCGTGAAGGGGCCGGAGCAGGCGCAGGAGATCACGGGCCTCCCCACCCTCGGGCGGATCGAACGGTTCGAGGGCCTGCGGTCGCCGCGCGAGCAGCTGCAAGCGGCCACGAAGCCACGCAGCACCATCGCCGAGGCGTACCGCACCGCCCGCACGAACCTCACGTATGCCATCGACCTCGGGCGGGACCGGAAGCTCGTGCTCGTCACCTCGCCCGGTCCCGGCGAGGGCAAGACCACCACCGCCGCCAACCTCGCCGTGGTGTTCGGCCTCGCGGGGCACCGCGTGTGCGTGGTGGACACGGACCTGCGCCGCCCCACCCTGCATCGCGTCTACGGGCTCGAGAACGGCGAGGGCCTCACGAACCTGCTGCTCGCCCGCGAGCCGGACATCGACCGCGCGGTGCAGCGCTCGCTGTACACCAACGTCTCCGTGGTCACCGCCGGCCCGCTGCCGCCGAACCCCTCCGAGCTGCTGGGCTCCGCGCGGATGCAGGAGGTCCTCGAACGCCTCCGTGGCCGCTTCGACATCGTGCTGCTGGACTCGCCGCCCGCTCTCGTCGTCACGGACGCCTCCGTGCTCTCCACGCTCGTCGACGGCATCGTCGTGGTGGCGCGCGCCGGCAAGACGCGACGCGGCGCCCTCCGCGCGACGATCGAGGAACTCGCGCAGTCCGCGCGTCCGATCGCCGGGGTCATCCTCAACCGGGTGAGCGGCCGGGAGGCGGGCTACTACTACGCCTACGGACGGACCTATGGCGAGGAAGAGCTCGTGGACGCGCCTCGACGCGACGACGAGGGGCGCCGGCCGACGCGCGCCCGCCGAGACGTCGCCGAAGGCGCCGAGGTCGAGTCACCCGCCGAGGCGTCCTAGCCTCAGCGGGCCAATCAACCCCTCGATCGGTCCGGCGCTATCGCGCCAGTGCGCCTACCCGCAACGCCGTGACAGCGTCCGCATCCCCGAACAGCACCGGCTGGGCCCACGTCTCGGCGTCCTCGAACCGCGCGAAGGGCTCCCAGCGGCCGTCGCCCTGCGTCCATACCTCGTGGCCGGCGGCGCGGGCGAGGACGATGCCCGGCGCCACGTCCCAGGTCCGCGAGCTCGAGGTCCGCGCTGAAGCGAGGACCCCGGACGCAACCAGCGCCGACTCGAGGGCGATGGCGCCGAAGCTGCGGTGGTCCCAGTCGGGTTCGCGCAGCTTGTGCGGCGCCGGCGCGGTGCTCAGCCGCCGTTCACGGCCCACCGTGCGGTGCGCCACGCCGGTCAGCGTACGGCCGTCGAAGCGCAGGGGGCCACCCTGCCGTGCGTGGTAGATGCCGGGGCGCAGCGCGTGCGTGGTCGCGCACCAGACTGCCCCGGCGACCGGGACGCCCTCCAGCAGCACGCCGATCGCCGAGGCGTACAGCGGCAGGCCGTTCACGAAGTTCGCGGTGCCGTCGATGGGGTCGATCGTCCAGGTGAACGGCGACCCGACCGCACCGCCGAGGCCACCCTCCTCGCCGAGGACCGCGTGGTCGGGGTGGCGGACGGCCAGGCGGCGGCGCAGCAGCGCCTCGACCTCCTCGTCGACCTGCGAGACCACGTCGTACGGGGCCATGATGCCGCGCCGCTGGTCCTTGTACCGGACCGCGACCTGGCGACCGAGCGCGTCCATGATGCGGTCGCCGGCGACCACGGCGAGGTCGTACGCAGCCTCCTCCAGCATCTCGAACACGCTGGGCATGCAGAGCCCGGCGACGGAGCGCCGGGTCGCGGTGTCGGGGAGGGCCTCCGGCGTGATGGCCTCGGAGGTGGGGTGGTCGTACGGGGTGATGGCTGAAGTCATATCTCTCTCCTTCTTCACATCAGATCGCGGCGCCGAGGACGGCGTCCGATAGGTGCCCGGCTCGCGGGCGCTGGCGGCGGTGGGAGGACGCCCCGTCCTGGCGGACCGGGCAGGAATGAAGCGACGCCGGAAAGACCGGTACCGCTCGCGGGGAGGGTTCGCGGCTGGGCCGCGGGGCGCCTTCGAGGAGGGCGCAGGGCAGGGACGATGCGGCAGTAGTAGTCGTCCATGAAGACAGCGTGGCGCACGCTGGTTAAACCTGCGTTACCGCCTGCCTAACGGTCGGTGGAGGTACGGACTACTCGAGCTCGGCGACGATCGAGAGGTCGCGGCCGAACGTCGCCTGGATGCGAGCGGTGCACTCGTCGCCCCGCCACCAGTGCGAGACCGGCGCATGGACCTCGACGGCTCCGTCGCGCACCGTGACCGAGGCATCCCGTAGCACGGTGGGAGGCGAGCGGCGCTCGACCTGGTCCGCGAGGTCGAGGAGCGTCGCGGCGGCCGCGAGTTCCTCGGTGGGCAGCGTGTCGACGATCGGGCGGAGCGCCTTCAGGTTCGCTCCGGGCCGCTCCGCCATGATCAGCAGCGCCGCGACCGCGACGAGCATGCGGTGGGAGAACCCCTGCAGGTCGGAGTCGAGGACCACGTCGGCCGCCCGCGCGTGGCGATTATAGACGTCGATCGTCGCGCCCACGTCGATCACCTGCGCGGCGTGGCCCAGCGCCTCCCGCAGCATTGGATCGGCCTTCGGCATCAGCGCATCGAAGAGGGCGACCGCAAGCTGGGCACGGCGCTCCGCGTGGGGCTGGTTCCAGCGGTAGAACTCGCGGCAGAGTGCCAGTACCGAGACGGCCCGCACCACCTCGGGCGCGGGGAGCGCCTCGGAGACCGTGCCTCGCACGACGCCCTCGCGGAGGCCCTGTCCGGAGACGTGCAGGGACCCGGCGCGCACAAACTGCATCACCTCGTTCACCGCGATGGCGCCCGCGAGGATCGAGTCCGCCCGCCCGCTGTTGAGGCCGGGGATGGCGGCCCGCTGCGCCGTGTCCATCCGCGCGAGGACACGCGTGGTACGGCGGACGACACTCCGAGGCAGCTCGTACCCGTGGAGGCGCCCGACGGGGTAGCGCCGCCGTCGAAGGTCGATCTTCGCGAGGTTGCGGATCGCACCGCCGGTGCCGACCAGGGCCTCACTCTCGGCCAGCCTCGGGATGCCCGCCTCGACCAGGGCTTCGCGGATGTGCTTGCGCAGGGTGCGCACGTCGCCGTTCTTCGGCGGGTCGTTCGGGAGGAAGCCGTCCGTCAGGCGGAGCGCGCCGAAGGGGAACGTCCACGCGTACGTCGGTGCGCGATCCTGGAACCGCACGAGCTGCATCGAGCCGCCACCGATGTCCACGCTGAGGCCGTCCGCGACGTCAATGCCATAGACCGCGCCGACGAAGCCGAACCGCGCCTCGCGGTCGCCGTTGACGATCTCCACGGTGAGGCCGAAGCGCTCCCGGATCAGCTCGGCGAGGACACCGCCGTTCTTCGCCTCACGCATCGCGAAGGTGCCGACGGCCCGGATCTCCTCGGCGCCCTGTCCCTGCGCCAGCGCCACGAAGTTGCCCACCGCCTCCAGCGTGGTCTCGAACCCGCGGTTCGTCAGGCGCCCCTCGTGATCGATCTGACGCGCGAGGCGGAGGGGAGTGCGCAGCTCGTCGATGACCTCCAGCGCGCCGTGGTCCACCACCTGGAGCACCACGACGCGGCCCGAGTTCGAGCCGATGTCGACGACGGCGATCCGCTGCCCGGACATGCCGAACATCCTCGCACGGTCGAGAGCACTCGGCGCCTCGCCGAGCAGACCGGCGAGGTCATCGCGAACAGCGGCGTCAAGGCGAGCAGTCAGTACGTCCTCGTATCCCAGGGGATTGAAGGATATATCGCATGAGCAGTTGCGGTCAGCCCCACCGCACGAGGACCTCGCCACCGGCGGCGGCGACGATGACCACGAGCCACGGAGGCAGCCGCCACGCCACCAGCAGCCCGAACGCGACGAGGACCAGCGCCAGGTCGCGTGCCTCGAACACCGCGCTCGTCCACACCGGGTCGTACAGCGCCGCCGCGAGGATCCCGACGACCGCCGCCCCCACCCCGACGAGGGCGGACCGCACCGAGGCGATGGCGCGCAGCCGGTCCCAGAACGGCAACACACCCCAGACGAGGAAGAAGGACGGCAGGAAGATCGCAGCGAGGGCGAGCAGGCCGCCCGGCACACCGTTCGGCTCCACCGCGAACGCCGCGCCGAGGTAGGCGGCAAAGGTGAACAGCGGGCCCGGCACGGCCTGCGCCGCACCGTAGCCGGCGATGAACGTGTCCTGGTCGAGCCAGCCGGTCGGGACCACCTCCTGCTCGATCAGGGGCAGCACCACGTGTCCGCCGCCAAAGACGAGCGACCCCGTGCGGTAGAACGCGTCCACGACGTTCACCGCCTGCAGGTCGACGATCGCCGAGAGGATCGGCAGCCCCACCAACCCCACGATGAACAGCGTGAGCCACGCGCTGGCGGCCCGCCCTCGAGCGCGCGCCTTGTCCCCGGCCGTGGCGCCCTCGCGGCCCTCGTCGCGGAAGAGGAACCAGCCGAGCGCCGCGCCGAGGACGATCACGCCCACCTGCGTCGCCGGGCTCGGCGCGACGAGGGCGACGACCGCGGCGAGGATGGCGATGGTGGCACGCTGCCGTCCCACGGCGAGCGTCCGCGCCATCGTCCACACCGCCTGCGCGACGACGGCGACGGCCGCCAGCTTCAGGCCGTGGAGCCACCCCGCATCGGCCACCTCGAGCGAGTCGACCACGAGGGCGAACGCGATGAGCGCGAGCGCGGAGGGCATCGTGAAGCCGAGCCACGCGACGAACCCACCGAGGTAGCCCGCGCGCACCGTGCCCACCGCGATGCCGACCTGGCTGCTGGCGGGCCCGGGGAGGAACTGGCATAGCGCGAGGAGGTCGGCGTAGCGCCGCTCGTCGACCCAGCCGCGACGGACGACGTACTCCTCGTGGAAGTACCCCAGGTGGGCGATCGGACCGCCGAAGGAGGTGAGGCCGAGTCGCAGCGCGACGAGGAACACCTCCAGCGGGGAGCCGCGCTCCTCCACCACCACGCCCATCACGTTCCGGACCGTCAACGCCGCCCGCTCCGCATGCGCGGGATTGTACGGAGGCAACGTTAAGCCTCGTGACGTCGCGATTCGCGAGGATTCGAGAGGAGGACGCAGCGTGATGGAGGGGCGGTATCCTGAGGGTGGCTCGCCTGCACTCAGACAGGCGCCGGACTGGAGTCTGCGGTGGAAATCATCATCCTGCTGGTGGTGCTGGGGATCGTGGTCGTCCTCGCCCTGTTCGTCGTCGCCCTCTACAACGGGCTGGTCCAACGCCGCCTGAGGGTGGACGAGGCGTGGTCACAGATCGACGTCCAGCTGAAGCGCCGACACGACCTGATCCCGAACCTCGTGAACGCCGTCCGCGGCTACATGGAGTTCGAGGAAGAAGTCCTGACCCGCGTCACGCAGGCCCGCGCCGATGCCGTCGCGGCCGGCGCCCGAGGCCCCGCCGACCAGGCGGACGCGGAGAACGCGCTGACCGGCACGCTGCGCTCGCTGTTCGCGGTGATGGAGAACTACCCGGACCTGAAGGCGAACCAGAACGTGCTGAGTCTGCAGGAAGAGCTGAGCACCACGGAGAACCAGATCGCGTTCTCCCGCCAGCACTACAACGCCACCGTGCGTGACTACAACACTGCCATTGCCACCGTCCCCGCCGTGTTCATCGCCGGCATGTTCGGCTTCGGCAAGCGCGAATTCTTCGAGGCCGAGGAGGGCGCGCGCGCGGTCCCGGAGGTCCAGCTCCGCTAGCGTCCGATGGCAGCGAGCACCACGTTCTACGAACAGCAGTCCGCCAACCGGCGGAAGTCGATCCTGCTGCTCTTCAGCGCCGGGGTGCTCCTCGGCGTCCTGGGGTTCGCGATCGGCTTCGGGACCACCGGCGACCCGTTCGGGGGGCTCGGGTTCACCGCGATCGCGGTGGTGCTCGCCATCCTCCTCGCGGTCGGCTCCTACTACGGGGGTGACCGCGCCGTCCTCGCGGCGTCGAAGGCGCAACCGGCGGACGAGGCGACCCACACGCAGTTGCTGAACGTGGTGCGAGAGATGACCCTCGCGGCCAACCTCCCGATGCCGAAGGTCTACATCATCCCGGACACGGCGCTGAACGCCTTCGCAACGGGTCGGGATCCGGAACACGCCTCGATCGCCGTCACGCAGGGCCTCCTCGACCGCCTCAACCGCGAGGAGCTCCAGGGGGTGATCGCGCACGAGCTGGGACACGTCCGTAACTTCGACATCCGCTTCATGCTGCTCATCGGCGTCGTGGTGGGCGGGGTCGCCCTGCTAGCGGACATGTTCCTGCGCTACAGCATCTTCTTCGGCGGCGGACGTCGAGGGCGGTCAGACCGAGGTGGCGGCGGAGGCAACCCGCTGCAGCTCGTGATGTTCGTGCTCGCGATCGTCCTCGCCATCCTCGCGCCCCTCGCGGCGCGCCTCGTGCAGCTGTCCGTGAGCCGGCAGCGGGAGTACCTCGCGGACGCGACGGCGGTGGAGCTGACGAGGAACCCGAGGGGGATCGAGGGCGCCCTCTGGAAGCTCGGCACGGACCAGGAGGTCCTCGAAGTCGCGAACCGCTCCACGCAGCACCTCTACATCGTCAACCCCATCCGGAAGTTCGAGAAGCGCGCGACCTCCGTGTGGGCGACACACCCCGCCCTCGTGGACCGGATCGACCGGCTCCGCGAGCTCTACTCCGGCCCGCCCCTCACCGCCGAGGAGCGCGAACTGCTGAGCGCGCACTAGGGGCGCGGACGCGGACGCTCGAGGCGTCCGGAACCCGACCTTTCCCCCGTTCGTCCCAGATCCCGGTCACCGAAGCGAGAGGAGCACCTCTCGACTTCCTAACTCACACGTTCCAGAACCCGCTAGCGCATAGCCGGGGCCGAGCGACCATAGAAGGCATATGACGCGAATCCCTCTCCTGTCCCGGCCTCGATTCGGCGCGATCGCCGTGGGCCTCGCCACCGGACTCGTCGCCATCGCCGCTGCCGCGTGCAGCAACGGCGACCCCATCCCGACCATCGAGAGCGGTACAGACGGCCCTGCCTCGGAGACACCGGTCGCGTCCGACACGGCCACCGAGCCCGCCAGTACCAGTACCACCGTCCGCCCCGGCGGCAGCCCCTCCGCGACAGCGACCGGTACCGCGGAAGCCACCGAGGAGCCCACCGCCACCACCGAGGTCGACCCCCTTGCGCAGCTCCGCCCTGCCCTGCTGAGCAGCCTCACGATCGGCCTCGACCCCGGCTCGGTGGGAGCCGCGCTCGACGAGATCGAAGTCGTCGCCCTCGAACTTCCCACCGAGGATCGCGACCTGTGGGTCGCCGTCACCTCCGGGTCGGGGATCTATGACCTGCCGGAGCCTCGCGAACACGTCCTCGGGGTGTATGAGCGCGTCGGCGCGTCCTGGGTGGAGCTCGCGAACGTCACCCTGAGCTCCGGTCCGACGTACGCGGAGCTCGAGCTCCTCGCGGCGCAGTACGCCGGCGCCTCCTGGATCGCGGTCAACGGCCAGACCGGGGCGCACAGCGGCACGTTCGAACTGCTGAGGTTCGACGGCGTCGCGCTGACCTCGGCGATCTGGTGGTTCTCATCGACCCCGGCCGCCGCGACCATCGAGGACCTCGACGGCGTCGAGCCGCCCGAGGTCGTCCTCAACGCCACCGACCCGTATGTCTACTGCTACGCGTGCGGCGTCCGCGCGTGGCAGGAGGTCATCTACCGCTGGGTCGACGGACAGCTCGCCGAGGTGCCTCTCGGCCCCGTCACCAACGACTCCCAGGTCGTCCGCGACACGACCGAGGTCGCCGCGATCTACGCGCAGGCGGACCTCTGGCAGGATGCCCTCGACGCGGCGTCGGAGGCCCTCGCGCTGGCTCCGGACAACGAGGACGTGTGGTGGCTGCACCAGCTGATCGAGCGGGTCGCGAGCGACCGGCTCGGGGACGCCGGGTCGGACCCGCAGCCCTTCGTGACGAACGTCCTTGCCGGCGAGTACGAGGACGCGGTGGACCTCATGCGGCCCTACCTGCCCGAGGTCGCCCTCGCGGCGGACGGCCCGCTGATCGCTGCGACCGTCGCCGAGGGCGAGACCACCGGCGCGACGGCGACCTGGGTGCTGGACTACACCGAGCGCGCGCTGAAGGTTGAGCCGGACCGCGCCGCCGCCCACGCCGCGCGCGCCTTCGGCCTGCTGCTCGACAACCCCGAGGACTGGAGTGGCGCCCTCGCGGAGATGGAGACCGCGCTCCGCCTCGAACCGCAGGACGACTTCTACCGCGAGGCGGTGGAGTACCTGTTCGAGCAGAACGGGAACGCCTTCGGCTAGCGATCCCCCGAGACTCCCGATCCGCCGCCTTCCTCGGGCGGCGCGGGGCGCATGACGTGCAGATCCTCCGCGGGGAGTTCCAGCGTCCAGCGCTTCCGCTCCTGGAGCCCGAGGACCTCGTACGGCCGCGAGGGCAGGTCCACCTCGAGCGACGGTCCCGGCCCGAGTGGCGCGAACCGCAGCGTGAAGCCGGCGCCGTAGGCATGCTCCTCCATCACGTCCGCCTGCACGAAGTTCGAGGCGCCGAGTTCTTCGGGCGCGCCACGACGGAGGTTCACCCGCTCCGCGCGGAGTGCCAGCTCGACGCCCTCGCCGACCGCGGGACGCCATTCGGGGTCCTCGACGCGGAGCACGAGCCCGGAGACGTCGACCTCCAGGACGCCCTCCAGCCGCCGGAGGACGCGGCCGGACATCACGTTGCCGACGCCCGTGAGTTCCGCCACCCGACGGGAGGCGGGACGGTGGAAGACCTCCTCGCGGCGGCCGAACTGCAGGATCTTGCCGCGGTCGAACACGGCGAGGCGGTCCGCCAGCAGGTGAGCCTCCCGGAGGTCGTGCGTGACGAACACCACGGTCAGCCCGAGCTCCGCGCGGAGGCGCAGCAGCTCCGCCCGCAGCGTGCGTCGAAGCGACTCGTCGAGGGCGGAGAACGGCTCGTCGAGGAGCAACAACGGGACGTCCCGCGCGAGCGCCCGCGCCAGCGCAACACGCTGCCGCTGGCCGCCGGACAGCGATCCCGGTGCGCGGTCCTCGTACCCGGCGAGCCCGAGGCGGTCGAGGAGCGCGCGGGCGCGAGCGTGGCGCTCCACCCTCGAGCCTGGGACGCCGAAGGCGACGTTCTCCACCACGCTCATGTGCGGGAACAACGCCAGCTCCTGCACCACGTAGCCCACGTTCCGCTGCTGCGGTGGCACATCGATCCCGCTCACGCGGTCGAACACCGTGCGTCCCGCGATCTCGATGTGGCCCTCGGCAGGGGTGAGGAGGCCGGCGATCGCCTGCAGGGTCAGGCTCTTCCCCGCGCCGGAGTGCCCGAAGAGCACCACCACCTCGCCATCCGCCTCGAACGCCGCGTCGTATTCGAACGTACCGAGGCGCATGCGGGCGTCGTAGCGGAGCGAGCTCATCGGTCGGCCTGGGTCGCGCGGGCGGCCGTCGCGTCGGGCGCGTCCGGGGTCGCGAGGCGGAACAGGACGAGCACCACGAACGCGACCACGAGGAGGATGAGCGACATGCTCACCGCGCCGGAGAGCCCCAGCGAGGTGCGCTCGAACGCGTCGATGATGGCGAGCGGCATCGTGCGCGTGCGGCCCTCCAGGCTGCCGGCGAAGATCAGCGTCGCCCCCAGCTCGCCGAGGGCGCGCGCCCAGCAGAGCACGATGCCCGCCAGCAACGCGCCCCGCGCCTGCGGCACGGTGATCCGGAGGAAGGTCTCCACCCTCGACGCGCCGAGCGTGTACGCGACGCGCTCCAGCTGTGGGTCGACGGCGGCGAAGCCGCTGCGCGCGGCGCGCACGTAGAACGGCGCGGCGACCAGCAGTTGCGCCATCACCACGGCCGTCGCCGTGAACGTGAGCCGGATGCCGGTCATCTCGGCGAGTGGTTCGCCCACCAGCCCGCGCGCGCCGAACGCCGTCAGCAGTGCGACGCCCGCCACCGTCGGGGGCAGGACGATCGGGAGGTCCACCGCCGCCTCGAGCAGCGCGCGCCCTCGGACGCGGGTCCGCGAGAGCCAGTAGGCGACCGGGGTGCCGAAGATCACCGCGAGGAGCGTCGAGAGCAGGCTGGTCCAGAGCGACAGCGTCAGCGCCCGCCGCACTGCCTCGCTCGTCGCGAGCTCCCAGACCCGGCCGTCCGAGGCCGCGCGCTCCCCGAGTCCCAGGAACGGCAGCACGAAGAAGATGGCGAACAGCCCCCCCAGGCCGGCCAGCAGGACGAGCCCGACCAGGTCGGCCCGGGGAGAGCGCAGGCCCATCCGCTACGGCGCCGAGAACCCGAACGAGGCGAGGATCGCCTGCCCGTCCTCGGACAGGACGAACGCGACGAACGCCTGCGCGACGTCCGAGGGCTCGTCGCCCACGACGGCGATCGGGTAGCTCGCGGGCGGCGCGAGGTCCTCCGGGATGTCGACGACACGGACGGCATCGCCGCTGATCGCGGCGTCGGTGCCGTACACCACGCCCGCGTCCGCCTCACCCAGCTCGACCTTCGTCAGCACGGCCCGCACGTTGGCCTCCTCGCTGACGAGGTTAGCGAGGACGGCTTCCGAAAACCCGGGGGTAGCGGCATCGGCGTTCGCGAACGCCTGCCGTGCGTAGTCGCCGACGGGGACCTCCTCGCCCGCGAGGACGAGGCGCACGCCGGGCTCCGCGAGGTCCTCGAAGGCCTGCACGAGGTCGTTGTCAGCCGGGGCAGCGACCACGATCCGGTTGCGCGCGAACGTCTGCGGGTCCGAGGCGAGCCCGGCGTCCACCACGACCGCCATCTGCGCGTCGTTCGCCGAGGCGAAGACCTCCGCCGGAGCACCCTCCACGATCTGGGAGGCGAGTTCGGACGAAGAGCCGAAGTTCAGGTCGATCTGCGTGTCCGGGTTGGCGTCCTGGAACGCCGCCGCGATCTCCGTGAACGCGTCGGTCAGCGAGGATGCCGCGGACACGACGATGGTGCCGGAGAGCGCTTCCTCGGTAACGGTCGCCTCAGTGGTTGCCGCCGTCGTCGCGTCGGCCGTGGCCGTCGTCGTCGCGGTCGGGGTCGGGGTCGGGGTCGGGGAGGACTCGGGCTCCTCGTCGCCGGAACAGGAGACCAGCGCGAACAGCGCGAACGCTGCCAGCACCAATAACCACAGGGGACGGAACCGCTTCACGAAACCCTCGCCTTCCGCTGGTGACGGTCGCGGTATCCCCGCAACCACAACAACGCTGCTTCCGCGGCGGACACGCGGGACTGTTGAAACAGCCCCGTGAACTCCGATGTCACCCCGTCCGACACGTCCGACAGCGCGGCGCGCGCTTCCTCGGCGAGCCGCTCGCAGATCTCGACCTGCCGGTCGAGGAGCGCTCGCTCCGCGCGTGGGTCGAGGGTGTCGAGGACATAGAGCTTGAGGAGGAGGTCCAGCCGCACATCGCGCAGGCGGTGGACGGGTGCGCGCAGCCAGGCGCGCAGCAGCTCCCACCCCGCCTCGTTCGGCTCATAGATCTTGCGGACAGGGCGGTTGCCGACGCGGTGCTCCTCCCAGTCGAGGAGCCCCCGGCGGTCGAGGGTGCGGAGGTACCCGTAGAGCACGCTCTGTTCGACCGGCAGCACCTCCGCGAGCGGTGACGCCTGCCAGCGCCGGTGCAGCTCGTACCCGTGCGCCGGGTCGAGCGCGAGCAGGCCGAGAGCGGCGTACTCGCCGGGCAGGAGTTCACGGTCGTCCATCGGCGGGACTCTACTTGCCGGATGAATACTTGTCTACAAAGTATCTAGGGAGCTTGTCACGGCACGAGTGTTACACTGCGGCGGTTCGGTCATCGGGGAAGTCGGTGGAAGTCCGACGCTGTCCCGCAACTGTGACTCGCCCGCGCCTCACGAGGATCGCGAGCGGGAAGTCAGAGCACCGGTGGCCTGCACGCATCTTGTCGGACCTGCGAGGACAGGCGACGGCAAGCGTCCGCGGAGCGATCACCATCCCCCCGCGCCCGCTGCCCTCGAACGGTCCTCCCGAGGGCATCACGCATGGCCGCCGCGGACACACCCGCCGATCTCGCCGTCACCGCCCACCGAGGCCCACGCCGTCTGCCGGCCCTCCCCGGCATCGCCGTCCTCGGCGTCGCGCTGGTGCTGGTCGCGCTCTACGCGCTGACGCAGGGCGCGGCTGACATCCCGTTCGAGGTGGTCGTGCGGATGCTGCTGGACCGGCTACCGCTGATCGACGTCAGCGCCGGCGCCGACGTCCCCGCGTCGTGGAGCCAGATCGTGTTCGACATCCGCCTGCCGAGGGTGCTGGCGGCAGGGTTCGTCGGCGCGGCCCTCGCGGTGTCCGGGTCGGCGTACCAGGGGTGCTTCCGGAACCCGCTGGCAGACCCGTATCTCCTCGGCGTCGCGGCGGGGGCCGGGCTCGCGGTGGCGCTCGCGTACATCTCGCCCCTGCCGGTGTCCTCTACCGGGTTCGTCTCGCTGCCGCTGTTCGCGTTCCTCGGCGGGATGGGGACCGTGCTCATCGTCTACATGACGGCGAGGACGGCGGCGTCCCTCGACAACGGGTCGCTCATCCTCGCGGGGGTAGCACTCTCTGCCGTCTGGGGCGGCGTGACCTCGTTCGTCATCCTGAACAACGAGGCGCAGGTCTCCCAGCCGATCATGTCCTTCCTCTTCGGCGGCTTCAACACGGTCTCGTGGCAGAAGCTGCTGCTCGGCGCGCCCTACATGGTCATCGGCATCACGGTGGTGTCCCTCCACGCGCGCGCCCTGAACGTGCTCCAGCTCGACGAGGAGCAGGCGAGCCACCTCGGCATCGACGTGCTGCGGACGAAGCTGGTGCTGCTCGCCGCTGGCTCGCTCGCGGCGGCGACGGCGGTCGCGGTGGCGGGCGTGATCGGGTTCCTCGGACTGATCGTGCCGCACGTCGCGCGTCTGCTATTCGGCACGGACTACCGCAGGACACTGCCGGTCACGATCCTCGGCGGTGCCGCGCTGCTGATCGGGGTGGACCTCATCGCACGGACGATCATGCAACCGCAGGAGGTCCCCGTCGGCGTGCTCACCGCGATCCTCGGCGGCCCGTTCTTCATCGCGCTGCTGCGCGGACGGCGGGTGTTCCTGTGACCGGCGTTCCGGAGACGGCGGCGCCTGCGGACGCGCTGCTCCTCGACGCTCCCCTTCTGGAGGCAACAGGTATCACCGTGACCATCGAGGGCCGCACGCTCGTCGACCACGTCGATGTCACCGTCGCGCCGGGCGAGGTCGTCGGACTGGTGGGGCCAAACGGCGCGGGGAAGAGCACGCTGCTCCGCGCTGCGACCGGCGCGAGCATCGGCCCACGGATCTCAGGCGGCTCCGTGCAGGTCGAAGGACGCCCGCTGGAGGACTACCCGCGCGCCGAGCTGTACCGGCGGGTCGCCGTGGTGCAACAGCTGCCCGAGGCGCCCGCCGCGATCACAGTGCAGGACCTCGTGATGCTGGGGCGGTACCCGCACCTCGGCCTGTTCCGCCGCGAGAGCGCCCGCGACTACGACATCGCCCGCGAGGCGATGGAGCGCACCGGTTGCCTGGAGTTCGCCGCCCGACACCTCGGCACACTCTCCGGAGGCGAGCGACGACGTGCCTTCATCGCCCGGGCGCTCGCCCAGGAGCCGCGGCTGCTGCTGCTGGACGAACCCACCGCCAACCTCGACGCCGACGCGCAGGCGCAGGTGCTCTCGCTCCTCCGCGACCTCGCGAGGACGGGCGTGGGGGTGCTGGTGGTGCTGCACGACCTGACGTTCGCCGCCGCCTACTGCGACCGCCTGCTGCTCATGCACCGCGGCCACCTCGTGGCCTCCGGCGCGCCCGCCGAGGTGCTCGCGCCGGAGC
>JALOAM010000289.1 GCA_023228765.1 Dehalococcoidia bacterium
CCCCATCGCCTCCAACGCCCCCGCATCGTCGGAGCCCTCGTCGCGCAGGTCGAGCACGTGCGTCACGCCCCGCCGTCGCAGCTCCTCGTACTGGTCGAGGAGCAAGTCCGGCCCGATGAGCAGCCACGGCGCCACGCGGTCCACGCGCCGGGACGCCTCGATCACCTCGGCGGCGGAGCTCGTCGCCCCGCGGAACCGCCCCAGCAACCGACCGATCGCGCTCACGCCGACCTCCCGCCTCGACGATCCGCTACGTCGGGAGGATATCGCGAGGCGCCGAGGAGGGCCGGAGGCGGGACAGGCAGCCTCAGGCGCCGGTCGCGCCTCGGAGGTAGGCGGTCATCGTGGCGACGATGATGGCGTCCATCGTGCCGTTGATCGCGTGCTCGACGTCGAGGAAGGATGCAACATCGATCGAGCCCTCGTGCCCGCGGAACTCGCGCCAGACCTCCTCGCGGAGCATGACGTACTCGGACGTCGCGGGGACGACGCCGATGTCCTGGGTCATGCGCATCCGCGCATGGTCGGCCGCGCGAGTCAGGGCCTCCGGGTGCCGCTCAAAGAACGCCTGGTGCGAGGTGTAGTGGAGCCGCACATCGATCAGCTTCAGAATGCGCGGCGCGTAGTCGATGAGCTCTTCGGTCTCCAACTGCCGCTCGCGCCATGGCGACAGCATCCGGATGCGCTGCATCCACCGGAAGATGATCTGCCTCGACCGGTGCGCCAGCACGTGCTCGGCGTAGCCGCGGAAGTCGTCGTCCGAGGGGCGCTCCACCTCCACCTTCCCGAGCATCGTCGGGATCGAGGCCTCCTCCCGCACGACCGCGATGAACCGGTCAAGTTCGAACGGCTTCCGGAGCACCTCTCGGACGTTGTAGGAGGATTGGCCTTCGTGGAACACACGGTCCACGGTGGTCAGCACGACGACCGGCACCGTGCGCGCCTCGTCGTCCGTCCGCAGCGTATCGAGGACCGCGAGCGCGTCCTCTGCCGGCGGCAGCAGGTCCAGCACCAACAGCGCGGGGTGCCTCGCACGCACCTCCGTGACGAGATCGTCCGGCGTCAGCAGCAGTTCAGCCTCGATGCCCTCGTCCTTGAGCGCCGCCTGGAACAACTGCCCAAGACTCTCCTCGTGCTCCACGAGGAGCACCCGCGCCGCCTGCACCATGAGGCCTCTCCTGCCGTCCATCGCCCAGGCAAACGGTACGAAGGGACCGCTTGCGAACGCATCAGGACGGCGCGGAGGTATATGCACGCGACGCGAATGACAGAACGCATCCGGCGAGCGGACTCGCCATCGCGCGGACGTAGCATGATCGAGCGACGGCGATGCCGTCTGGGACGGACGTCTCCCGTACACTCTGGGGACGCCCTCGTAGCTCAGTGGACAGAGCAGCGGCCTTCTAATCCGCCGGTCGGAAGTTCGAATCTTCCCGAGGGCGCCAGGTCCTCAGGCGACGCCAGGTGTCAGGCGATATCGGGACGCTGCGCTCGGGCGTGCGTCCAGAGCCAGAGGGAGTACCCGACGGTGACGAGGACCCCCGCGGCCAGCGCGCCCGTGCCCACCGTCTTCGCCAGCGAGAGGGGCGCGAAGGCCCAGAAGCCGGCGTAGACGAGGCCACCCAGCACCATCGACCAGCCGGCGACCCACCTGGCGCGTCGCGCGTGGGCGTTCGGGACGAACGTCTTGGGAATGCGGTTTCCGTAGTACGCGACCGCGAGTCCGTTCATCGCGACCACGCGGAGCATGGTGTCGTCGCTGATGTAGCCCTCGTTGTTCGCAATTCGCGCGGCCAGCGACAGCAGCACGATGGCGCCCGCCCAGCCGAGGGCGACGAGAAGGTCCCTGTTCATGATGCGATCTCCTTCCCGGCGGACGGCGCGGAGGACGCGGACGGCGCTTCCTCACCGAGACCGAACGAGTACATGAAGCCGAGCAGTGCTTCTTCCAGCACGGAAAGCTTCAGGTGGTAGATGACGGACTTGCCGGCCTTCTCGGCGTGGACCAGGTCCGCCTCTTTCAGCACGGCGAAGTGGGCGGACATCGTGGGCTTCGAGACATCGAAGTGCTCGCTGAGGTCGCCCGCACTCATCGGCCCGCTCCGGAGGATCTGCAGGACGCGGCGGCGGGTCGGGTCGGAGAGTGCTTTGAAGACGGCGACCTGACTCATGATTAGATGATTAGCTAATCATCAAACCATGTCAAGCCCTACCGCGGTCGATCAGGGATCCCGGAGCGCACTCGCCTCGGCCCAACTCACTCCTCGAAGACGTAGTCCATCTCGCGGTGCTCGATGCCGGCGTCGAGGTAGACCGGGCCGTGCGCGAGGTAGCCGAGGCGCTCGTAGAACGGGATCGCGTGGAGCTGGGCGGCCAGCGTGATGCCTCGCTCGCCGCGGGTGCGCGCCTCCTGGTGGAGCGCGTCCATCACCACACGCCCGAGGCCGCTGCCGCGGTGCTCCGCGAGGACGGCGACGCGGCCGATGTGCGGGTAGCCGTGGCCCTCACCTGCCTCGCTGGCCTCGGTGCTGGCGCCGTTGCGAGAACCACTCGTGTCGGCGTGATGTCCGAGGAGCAGGCGCGCGGTGGCGACGGGCTCGCCGCGGAGGCGCACGAGGACGTGGACCACGTCGTCACGCTCGCCGGGGCGCTCGTCGAAGGCGTCGACCTCTTCCTCGATGGGGA
>JALOAM010000066.1 GCA_023228765.1 Dehalococcoidia bacterium
GAGTACCTCGGACGGCTGTCTCGCGCCCGCTACGCGTCGATCGAGAGGCCGGCCTCGACCTCGTCTTCGACCTGGGCCGGTGCGAAGGACTCGACGGGTGCGGCACCCTTCACGCCGGCCAGGCTGCGGACGCGCTGCTCGATCTCGCCGCCCATCGGCAGGTTCTCGCCGAGGAACTTCACGGCGTTCATGCGCCCCTGGCCGAGGCGGACATCACCGTACGAGTAGAACGCACCGGTCTTCTTGATCACCTCGTGCTCCACGGCCAGGTCGATGACATCGCCCCAGTGGTTAATGCCGTGGAGGTCATTGGTGAACATGATGTCGAACTCGGCCTGCCGGAACGGCGGGGCGACCTTGTTCTTTACGACCTTGCAGCGCACGCGGTTCCCGATGAACGTCTGGCCGTCCTTCAGCGACTCGATCCGGCGGATGTCGATGCGGACGGAGGAGTAGAACTTGAGGGCGCGACCGCCGGGGGTGGTCTCCGGGTTGCCGAAGACCACGCCGATCTTCTCGCGCAGCTGGTTGATGAAGACGAGGGCGGTGCTGGTGCGGGAGACGGCGGCTGTCAGCTTCCGCATCGCCTGGGACATGAGGCGAGCCTGCAGCCCGGGGAGCGAGTCTCCCATGTCGCCCTCGAGTTCCGCGCGCGGCACCAGGGCGGCGACGGAGTCGACGACGACGATGTCGATGGCCTGCGACCGCACGAGGGCTTCGCAGATCTCGAGGGCCTGCTCGCCGGTGTCAGGCTGCGAGATCAGGAGCTCCTCGATGTTGATGCCACACTGTGCGGCGTACTCGGGGTCGAGCGCGTGCTCGACGTCGATGTAGGCGGCGGTGCCGCCGGCCTTCTGGGCCTCCGCGATGATGTGCTGCGCGAGGGTGGACTTACCGGCCGACTCCGGTCCGTAGATCTCCGTGATGCGTCCGCGCGGGACGCCGCCGATGCCGAGGGCAATGTCGAGCGAGAGGGCGCCCGTGGGGATCCCGAGCACGTTCATCTGGGCGCTCGGGTCGCCGAGGCGCATGATCGCGCCCTTGCCGTGGTCCTTGGTGATCTGCTCCAGCGCCTTCGCCAGGAGGTCCGAGCGCTGCTTCTTCTCGTCGACGGCCATGGCCTTGCGCCTCTCGTTCTCTCGATCGTGGAGTCAGTAGTGCAGGCCCCCGCCCGACTGTTCGGAACAGTAGAACGAGCGTTCTAGTGTGTCAATACACACGGTGACACTCGCCCGAGAATCGTCCCGATCGACCGTCTGACCATGCTACCCGCTCGACTCGGCCATCGCAGCGACGGAGGATGCGCGCATGCCTGTGCCAACCGCCCGCGTCACGGTCCGCCTCACCCCTCGCGCGTCCCGCGAGGAGATCGCCGGGGAGCGCGAGGGCGCCATCCTCGTCCGGGTGACCGCGCCACCCGTCGACGGCGCGGCGAACGAGGCGCTCGTGCGGCTGCTGGCGAAGACGCTGCGGTTGCCGAAGGGCGCGGTGGCGATCGTCTCGGGCGAGACCTCGCGGACCAAGATCGTGCGGGTCGAGGGCCTCGACGAGTCCGAGGTGCGAGGGCGGCTCGGGCTGGGGAAGCCGTAGGCGGCTCGACCTAGAAGGTCGAGGCGGAGTTCAGCAAGGCCGAGGCGATGAAGAAGAGGAGGAGCATCGCCACCATCGGTGTGATGTCGATCATCCCGATCGGGGGGATGACCTTACGCAGCGGCTCCAGCACCGGATCCGTGACGGCGTTGAGGAAGTGCACGATGGGGCCGTCTCGGTCGATGGGGAACCAGGAGATGATCGCCCGCGCGAAGATCGCGAACGCGAGGAACTGCACGAGGTAGCCCACCGCCAGGACCAGGATGCCCATCCGTTACTCCCCCAGATCCCGTGCACGCTCGTACGCGGCCTCGACCGCGGAGTCGACGGCGGTCCTGAAGCCGGCCGCCTCCAGCTCGGCGAGCCCCGCGGCGGTGGTCCCGCCTGGCGAGGTCACCTGGTTCCGCAGCGCCGCCGGGTGCTGCCCGGTCTCCATGGCGTACTCCGCCGAGCCTCGGACGGTGGACAGCACGAGGGTGAGCGCGTCCGCGCGCTTCATCCCCTGCCGCACCGCCGCATCCACCATCGCCTCGATGAGGAGGTAGACGTACCCGGGCCCGGATCCATGCACCGCCGTGGCAAGGTCCACCTCGTCGTCTGAGTGCACCTCCACGCGCCCGGTCGCCACCGCGCTCAGGACGAGGTCCACGAGCGCGCGCTGTGGAGCGGTGACCTCGGCGGTGGGGTAGTAGACCGCGGCCCCGGCACCGATGGCAGCCGGCAGGTTCGGCATCACCCGCACGACCGAGCGGTGCCCGGTAGCCCTCCGGAGGTCGTCCAGCCGGATGCCCGCCGCGATCGAGATCACCACGGCGTCCTTGGCGAACTTCCCGGCGAGGCCCTCGGCGACGCCCTGCAGATCCTGCGGCTTCACGGCGAGGATGACGACATCAGCACCGATGCAGGCGCTCTCGGCGTCGTCCGTGACGCGGACGCCGTGTTCGCTGAGCTGCGCACGTCGGGCCGGCATCACCTCGGCCACGGCGATATCGCCCGGCGAGGCCACCTCCGCCCGGAGGATGCCCCGCAGGAACGCTTCGCCCATGAAGCCGCCGCCGATGATGCCGATGCGCATCGTGACCCCTCGTACGCGTCGCCCGCTCGCGAATGTCCGCGACAGGTGTCAGGAGAGCCTATGCGATCTCGCCCTCGACCGCGCCCGGGGAGGGTCAGCCCAGGCGGTCGCCGAAGAGCGCGCGACCGACACGCACGACGGTGGCGCCCTCCTCGATAGCGACCTCGAAGTCGTCCGTCATGCCCATCGACAGCTCGGGGAGCGCGTGCTCGGCGGCGAGGGCACGGAGGGCGGCGAAGACCGGGCGAGCCGCCTCCGGGTCGGTCGTTCGCGGGGCGACGGTCATGAGGCCGCGGACGTCGAGGACCTCGGCGGCGCGGGCGGCTTCGAGCAGCAGCGCAACCTCCGAGGGCTGGACGCCCTCCTTCTGTGCTTCGCCCGCGATGTTCACCTCGATGAAGCAGCGAAGGCGGTGGTGGCCAGGACGGGCCTCAGGAGCCCTCGCCGCGATCTCCCGGACGAGGCGTTCCGAGTCGAGGGAGTGGAGGACGTCCACGTAGGGGAGGACGTCCCGCACCTTGTTGCGCTGCAGGTGGCCGATGAAGTGCCACTCGACGCCGCTCAACCCCTGCTCGCGGGCTCCGTCTCGGAATGCGAGTACCTTCGGGACGAACTCCTGGGCGCGGTTCTCCCCGAACGCGCGCACGCCTGCCGTGGCTCCCTCGAACACCGTGTCGGCCGGGTGGGTCTTGGAGACGGCGACCAGCGTCACCTCCTCGGGGCGGCGTCCGACGCGGGCGCAGGCTGCCTCGATCCGTCGTTGGACCTCGGCGAGACGGGCAGCGAGGGGTGTGGTGGCGGTCATCGCGCGGGAGCCCTACGGACGCCGACGGCTGAAGAGCTCCTCTTCGAGGGTCTTCTGCGCCTGTTTGTCGCGCTCAACGAGCCACCAGACGCCCAGGCCGATGACACCGATGGGCAACAGCGTGAGGAACGGGTGGATGGCCAGGAGCCAGACCGCCGTGGCCAGCAGCGCGAGCACCGCGAAGATGACGAGCAACGGCGGCATGAGGAGTCCGAGGACCACGCGGCTGATGTGGAAGATCTCCAGCCAGGAGCCTTCGGGATCCTCTTGCGGGGGTTGGTAACCGTACATACGTCCAGTGTATGCCGCGCGTCGGCGGGCCGGACGTTGCGGTGTAGTATCCGCCGCGCGAGGAGGTGAGCGATGCCGGATTCGTTCCGCCTGGACTCCGCCGGGGATGTCGAGATCGCATACGTCGAGGAGCTGACACTCCCGACCTCCGTCCGCTGGATGCTCGAGGGCGTGGACCGCGAGGCCGTCGCGGCGTGCGCCGAGTGGATGCAGCCGCACTACCAGAACGCGGATGGGTACCTGCTGCAGAGCATCCACACGCTCGTGGTGCGGACGCCGGACCACCTGATGCTCGTGGACACAGGCGTGGGAAACGGGAAGGACCGCAGCGGCGGCATCCCCGCCTTCAACCAGCTCGACACGGACTTCCTCGGACGGCTGCGGGAGGCCGGGGTCGACCCGCTGGAGGTGGACACGGTCCTCTGCACGCACATGCACACCGACCACGTCGGCTGGGACACACACCTGGAGGGCGACCGCTGGGTGCCGACCTTCCCGAACGCCCGTCACCTCTTCGTGGAGCACGAATGGATGCACTGGCACGAAGTCGCGCGGGAGACCGAGGCCACCGCGCGACTTCTCACCGACTCGATCAGGCCGGTCTTCGAGGCTGGCCTCGTGGACCTCGTCCCGGCCGACCACGAGGTCAGCGAGCATGTCCGTCTCGTCCCGTCATACGGGCACAGCCCGGGCCACGTGACGGTGGAGGTCACGGCGGGAGGCCGCACCGCAGCCCTCATCGGCGACGTGATGCACTCACCACTCCAGGCCGCTTTCCCGGACGTGAAACCGCCGCTCGACCGCGAGCAGGCCGCCCCCGCTGCCGCCCGGCGTGCCGTCCTCGAGCGGTACGCGGACACTGACATCCTCGTGCTGGGCGCGCACTGGCCGTGGCCGCCCGCCCGCCTCCGGCGGGACGGCGAGGCGTACCGGGCGGAGGCGGTGTCAGACCTACGCGATTAGCGCCCTCACGAACACTTCGAGTACCCGCAGGCCTGGCAGGTCAAGCAGCGTTCGAGGTACTCGAGCTGTTCGCCGCAGTCGGGGCAGGTGAGGCCGGAGAGGGCGCGCTGGCCCTCGACGTGGGGGAGTTCGACGCCGAAGCGCAGGCGCAGCCAGCGGAAGACGTAGTCGAGGATGCTGGTGGCGAACGGGATGTCCGGGTTCGAGGTGATCCCGTAGGGCTCGAAGCGGGTCTGCTCCAGCTTCGTCGCGAGCTTCTCCAGCCCGACGCCGTACTGGAGCGAGATCGAGGTGAGCAGGGCCACCGCATCCGTCAGACCGGAGACGGTCGACCCCTCCTTCGCGATCTTGATGAAGACCTCGCCGGGCGTGCCGTCTTCGAACAGGCCGACGGTGACATAACCCTCTTGCTCGCCCACGCGGAACTTGTGCGTGATCGACTGGCGCTCGTCCGGTAGATGGCGCCGGTACGGGGCCGGCGCGGGCGTGCCCGTGGAGGCCGGCGCCTCGCGGGGCTCGTGGGCGAGCACCTGGACCGCGCGGGAGCCGTCCCGGTAGACCGTGACGCCCTTGCAGCCCAACCGGTGCGCAAGGAGGTAGACCTCGCGGATGTCGGCGGAGGTGGCCTCCCTCGGGAGGTTCACGGTCTTCGAGACGGCGAGGTCCGTGTGCTCCTGGAACGCCGCCTGCGTGCGGACGTGCCACGAGGGCGCGATGTCGTGGGCAGTCGCGAACAGCGCGCGCAGGTCTGGGGGCACCTCCGTGCGCTCGCCGAGGCGATCGCCGTGCGCGAGGTCTGCCATCAGCTCCTCGCTCCAGAAGCCACGGTCGCGGGCGACCTGCTGGAAGTGCTCGTTCGCCTCGGGCAGGACGGTGCCGTCCCCCATGCGGCGGTAATGGGTGAGCGAGAAGTGCGGTTCGATGCCGGAGGAGGCGCCCGCGATGATCGCGATGGTGCCCGTCGGGGCGATGCAGGTGCGCGTCGCGTTCCGGAAGCGGCGGCTTCGGGCACCCTCGGACGGACCGTAGATCGAACGTTCCCAGTTCGGGAACACGCCCTTCTCGGACGCCAGTCCCTCGGAGACCTCGTCCGCGGCGTCCTGGATGAACCCCATCACGCGCTGCCCGAGGGCGATCGCCTCGTCCGAGGCGTACGGGACGCCGGCCGTGATGAGCGCGTCCGCCCAGCCCATCACCCCGAGGCCGATCTTGCGGTTGCCTCGCACGGCCTCGGTGATCTCAGGGACCGGGAACTCGTTGACCTCCACGACCCCGTCGAGGAATCGGGTGGCGATGCGCACCGTCGCGCCGAGGGCGTCCCAGTCGAAGTCGCGAGCTTCGGCGTCCCAGAACCGTCCGAGGTTCACCGAGCCGAGCGTGCACGCCTCCCACGGGAGCAAGGGCACCTCGCCACAGGGGTTCGTCGCCTCGATCGGGCCGAGCGCCGGGGTCGGGTTCGTCGCGTTGACGGCGTCGAGGAAGATGAGGCCGGGGTCGCCGGTCTGCCACGCCGAGTCCACGATCTCCTCCAGCAGCGCGGCGGCGTCCACCTCGCCGCGAGGGCTGCCGTCCCGGGGGTCGCGAAGCATGAAGCGTCGTCCGGCCTCGGTGGGGGCGGCGGCCGCATCCATGAACTCCTGGGTGACGGCGACGGAGATGTTGAAACGCGTAGCCGTCACGCCGTCATCCTTGGCGTGGATGAACTCCCGGATGTCCGGGTGGTCCACCCGTAGGACGCCCAT
This sequence comes from Dehalococcoidia bacterium, assembly GCA_023228765.1. GTDB lineage: Bacteria > Chloroflexota > Dehalococcoidia > UBA2979 > UBA2979 > W-Chloroflexi-9. Next base: position 6,467 of record JALOAM010000066.1, read on the forward strand.
GTTCGCGCCATCGCGCTTGCCGCCCTGCGTCACCAGCCTCGACACGTCGTCGTAGTGCCGCAGGACGCTCACGGGCCCGCAGGCCGCTCCGTGTGTCGTCCGGATCGGCTCGCCCTTGCCTCGGAGGTTGGAGAACGCGAAGCCGGTGCCTCCGCCGTACTTCTGCACCATCGCCGTTGCCTCGGCGGTCGCCATGATCGACTCGAGCGTGTCCTCGACGGGCAGCACGAAGCACGCGGCGAGGGTCCCCTGCCCCGTCCCTGCGTTCATCAGCGTGGGCGAGTTCGGCAGGAAGCGGAGCGCCGCCATCTCGTCGTAGTACCGCTGCGCCCAAGCGCGCCGGGCCTCCTCGGAGGCCTCCGAGGAGGCGATGTGCAGCGCGACCCGCGCGAACAGCTCCTCCGCCGTCTCCATTACGTTGCCCTCGGCGTCGCGCAGCAGGTAGCGCCGCTCGAGGACCGTGCGAGCGTTCTCGGTGAGCGTGACGGGAGCGAGGCGGAGATCGGCTGACGTGACCATGGATCAAGGATCGCACATCACAGGCGGCGCATGAGCCCTGAGATGGCAGTCAGCCCGATCCCTCGGGAAAGGCGGAGGCCCCGCGGGCGGGTGTTGCGGGGCCTCCTGTGTGGTGGGGCGAGCTGTGGCGGGGGGTGCGGGCTACCGGGCCGTGCGGCGGGCGTCCAGGGAGACCGGTTCGCGCTCCTCCTCGGCGGCGAGGTCGGAGGGGAGGTCCGCGGAGGGGGCGGGGGCCTCTGACCGGACCGGGGGGACTTCGCCGCGGATGAGGGCATCCATGTCGTCCTCGAACAGGCGGGCCTGCTCTACCGGGAGGGCGAACGGACCGGCGTTGGCGATGCGGTTGAGCTCGCCGAGCATCTCGTCCAGCGAGACGAACTGGTGGTAGACCGAGGCGAAGCGGATGTAGGCGATCGGGTCCAGCGCCTTTAGGCGAGTGATCGCCATCTCACCGACGACGCGGCTGGGGATCTCTCGCCGCGCGGAGCCCAGCAGCCGCCCCTCGATCTCGTCGACGATCGCCTCGATCGAGCCCGTGGGCAGAGGGCGCTTCTGCGCGGCGATGCGGAGGCCGGCCAGCAGCTTCTCGCGGTTGAACTCCTCGCGGCGGCCGTCCTTCTTCACCACCATGACCACGGCGCGCTGGATCTGCTCCACGGTGGTGAAGCGCTCGTCGCAGCCCTCGCACTCGCGGCGGCGGCGGATGCCGCCCTCGGTGGTGCGGGAGTCGATCACTTTGCTCGTGTCATGGCCGCAGAAGGGGCACTTCATGGGGGGTGTCAGCGCTCTCATTGGGGGGAGGGGCGAGGGTTGGGACCAGGTCCGCGCTGGGGGTGGGGCGCGACCGGTGAGGTACGGAGTATTGGCCGAGACCGGCCTGCCCTCAACGTCAGGCATCCACACCCTTGTCGCCCAGTTGTCCCAACCCCCGTGGAACGGCGGGCACAACCGCGCGGATCGCTGTTGAGCACACCCGTGCGAGGTCGCCCGGGCGGCCATGCCGGACAGGCAGACGGGGCGGCCGTGAGACCGCCCCGTCCATCATTCCGAGGACTCCCGGACGCTAGCGCGTCGGGAAGGAACGCCGCAGGAAGGTCGGCAGGTCCGCCTCCGTCAGGGCGTCCGGAGACGTGGGGTCGGGCTTGATCTGGCCCAGCTTGATCGGCTCCGGGTCGCTCGCCTGGTCCAGGACCTGCTTCATGCTGAGCTTCTTCACGCCGCTGAAGCCGGTGGCGATCAGGGTGATGCGCACCTCGTCCTTCAGCGTGTCGTCCAGGCTCGTGCCGAAGATGATCTCCGCCTCCGGGTCCACCACGCTGGCGATGACCCGCGCCGCCGAGTCCAGCTCGCGGAGGCCGAGGTCCCGCGGGCCGCTGACGTTGAACAGCACGCCGGTCGCGCCGGTGATGTCCACCTCCAGCAGCGGGCTGGAGATCGCCTGGCGGGCGGCGTCCGTGGCGCGGTTCTCGCCACGACCAGCGCCGATGGCCATGAGTGCCGGGCCGGCGTCCGACATGATCTTGCGCACGTCCGCGAAGTCCAGGTTCACCAGCCCCGGCACCGTGATCAGCTCACTGATGCCCTGGATGCCCTGGCGCAGCACGTCGTCCGCCATCGAGAAGGCTTCCTCGATGGAGACCTTGTCGTCGCCGAGCTGCAGGAGGCGGTCGTTGTGGATCACGATGAGCGTGTCCACCTTGTCCTGCAGGTCGCGGACGCCTTCCTCCGCCTGCTGGCGGCGCTTGGCGCCCTCGAACGTGAAGGGCTTGGTGACCACGCCGATAGTGAGGGCGCCCATCTCCCGGGCGACCTCTGCGACGATCGGGGCCGCGCCGGTGCCGGTGCCGCCGCCGAGGCAGGCCGTGACGAACACCATCTCAGCGCCCGCGAGCGCTTCCGCGATGGCCTCGCGGGACTCCTCCGCGGAGCGGGCGCCACGGAGCGGGTCCGCGCCGGCGCCGAGGCCTCGCGTGAGGCGGTCACCGATGCGGACGCGGATCTCCGCCTTGCAGTGCTCCAGCGCCTGCATGTCCGTGTTCATGGCCACGTACTGCACGCCCGGCAGGCGCGCGTGCAGCATGCGGTTCACCGCATTCGTGCCGCCACCACCGACACCGACGACCTTGATGGGGGGCAGACCTTCGTACTCGGACATCTCCGTACCTTCCGTTCGTGCGGGCTTCGATGCCCGAGGCGAGGGCGGGGGGCTGGCCGGCGTGCCGTAACCGCTACGAGGTGCATGCACGCTGGGGGCCTCCGCCTTCGGACTCGCCTGCGCCCCCTGCGGGGCACGAGTGGTTGAGGATTCCGCCTTCCGCGCGGCCGGCTTCGGAGAGGCCACCGGTGCGCTGGAGGCGGGTGTGGTCGGTTCGTTCTTGGCTGCCGGGGCAGCCTCCTGCGTGGCCTCGAGCTCCGCGAGGATGGACCGGTAGTCTGTCTCGTACTCGGAGGCGAGGCCGGGCGGCGCCGGCTCCGCCGCGAGGTCGAGCGAGCCCGCCGGGAGCGGCTGCGCTGAGGCCGCCGGTGTCACCCCCGCCGAGGCGATGATGATCGGCGGGATCTCGTCGTCATCCGCGGCGTCGGAGGGCGCCTTGGACGACGCCTCGGACGCGGGCTGGCCGGTCCTGGCCGGTGACGACTCCACCTGCGCGGAGGGAGCCACGGCGTCGGCGGCCGCGGTTGCCTCTGGCTGGGCGGTCTTCGTGGCGGTGTCGGCTTCGTTCGCCGTCCCGTCCTCCGGGGACGGGACGACCGACAGCCGACGCTCTCGTACTTCCTGCCGGGCAGCGGCCAGGTAGTCGAAGAGCGTGCCACCGCCCGTCGCGTCTCCACCGTTGCTCGAACGTGGAGTCCGTTCCTGCTCGTTCATTGCACCTCCCCTTCCCGGCGCGCTCGGCAATGCTTCGCGGTCACTGGGGAAGGATGACCCGCATCAAATGCGCCACCTTCTTGAAGATCCCGCCCAGCGCCGGTGCCACCACCGGCGTGGAGCGGAACATGACTTCCTGCTCCTTCAGGGCCCAGCGCAGGAGCCCCACGGATGTTGCGTAGGCGGGGTCATGGAGCAGGTCCGACAGCCCCGCGAGGTGCTGAGGCCGGCCCACTCGCGCGGGCAGCCCCATCACCTCCTCAGCCAACAGGTCGATGCCCGGCACGCTGGAGGCGCCACCGGACAACACCATGCCGGCGGAGAGCACCTCGGGGTCGGCCCCGCGACGGATCTCCGTCAGCACCAGTTCAAACAGTTCCTCCGTCCGGGCCTGCAGGACCTGTGCCAGCAGACGCCGAGGCATCTGCTTGGAGCCCTCTGACCCGAACGCTTCTACCTCGACCTCTTCGTCCTCGCTCACCATGGACGGGATGACGTGGCCGTACTTGCGCTTCGCGAGCTCCGCAGCCGGCTGCGGGACGCGGAGCGCCACCACGAGGTCTCGTGTCATGTGGATGCCACCGATGGGCAGCACGGCCGTGTGCACCACGGCCCCGTCGACGAAGACCGCCACGTCCGTGGTGCCCCCGCCGATGTCCACGATGACCACGCCCTGCTGCATCTCCTCGCGGGAGAGCACCGCCTCGGCCGAGGCGAGCGGTTCGAGGATGAGCGACTCCGTGCGGACGCCGGCGCCTTCGATGCACTGCATCAGGTTGTGCATCGCGGAGGACGAAGAGGTGACGACGTGCGTCTCCACGTCCAGCCGGGAGCCGAACATGCCGCTGGGGTCGATGACGTGATCCTGGCCGTCCACCACGTAGTACCGGGGCACCACGTGGATGACCTCTCGGTTCGTCGGGACGTTGACGATGCGTGCGCTCTCCAGCGCCCGCTGCACGTCGTCGTCCGTGATCGGGTGCCTGGGGTCCCCGATCGCGACGATGCCGCGCGAGTTCATGGAGGACACGTGCGGGCCGGCGATGCCGACGTGGGCGCTGAGGATGCGCGTGCCGGAGGCTCGCTCCGCCCGCTCCACCGAGGACGCGATCGCCTCGATGCCCGCCTGGATGTTGTCCACCATCCCGCGCGCGAGCCCCGCCGAGGGCCCGACGCCCACGCCGAGGATCCGGAGGTCCTGGTGTTGGTCCACCTCCGCCACGATCGTGCAGATCTTCGTCGTCCCGACGTCGATTGCGGCGATGCTGTGATTAGCCATCAACGCACGTCCTTCGTCATCGCAGCACCACGTTCCGACCGAAGCGGAGGTCAACCTCCGCGACCTGGGGAGAGCCGGCGGCTTCACGCTCGCTGAGCTGACGGACCACCTGCTCGAAGGCCTCAACCTTGAACTCGTAATTGGAGGAGTCACCGAACACCGCATCCGGGCCGTCCAGGGAGACGGTCAGGCCGCGGTCACGCTGGAAGACCCAGGCTGTCGGCGTCAGCCCGGCCTTCGCGAACACCTTGTCCTCGATCAGCCGTGCGACCAGCGCGACGGTGTCGGGGTCGGTCACCTCGCCACCCTCGAGGTCCGCGGGCGACGCGAGGTCGATGATGGTGGGGGCGTCCTTCGCGGCCGGGCGGAACGCCCGCAGGACGTTGCCATCGCGGTCGATCGCCTGGACGCGGTCGCCGGTCTGCCAGAAGCCCCAGGCCTGGTGCTCCTCGATCGTCACGGTCACGCCCTGCGGCCATGCGCGCTCCACCGTCACGGACTTCACCGCCGGGAGCAGCGCGATCGCCTCCTCCGCCGCGTCGAGGTCGAGCGTGAGCATGGAGTCGCCGCCGAGGTCGGAGACCGCGGCCACCTGCCGCGCGCCCACGACCTGCGCCCCGGTGACGTCGATGTGGTGGACACGGAAGGTGTCCCCGGTCACGAGCCACGCCGCGCCGTACAGCACGCTGCACACGGCCATCACGCCCCCGAAGGCATACGCGAGCGCGCGCCACGGCACGTTGACCTCCCGCGGCGGCTTCGGGCGCTCCGCGCGGACCACGCCGTACTGGCGCTGCGGCGCCCGAGTCGCCAGCGGGCGGTTGCCCACGCCTCGGACCTGGTAGCGCCGCTGGCGGCGCCCGGGCAGGCGGAGGTTGGCGAACGGGTTCGGCCATGACCTAGGCATAGGCCACCCGCCGTTCCGCGTGCCGCTGGAGGGCGAAGTCCACCAGCCGCGAGATCAGGTCGGTGTAGGAGACACCCGCTTCCTGCCAGAGGCGCGGGTACATCGAGATCGGTGTGAAGCCGGGCAGCGTGTTCAGCTCAATGCACTTCACGCCGCCGTCGGGCTCGACGAAGAAGTCCACGCGCGACAGGCCGGAGCAGTCCAGCGCGCGGAACGCCCTCACGGCGTACTCCTGCACGAGGCGCGCGACGCCCTCGTCGACCTGCGCCGGCACGATGAGCGCCGCCGTGTCGTCCAGGTACTTCGCCGCGTAGTCGTAGAACTCCGTGCTCGGCGCGATCTCCCCGAGGGGCGACGGCTGCGGGTCGTGATGCCCGAGGACGGCGCACTCCACCTCGCGGCCCTCGATGGCGGCCTCGACCAGCACCTTGCGGTCGAACTGGCCGGCGGCCGCGATCGCCTCGCCGATGTCCTCGCGGGAGCGTGCCTTGGTCACCCCGACCGAGGAGCCGCCGTTGGCCGGCTTCACGAAGCACGGGAACCCGATCGTGCTCGCGATCGCGTCGAGGGTGTCGCGGGAGGGCGACTGGACCTCGTCGTCGCGGAGCACCAGGTAGTCGGTCTGGGGGATCTGGTGGGCGGTGAAGACCGCGCGCATCAGCTCCTTGTCCATGCCGACCGCGCTCGCCGCGACGCCCGGGCCGACGTACGGCAGGTCCGCCATCTCGAGGAGGCCCTGCATCGTGCCGTCCTCGCCGAAGGTGCCATGCACGATCGGGAAGACCACGTCGGCGGAGCGCAGCGTCGCGAGGACCTCCGGGTAGGCGAAGGCGCCGCCGCCCTCGTCGTCACCCAGGTCGCGGCGCTCGCCGGCTTCGACCCGCGCGAGGCGGGCGCGGGTCTCCTCCGCGGAGAGCCAGGCGCCACGCTTCGTGATGCCCACCGGGACCACCTCGAAGCGCTCGGCGTCGGCCTCGCGCATCACGCCGCGCGCCGAGGTCACGGAGACCTCGTGCTCAGCGGAGCGCCCGCCGAAGACCACCACGAGCCGCTGACGGGCGCTCACGAAGCACCCCGATCGGAGGAGTCGTCGGCCTCGGCGGCGCGCGCCTCGAGGGCCGCGAGGACCATCGGACCGAGCTCGGTCACGTCGCCCGCGCCGATCGTGAAGAACACGTCGCCGGGGCGCAGGTCGCCCGCGATCCGCTCCGTTGCCTCCTCGAAGGAGTCGAGGTAGACGGGCGCCGGGCGCTCGATCTCGGCCGCCAGCGTGCGCGCGTCCATCCCGCGGTCGGGGTTCTCGCGCGCTTCGTACGTGCGGAGGAGATAGAGGGTTTCGAGGCCCTCGAAGCAGGTGCGGAAGTCGTCCAGCAGGTACTGGCTGCGGGTGTAGGTGTGCGGCTGGAAGCACCCGACGAGGCGTCGCCCCGCGAACCGAGCGCGCGCCGCGGACAGCGTCGCGCGTACCTCGGTGGGGTGGTGGGCGTAGTCGTCGATGACGGTGACGGTGCCGCCCTCGATGTCGACCTCGCCGAGGAGCTCGAAGCGGCGCTTTGCGCCCTGGAACTCGGAGGCGGCCTGCGAGGCACGGTGGAAGTCCACCCCGGCCCGCATCGACGCGGCCAGCGCGCCGAGGGCGTCCAGCAGGTTGTGACGGCCCGGTACGCCGAGCGAGAGCTTGCCCAGCTCCTGCCCGGAGAGCAGGACGACGCAGTCCAGCCCGCCGCGGTCGTTGCCTCGGATCCTGGTCGCGCGCCAGTCCACATCCGCCGCGTCGATGCCGTAGCGCTCCACGTGGGCGCCCTCAGCCTCGCGGGTCTCGGCGATGGACGCGGCCCAGGTGTTGTCCGCACAAGCGATGAGGATGCCGTCCGCCCGGACGCGCCGGGAGAAGGCGAGGAACGCCTGTCCGAGGCGCTCGACGGTCCCGTAATAGTCGAGGTGGTCGGGCTCCACGTTCGTGATCACGGCGATGCGTGGCTCGTACTGGAGGAACGCCTCCGCGTACTCGTCCGCCTCCACGACCGCGATGCGGCCGGCGCCGTCACGCGCGTTGGCGTTGCCCAGGTCGCGCATGTCCCCGCCGATGAGCACCAGCGGGTCCAGCTCGCCTCGGACGGTCATCAGCGCGGCCATCGAGGAGGTCGTGGTCTTGCCGTGGGTGCCCGCGACCGCGATCACCTCGCGGTCCGCCAGCAGCTTCTGCACCATCTCCGCGCGGGAGATGAGCGGGATGCCGAGGCGCTGGGCCTCGGTGACTTCCGGGTTGTCGCTCTTCGCGGCCGCCGTGGCCACCACGAGTTGCGCGTCGCGCACGTGCGATGCGTCATGCCCCTGGAACACGCGCCCGCCGAGGGCCTCGAGCCGGGCGGTGTGCTCGGACAGGGTGAGGTCGGAGCCGGTCACGGTGTGGCCGCGCTGCAGGAGGATCTGGCCGATCCCGGACATGTGGATGCCGCCGGCGCCCACGAGGTGCACGCGCTGGGGGATCTCGTTCCCGTTGCGGCGCTGCTGGCGCGGCTTCAGCCCGATCACGCGGCGGCCCTCCGTCCCGCCAGGTCCAGCACCAGCTCGGCGAGCCGCCTCGCCGCATCCGGCCGTCCGAGGGCGCGCATGCGCTCGCTCATGACCTCGCGGCGGTCGTCGTCCTCGAACAGCGCGCGGACCAGCGGGCCGAGTTCGTCGATGCGGTCCTGCGGCAGGTGGATCGCCGCCCCGCGCTGCGCGAGGTAGTCGGCGTTCGCGGCCTGGTCGGAGAACGCACCCGGGATCGCCACCACGGGCAGGCCGGACACCGCGAGTTCGCCGATGGTGGAGGCGCCCGCGCGCATCACGGCGATGTCCGCCGCGGCCATCGCGTACGCCATCTCCTCCGTGTACCCGTGCAGGTGGTAGCGCCCTCGGAGGTCGTCCGGCAGCGCGGAGGCGGCCGCCGACATCCGATCGAGGTCGCCGCGCCCGCTGACGTGGACCACCTGCGCGTCGCGCAGCCAGTCCGGCAGCGTCGCCAGCACGGCGGAGTTGATCGCCTGCGCCCCCAGCGACCCGCCCGCGACGAGGATCGTCGGCAGCGCCGGGTCGAGGTCGAAGCGGCGGAGGCCTTCCTCGCGGGTGGCTTCGGTGAACTGCGTGCGCAGGGGGTAGCCCGTGACCACGGCCTGTCCGGCGGGGAACTGGCTCACGGCCGCGTCCACCGCGCACGCCACGGTGGTCGCGTACCTCGCGAGGAACTTCACGGCCCAGCCGGGTGTCGCGTCCGGCAGGAAGACGACGAGTGGGATGCCGGCCTGCCTGGCAGCGCGTCCCACGGGCGCAGCGGCGTAGCCGCCCGTCGCGAAGACGGCGCCGGGGCGGTCTGCCTCCAGCAGCTGGCGCGCGGTGCGCGTGCCGCGCCACAGCCGCCACAGCCCCTTCGCCAGCGCCACCGGCTGCCGGACCCGCACCTGCGAGGCGGGGACGGCGCGGAAGGGAATGCCCTCCCGCCGCGCGATGTCGTGCTCGGCGCCGTGGGGCGTGCCGTAGTAGGTCAATTCGACCCCGCCGAGGGCGCGCAGCTGCTCCGCCACCGCGATCGCGGGGTACACGTGGCCGCCCGTCCCGCCACCGGCGAGCGCGATCCTCATCGCGAGCCCCCCGTCAGCGGCCCGGGACGCCGGG
>JALOAM010000067.1 GCA_023228765.1 Dehalococcoidia bacterium
GCACTGCGGGTACAAGCACTCCAAGCCGCTGTTCAAGCACTTCCCCTCCGAGGGCGAGTACGTGCTGACGAAGGCGGGCGAGGAGAACGCCGGCGCGATCGACCTGGGCGACGGTTGGGTCTGCGTGTTCAAGATGGAGTCCCACAACCACCCGAGCGCCCTCGAACCGTACGAGGGCGCTGCCACCGGGGTGGGCGGGATCCTGCGCGACATCTTCGCGATGGGCATGCGGCCGGTCGCGCTGCTGGACTCACTGCGGTTCGGGCCGCTCTCGGAGCGGACGAACCGCCGGCTGTTCCGCGGCGTTGTCGCGGGCATCGGCGGGTACGGGAACTGCATCGGCGTGCCGACCATCGGCGGCGAGGTGCAGATGCATCCGTCCTATTCCGGGAACCCACTCGTCAACGCGATGTGTGTCGGCATCGGGCGCCGCGAGCACCTCCTGTCGGCAAGCGCCCGCGGCGTCGGCAACCCGCTCGTCCTCGTGGGCGCGGACACGGGCGTCGACGGCATCCACGGCGCGACCTTCGCCTCGCTGGAGCTGACCGAGCAGTCCGAGGAGAACCGGCCGGCGGTGCAGGTAGGCAACCCGTTCCTCGAGAAGCTGCTGATGGAGGCCTGCTGCGAGCTGGCCGAGGATCATGCCGACTGGATCGAGGGCCTGCAGGACTGTGGCGCCGCCGGCCTCACCTCGTCCTGTGTCGAGGCGGCACATCGCGCGGGGACCGGTATCGAGATCGACGTGGCGCGGGTGCCGCGGCGGGCGCAGGGGATGACCCCGTACCAGGTGATGCTCTCCGAATCACAGGAGCGCATGGTCGTGATCCCGAAGGCGGAGCACCTGGAGGACGTCCTGGCGCACTTCCGCCGCTGGGAGATCCACGCGGACGTGATCGGGGTCGTCACGGACGACCAGTTCGCGACCATCCGCGACGGCGACGAGGTCGTCGCGCGCATCCCCATCAACGTCCTCGTGGACGCCCCGCAGTACCCACCGGAGGGTGTCCGCCCCGCTGGCCTCAACGCCGTGCAGGGCGAGGACCTCGCCGCGCAGCCGGACGTGCAGGACGCCTCGGCGATGCTCCTGCAGATGCTGGCCTCCGAGAACATCGCGAGCCGCCGGTGGATCTACCGGCAGTACGACCACCAGGTGCAGAACAACACCGTGGTGAAGCCCGGTGGGGACGCCGCGGTGATCCGGCTGAAGGGCACCACGAAGGGCGTCGCGGTCTCGACCGACTGCAACGCCCGCATGCTCGCCCTCGACCCTCGCGCTGGTGCCGCCATGGCAGTCGCCGAGGCGTGCCGCAACGTGGTCGCCACGGGCGCGCGCCCGGCGGCGCTGACCGACTGCCTGAACTTCGGTAACCCGGAGAAGCTCGAGGTCGCCTGGCAGCTGGAGGAGGCGATCCTCGGCCTGTCGGACGCTGCGCGTGTCCTCGGTGCGCCCGTCATCTCCGGCAACGCCTCGCTTTACAACGAGGCTCCGGGTGGCGCGATCATCCCCACCCCCGGCATCGGCGTCGTCGGCGTGATCGATGACGTCGCGACGCACCTCACCATCGCCCCGTCCGAGGGCGACACGATCATCCTGCTCGGCGCGGAGGTCGCGCAGCCCGCGAGCACCCTCGCCGGGTCCGAGTACCAGGCGCTCACCCTGGGCCGTGAGGCGGGCCTCCCGACGATCGACCTCGCCCACGAGCTACGCGTGCAGCACCTCGTCCTCGACCTGCACGAGCGCGGGCTACTGACGGCCGCCCACGACCTTGCCGACGGCGGCCTCGCTGTCGCTGCGGCGGAGATGTGCATCGCCGCCGGCGCCGGCCTCGACGCCTCCGCCTCCGACCTCGGCGACCGTGTGGACGGCGCGCTCTTCGGCGAAGCCCCCTCGCGCTTCCTCGTCGCGACGAGGAACGCCGACACCGTCGTCGAGTTCGCGCGCGCCCACGGCATCCCTGCGACCGCCCTCGGCACCGTCGGGGGTGACCGCCTGCGGCTGGGCCCGGTGGACCTCGCACTGTCCGAAGCGACGACCGAGTGGTCGGAGGGCCTCGACCGGGCGTTGGCCCCGGTCTAGGTCAGGGCGTTAGTCCTCGGTCTCTTCGGGCGCGGGTGCGAGCCTGACTCGCCAGAGCGTTACGAGTGACGGATCCTCGGGCGGCTCGTACTCGAACGCCACGAGTAGGGCGGGAATCCCAAGCAGTGGCTCGGTGATGAGCAGCCCAAAGCCATCATCGAACAAGGCGCGGATCGGGTTTCCCTGCTTCTTCGCAGCGAGTTCTCTCTGAAGGTGTCGGGTCACTCCATGCTCGAGGAGGATCTGGCGCATCGGTGCGCTCGGCACGAGCATCGCAAACTGATCGAAGAACTGAGTCTCGATCTCGATGTGGACGGGTGACGAAGGCCTATCCAGCTCGCTGGCGTCGTCGTTCATCGATGTCCTGACGCCAGATGCGGAGTTCGGTGGCCGTTGGCTTCCGGTCAGAGATGAACGCCGACTCGTAGGGGATCACTTCCCGGTCGTCAGCGATGCGCCATCCGTGATCGAGGTGCGACAGTGCGCTGACCTGTGCGGCATCGAGCAGGCGGAGCTCGCTAAGAACGGCCTCGAGGAGTTCGCGCTCGGCCGACGAGAGGAGGTCCTCTACTGCCGAATCGCGAAGCGGAACGACAACCTTCTGTGTGTAGTTGTAGTACTTCCGCTCGACGCGGCTGATGTCGCCCGCATCTTCCATCTCTCGGAGTGTGGCGAGCATCTCTTCCGGGACAGGCCCTCGGTCCATACGGATGTATGTGGCGCCGCTGATCGAACTTCCGAGGGCGAGGAACGCCTTGAAGTCAGCGAAGTAGAGGATCTTGTTGAGTTTGGTCGCCCCGAAACGGGGGTCGTCCTTCGACTGATCCGCGATGAAGAGGATCAGCTCCTTGAAGCGCTGTCGGTCGAACTCACGTCCTCCGGCCATGCGCGCAGGATACTGCTACTCCGGCCCGCCCGCCTCGACGGTCTGGCGCAGCTTCTTCGGCGCCGTGAGCAGCCAGGCGTCGCGGACGAAGGACTCCACCTCGTCCCAGTCGGGCGCTTCGAGGTCGAGGCGGATGCCGATCCAGCCATGGCGGCCGACGAAGGCGGGGACCCAGAAGCGGTCCGGGTCTTCCTCGACCAGCATCTCCTGCACGCCGGGTGCCGCTTTCAGCACGACGCCGCTGCGGCCGTCGTCGCCGAAGTGGTCGACGAGGTAGTAGCCGAAGCGCTTCCCGGCCACCTCGAGCGACCGGTGCTCGTTGTCGTAGCGGTTGGCCGCTTCGGTCTGCGGATAGGCGGCGCAGATCTTGATGAGGCGGTCGCGGCGCTTGCGGAGCGTGGTGGCGCTGGCGGTGGCGGCGCGGGTGGAGGGTGTACGGGGCGCGGGCATGGCGGCCTCCCAGATCGGGGGGAGTCTAATCGAACTCCCAGCGGCCGACGGAGTTCACGAAGTCGTCCTCCAGCCAGGTGTGCGCGAGCGAGGGGACGAGGCGGTACCACGTCCCGTCCGGTGCCTCGTCGCCCGTCGGATCGAAGTCGTACTTCTGCTCGTAGGCGCGGGTGGCCTCCTGCGGTATGTCACCGATCGACATCGCGTCGACCGACCCTTCGAGGATGACGACGTCGTCGCCGCTCTCGAGGTGGACCGAGACGCGAGGGTCGCGCGCGAGGTTGCGCCCGGTGACGGCGTTGGCGCCGGTGCTGAACCACAGACCGTCGGACCAGACGCCCCAGACCGGCTTCGAGTGCGGCGCGCCGTTCGAGCGTGTCGTGCAGATCCAGTAATTCCTCGAGGCGATCAGTTTCTCCTCGATCGCGGGCCAGGAGGCATCCGGCGCGGCGTGCGTGATGCCGTAGGACGGATCGAGGTGAGGCTCGGTGAGTCGGGGGGTGAGGGTCATCGGAGGTGCTCCTTCGGGACGACGTCAGTGATCGACGCACGGAAGCGGGAGAACGCTGCGGGCGGGGAGCAAGTTAACCAGAACATCCGTTTGACATGCAAGAACGTGTGTTCTACGATGGTGGTAGTCGCTACCTCGCGATGGAGGCTGCGACTCCAGCTCGGAGGTTGTTCCTACGAGAGGTGCGCGGATACGCTATTACGTCGCGGCGGGTGCTCGATCGCTCACGATCCAGTTCCCATCAAAAGACGAAGCGGGCTGCTGGGACAACTTGTCCCAAATGTGGTTCCTCCGTGTACGGACATGTAGACAACTGCTGGGCCGGAGTCGCCGTCTCCACGCAAGATGGCGTCAGTCCCGGCTCCGGCACGCCGAAGGGTCATCTGACGTGAAGGTCGTGTTCCTGGAGACCGTTGAGGGATCCGGCTACATGGGTGAGGTCAAGGACGTCACTCGTGGTTATGCCCGGAACTACCTGTTGCCTCGTGGCTTTGCCGCGCCGGCAACACCGCAACTGCTCGCCCGGTCCGAAAGGCTCCGGGAGATCGAGGAGGAGCGGCAACGGGCTGAGGACGAGAAGGCGCAAGGGCTTGTCGGCAAGTTCGAGCGTCCTCTTGTCATCACGGCCCGCGTCGGAGAGCAGGGACGACTGTACGGGTCTGTCACAAATGCTGACGTCGCCGAGAAGGCTGGGGAGATTCTCGGCGAAGACCTGGACCGTCGTCGCATACTGCTGCCCGAGGCGATCCGCCGTGTGGGGGTCTACACCGTGGGGATTCGGCTGTCGCGTAATGTGACGCCGGAGGTCCAGCTGGTGGTCGTCGCTGAAGATGCGCCGGAAGGCGTGGACGCAGCGGTCGAGGCGCTTCTGAATCCACCCGTGGAGGAAGAAGTCCAGACTCCTCGTGCCGAAGCAGCGGCCTCTTCGGAGGACGCCGCCGAGACCGACGACGCCGATGGCGCGTCGGAGCCGGGCTCAGAGAACACCGAGGAGGAGAACGGCTAGCCGGCCGTCCTCCCGAGCCCCCAGCTCTCCCGAGCAAATGGGGGCTCTCCCGAGCAGATGGGCTCGATCCCCGGTACCGGTCGGTACCGGGGTTTTCTTTACCCGCCGGGCTCGGTGCCGGTTCCGCAACTCCCCTGGCTGGGTGCATCGTGGTCAGCGGCGGTCCTCGCTCACTTGGCTCCTTCCTCGGCGACAACCGCGATCGCTTCGCCGAGCGCCGCCGTCCTCAGACCGGGCTCCCGCCGCACGATGTCTCCGCCGAGGAAGCCGTCATCGCAGCGCTCCTGCTCGATGACGACGCTTACGCGCGCGTCCTGCCGATCGTGCGGCCCGAGGACTTCTTCCGCGAGCAGAACGGCTGGATCTACGAGGCCTGCCTCTCCGTCGCCGAGCGCGGCGAGGAGGTCACGATCCCCACGGTCGCGCACGAGCTCGACCGTGCGGGACACCTGGACGAGGCGGGGGGCGAGCCGTACCTCGTGGAGGTCGCCGGCAAGTACTTCACTGCCGTCGGCGTCGAGACGCACGCGCGTATCGTCGCGCGCGACGCGCTCTATCGACGGCTGATCCAGGCCGCCGGCCAGATCGCCTCCCTCGCGTACGAGGGCGGACCGGACGTGAAGTCCGTGCTCTCGCAGTCGGAGGGACTCCTCCTCGGCCTGCGCACCGCCGAGGCGGCCGGGGACTTCAAGGCGCTGCGCGACCTGCTGGACGAGTTCCTCGAAGCGCCCGAGGAGGACGCCGACGGGGAACTCGCGTCCGCCGTCCGCACCGGGTTCATGGACTTGGACGAGTTGCTCGCCGGCGGGTACAAGCGCGGCGACCTGGTCATCCTCGCGGCGCGGACCGGTGGAGGTAAGACCTCGCTGATGCTGAACCTCGCGCGGAACTGCGCCATCGGGCAGCAGGGCACCGTCGCGTTGTTCTCGCTCGAGATGGGGGGCGAGCAGCTCGCCATGCGCATGCTCTCCGCCGAGGCCGGTGTCGAGATGTCGCGGTTGCGCCTCGGACGGCACACGGAGGCCGAGGAGGCGAAGGTGATGCGCGCGCACGGCCACCTGGGCACCGCGCCGGTGTTCATCGACGACTCCGCCGTGCTCTCCGTCCCCGAGATCCGCGCGAAATGCCGCCGCCTGCAGGCCGACCACGGTCTCGACCTCGTGGTGGTGGACTACCTCCAGCTCCTCCACGGCGCCGGCCGCGCCGACACGAGGGCGAACGAGATCAGCCAGATCTCGCGGTCGCTGAAGGAGCTGGCGCGCGAGTTGCGCGTGCCGGTGATCGCGGGCGCGCAGCTGTCTCGTGCGGTGGAGACGCGCAACCCGCACATCCCCATGCTGTCCGACCTCCGTGAGTCCGGCTCCATCGAGCAGGACGCGGACATCGTCATGTTCATCTACCGCGAGGACATGTACCTGAAGCCGCAGGAGTGGCAGGACCAGCACCCGGAGGAGCCTGGCGGAGCGCACCCGACGGGTCTCGCGAACATCATCATCGCGAAGCACCGGAACGGGCCCACCGGCAGCGTGACGGTCCGCTGGGTGGACAAGACCGCCTCGTTCCAGGACCTCCTCCTGCGCCCCGAGCCCGGGTATGACGGCTTCTAGCTCCCGCGCTGCGCGAGGCCTCGCGCCGTTCGAGGGCTTCCGCGCCGGGCAGCGCGCCACCACGCTGCCCGTGCAGTTCTTCACCGAACTGCTCGAGGAGATCGCGGACCCGGATGAGCTGCGCGTCACCCTGTACGCGCTCTACGCGATCCCCCGTCCCGGACGGCCGCACGCGCTGCGCGCGAGCGCGCTGGCGGCGGAGGCGCCCCTCGCGCGCCACTACGGCGACGCGGTGGGCGAGGTGGTGCGGCGCGCGGCGGACCTCGCGGCGGAGCGAGGGACGCTGCTCACGCTCGCCCTCGAGGACGGTGACGCGCTCGTGTTCGTGAACAACGAGGCGGGGCGCAGACTGAGGGATCGGATCGCGGGCGGTCTCGACGCGGTGCCCGAGGGTGGGCGCGTGGTGGCTCGGACGGTCGTGAAGCCGCAGGGCGCGGTGGCGACGTACGAGGCGGAGGTCGGGACGCTGTCGCCCTCGGTCAGTGCGGCGCTCGCGGAGGCGGAGCAGACCTACCCGGCCGGCTGGGTGGAGGACGCACTGCGCGAGGCGGCGCGGCAGAACAAGCGATCGTGGGCCTACGCCGAGGCGATCCTCCGGCGGTGGCAGGCGGAAGGGAGGCGAGATGAAGCAGCTGAAGGACATCCTGGGCGACCAGGCCGCGTCGATCCCTACGAGCACCTCTACCGCCGCGACTGACGCCTCGACGCTGGAGGAGCCCGAGGACCTCTGCCCCCTATGCGAGGGCGCGCGCTTCGTGCGCGTCACCACGGACCCGACCGACCCGCGCTTCGGGCGCCCGCAGCCGTGCGAGTGCGCGCGGTACGAGGAGCCGGACGAGCGCCGCGCGCGTCTGTTGCGCTACTCCCGACTCGGGCCGTTCCAGCGGCTCACGTTCGCGACGCTGATCGACGCCGGGCGCTCGAACGACGAGCGCCTCCAGCGTTCCTACCGCGAGGCCGTGCGCGTCGTGCGTCGCTTCGCCGAGGCGCCCGAGGGCTGGCTCGTCCTCGTCGGGCCGCACGGCTCCGGTAAGACGCACCTCGCTGCCGCCGTCGCGAGCGATGCGATCGAGCACGGTCGGGCCGCGCTCTTCCTCGGCGTCGCTGATCTCCTCGACGAGCTCCGCGCCGGCTACGACGACGACGCCGAGGTCGGCTACGACGCGCAGCTCGAGCAGGTGAAGACCGCGCCGTTGCTCATCCTCGATGACCTCGACGCCTACGCGCAGACCGCGTGGGCGCGCGAGAAGTTCTTCCAGATCGTCTCGTACCGCTTCAACGCGGCGCTCCCCACCGTGTTCACGGCGGTGAAGCCGCCGACCGAGATCGATGAGCGCCTGTCGAGCCGCCTCGTCGACCCTGCGATGTCGCAGGTGGTGGAGCTGGCGCACGGCGACGCCGCCCCCCGCTACGTCCACATCGGCGCGATGAACCGCGAGCGGCTCGCGCGCTTTACTTTCGACGACTTCACGCCCTCGGGCATCGGCCTCAAGGGTGCGCAGCGCACCTCGCTGGAGGCGGCCTACCGCGACGCCCTGAAGTGGGCCCGCGACCCCGAGGGCTGGCTCGTCCTGACCGGCGGCACCGGTTGCGGCAAGACCCACCTCGCCGCCGCGATCGCCAACGTGCGTCTCGACGACGGCCAGCGCGTCGCCTTCGCCACCGTCCCGGACCTCCTCGACGAGCTGCGCGCCACCTATGCCCCCGACGCCCCGAGGCGCTACGACCAGCTCTTCAAGTCCCTGCTGGAGGCGGAAGTCCTGATCCTCGACGACCTCGGGGCGCAGAAGTCGAGCCCATGGGCGGAAGAGAAGCTGTACCAGCTGCTCAACCACCGCCACGTCGCCCGCGCCCTGACCGTGGTGACCACGAACAAGCGCCTCGGTGACCTCGAGCCCCGGATCGCCTCGCGCCTCGCGGACACCGAGGTGTCCCTGCTCCGCGATATCACCGCGCCGGACTACCGCACGCTGAAGCCGTAGTTCTCTCGCACGCCCCCTCTGCCCTCCGATTCCGACCCCCTCTCCCGGTTTCGGGAGAGGGTTGGGGTGAGGGCCCTCTGCACCTGCATCGCTCTCCGCCGCGCCGGGCGCTCGCGCCGGAAGGCCCTCACCCCCGGCCCCTCTCCCAAAACCGGGAGAGGGGAGGCGGAAGGGAGAAGGGAGAACGCAGAAGCCCGGAGCGCCGCGCCTATACTGGTCGTATCCCCCACCCCGGACCTGCCTCGGGAGTGCCGCTGTGCAGATCACCGTCCGTCTCTTCGCCGTCCTGCGTGATGCCGCCGGCGTGGACTGCTTCACCGAGCGGTTCGAGGGCGACATCGTGACCGTCGAGGCGTTCCGGGCGCGGCTCGCGGAGCGCGAGGGGCTCGGGCCGCACATGCCTCGCGTCGCGCTCGCGGTGAACGAGGAGTACGTGATCGATCCGGGGACCGTCCTCCGCGACGGGGACACCGTCGCGCTCATCCCGCCGATCTCCGGCGGTGGCGTGACGCCCCGGTTTCTCGTGACGTCGGAGGTCCTCGATGCGCACGCGATCCGCGAGGCGGTGATGACGCCGGCCAGCGGCGCGTGCGTGGTGTTCGAGGGCGTCGTGCGCGACCACCACGAGGGGCGCGCGGTGGAGCGGCTGGAGTACGAGGCGTACGAGGGGATGGCGCTCCGCCAGTTGGAAGTCGTCGCCGACGAGGTCACCGAGGAGTACCGAGACCGCGAGGTCCACGCGATCGCGATCCATCACCGGGTGGGGCCACTCGTCGTGGGGGAGACCTCGCTGGTGGTCGCGGTGAGCGCGGCGCACCGACGCGACGCGTTCGAGGCGGCGCTGCGCGCGGTCGACCGGGTGAAAGAGACCGTGCCCGTCTGGAAGAGGGAGTGGGGTCCGGACGGCTCGCACTGGCAGGACGGCGTCGTCCCGTCACCCTCGACACATTCGACACCGCCGAGCGCGTAGCCCTCGATGACCTCTCCGCCGGACCGTCGTTACTGCGCCGCGTGCGGCTCTGACCGGATCGCCCCGCGCCTCGTCCACCACTGGCAGTGCGCGAACTGCGGCGTGACCGACTGGAAGAACCCCCTCCCCGTGGCTGGCACGTTCATCCTCCGCGAGGGGCGCGTCCTGCTGGTCCGGCGCGCGGCGCACATGGAGCGCGGCGCAGGTGGCTGGGTGTTCCCCGGCGGCTTCGTCGAGCGCGGTGAGACGCCGTGGGAGGGCGCCGTCCGCGAGACGCAGGAGGAGGCCCTCGTCACGCCGACGGTGCTCCGCGCGATGCCGCCTCGGACGGTGCTGACGCCGCACCACGTCGTCATGCCGTTCGTCGCCGAGCTCGACCCGCGCGAGGAACCTCGCCCCGGGCCGGAGTCGGCGGAGGTGCGCTGGTTCGACTTCGACGAGATCCCATGGGACGAGATCCCGTTCTCGACCACCGTGGCGGCGCTGCGCGGACTCGTCGAGGCACCCGATCCGACGCAGCACGGGATCGTCACCTTCCGCGAGGTGACCTCGCCGGGCCGCAGCCGCGCACCGTTCCGGTTCTGCATCCGCTGCGCGACACCCCTCGGCGCGCCGGGGGAGGACGGCGCGGTGCGCTGCTCGAACTGCGGCTGGTTCCGCTGGGACAACCCGAGCCCGACCGCGGGGTTCCTCGCGATCCAGGAGCGGCGTGTGCTCCTCGGACGGCGGCGGCAGGGACGTGACGGCGCGGGACGCTGGGCGTGCCCCTCCGGCCATATGGAGCCCGGCGAGACACCCGAGGAGACCGCGGAGCGCGAGCTGCTGGAGGAGTCCGGGGTGAGCGCGCGCGCCGAGCGCTTCGTTGGCCTGTTCGCCAGCGGCGACCACACGGAGGCGGTCTACGCCGGCCCCGTGCTCGATACGAACGGGACGCCCTCCGGCGAGTTCGACGAGCTGCGCTGGTTCACCGGCCCCGAGGCGACCGAGGCGGAGACCCACCACGGCACGCCTGACCTCGTCGCGTGGGCGCGTGGCAAGGGGCTGCTCGACTAGAGTCGTGCGATGCTGCACGCCATGAGCACGACCGCCCTCGCCCGTCGCGGCTCCGACATCGCGACACGCCTGCGTGCGGGGCTCCTGGACGTGCTGCTTCCGCAGCAGTGCATCGTCTGCGGCGACTTCGGTGCGTCCCTCCACCCCGAGTGCCTCACCGCCTTCCCACCCGCCGAGGGCTCCCGCTGCGCGCGTTGCTGGCGGCCCGTCCCGACCACGTGGTGTGAGCGCTGCGCGAGCGAGGGGCCGGACGTCCCCGCGTTCGATGCGCTCCGTACCCCCTTCCGCTTCGAGGACCACGCGCGGCGCGCGATCCTCGAAGCGAAGTTCCGAGGGATCACGTCGCACCTGCCCGTGCTGGCCGGCGCGGCCGTGGAGGTGATCCCGCCGGAGTGGCGCTACGACGCCGTGGTCGCCGTCCCCCTCGCGCGGGTGCGGGAGCGGCGGCGCGGTTACAACCAGGCCGCGATCCTCGCCCGGCACATCGCGAGGGCGACCGGGGTCCGGGAGCACGGGCGCCTCATCGCGCGCGTCCGCTCCACCCCGGCACAGGCGACGCTTTCCGCGGAGCGGCGCGCGACGAACCTCGTGGGTGCGTTCGCCGTCCGGGGTGTCCCGCCGCCTGCCGTCCTCGTCGTGGACGATGTGACGACCACCGGTTCGACGCTCGATGCGGTCGCGAGCGCCCTCAAGGCCGCCGGTGCGGAGCGCGTGTACGTGCTCGCCGTCGCGCGGGAGGACTGATGACCTCCGGCAGCGCGACGCCCTCGCTCGCGATCTTTCTCGGTGGGATGGAGGGCTCCCCCGTCGAGGAGTGGATGCGCGGCGTCCTCGAAGCTGCCGCGCTCGACACCGCGGAGGTCGCCCTCGCCTCCGGCGCGTTCGCGCGGGTCGTCCTCGCCGCCGACCGTGCGCCGGGCCTCGCTGTCCCCGACGGGCTAGAGGTGCGCATCGACGGCGTGGGTACCTCAGGCAGCGCATTCCGCTTCGGTCCCGCCTTCGTCGCGCTCGCCGAGGAACTCCCGCGCGGGGGCGTCGCCTACATCGGTGCGGGCAGCGGCCCGCTCCTGCGCCCCGCGGACTTCGAGGCCCTGGTCCTGGCTATGGCGGACGGGGTGTGCGTCACCAACAACCGCTTCTCGTCCGACCTCTTCGCGCTCACTGACCCGCAGTCGGTCGCGCTCCTCGATCCGGTGGCGGAGAAGGACAACGCGATCCCGCGCCGGCTCCGGGACGAGCACGGCATCGAGGTCGTCGAGCTGCCGCGGACACTGGCGACGCAGTTCAACCTCGACACGCCCAGCGACGCGCTCGCGCTCGCGCTCTCCGGTCGCGCCGGGCCCCGGCTCACCGCCGCCCTCGCCGATGCGCCAGCCGTCGAGCGGATGCAGCGCGCGGCACGCCCCTTCGTCGACCGCACCGCCGAGGTGCTCGTCGCGGGGCGTGTCTCCTCGCGGACCTGGCAGTACCTCGAGACCGAGACCGCCTGCCGCATCCGTCTACTCTCCGAGGAGCGCGGCATGCAGTCCGCCGGCACCGATGTAGCTGGCACCGCGCGCTCGATCCTCGGGCAGCTCATCCTGGAGGCCGGCCCCGTCCGGACCTTCGGCGTCCTGCTCCCCGAGCTCTGCGACGCCGCCTTCATCGACCTGCGTCCCGCCCTCGTCCAGCTCGGCATCCGCGCGTCGAGGGCGGACCGGTTCGCCGCCGACCTCCGCCGCCCCGAGGAGATCGAGGACCCCGCCCTCCGCGCGATCGTGGAGGCGGTGCAGGTGTCCCCGGTGCCGGTGGTCCTCGGCGGGCACTCCCTTGTGGGCGGATCGCTGGAGCTGCTCAACCAGTGGGCGTGGGACGAGCACGACGCCGCGACGGCGGGTGGCTAGGTCTGCTTCTTCACCCGCGATCTCTTCGGCTTCGCGTTCCGGATCGCCGCCTCGCGGGCGCCCTCGAACCAGGCGCGGAGGGCCTCCGGGTCGTCGAAGTCGTCCTCGGGGAGGGAGAAGTAGGGGAGCGTGGTCGGCTTGCCCCTCATCTCGTAGACCCACTGGCGCTGCCCCGCCGCCTCGAAGGTGGGGCGGTTGACCTCGTCGGCGCGGAGGAACACGGAGCCGTCGTCCACGAGGCCAAACATCAGGCCCTCCACGAACAGGCCCCAGCCGCCGAACATGAAGCGCGAGGAGACCGGCGCGAACGGTGTGAGCCGGTCGATGATCTCCTCGACGAGTGGGGCGTCCGGGTGGTTCTTCCTCGCGGGCATGGCGGGATCCTCGTGCGGCGGTCGAACCCTCGGACGTAGCGGGCAGCGGGGATACCATCGGGCCTCAGTCGGCCCCCTCGCACCCCCGGACGACTGTGTTCCGCCTGAAGGGGAGGATGCCATGAGCGCCCTCGAGCAAGTAGACCCGGACGTCGCGCAGATCATCCGCTTCGAGGAGCAGCGCCAGCAGCAAGTGCTGGAGATGATCCCCAGCGAGAACTACGCCTCCGCCGCCGTGATGGAAGCCGTGGGCTCCGTCCTCACCAACAAGTACGCGGAGGGGTACCCGGGCGCGCGTTACTACCACGGCAACGCCGAGGTCGACCGCGTCGAGGACCTCGGGCGGGAGCGTGCGAAGGCACTGTTCGGGATGGACCACGCAAACCTGCAGCCCCACTCCGGGGCGCAGGCGAACATGGCGGTCTACCTGGCGCTGCTGAACTTCGGCGACACGGTCATGGGCCTCCAGCTGGACGCGGGTGGCCACCTGACCCACGGATCGCCGGTCAACGCGAGCGGTAAGCAGTACAACTTCGTCCCCTACGCCGTGGACCGCGAGACTCACCTCATCGACTACGACGTGATGGAGCGCCTCGCGAAGGAGCACCAGCCGAAGGTCATCATGACCGGGGCGACGGCGTACCCGCGCCTCTGGGACTTCAAGCGTGCCCGTGAGATCGCGGACGAGGTCGGTGCCATCCTCATCGCGGACATGGCCCACCTCGCCGGCCTCATCGCCGGCGGCGCGCACCCCTCGCCGGCCGGGCTGGCGCAGGTCGTGACCTCCTCCACGCACAAGACCCTCCGAGGTCCGCGCGGCGGGATGATCCTGTGCGACGCGAACCTCCGCCGGAAGATCGACTCCGGCGTGTTCCCCGGCTCGCAGGGTGGCCCGCTGATGCACGTCATCGCGGGCAAGGCCGTGATGCTGAAGGAAGCCGCCACCGAGGAGTTCAAGCAGTACGCCCACCAGGTGGTAGCGAACGCGAAGACCCTGGCGCAGGTGCTCCTCGACGCCGGCTTCACCCTCGTCTCGGGCGGCACGGACAACCACCTCCTGCTCATCGACGTGACGAAGAACGGCCTCACCGGCGTCGAGGCGGCCGACGCGCTCGAGGCGGCGGCCATCGTGGTGAACTTCAACTCGATCCCGTTCGACGAGCACGGCCCGCGCGTCGGCGGCGGTATCCGCTTCGGCACCCCCGCGATCACCTCGCGCGGGATGGGCGAGGCGGAGATGCAGCAGATCGGCGAGTGGATGGCCCGCGTTCTGCGCGACGTGAAGGACTCCGCCGAGCATGCCCGTGTGCGCGAAGAAGTCCTCGCCCTGACCGCGAAGTTCCCCGCCCGAGGTGTCCCCGTCCGGTAGACCGGCGGAGGGCCTCACCCCCGCCCCCTCTCCCGGAGCCGGGAGAGGGGAGTCAGAGGCGGTCACGCGATGACACAGCCGAGCAGCGAAGCGACCTTCGATGTCGTGATCGTCGGCGGGGCGTTCGCCGGCCTCAGCGCTGCGCTCATCCTCGGACGGGCGCGGCGGCGCGTCCTGGTCTGCGACGGCGGCCCCGCGAGGAACGCGCCCGCGCACGCCTCGCATGGCTTCTTCGCCAACGATGGCACGGCGCCCCGCGAACTCCTGCAACGCGCCCGCGAGGAGCTGCGCCCCTACGACAGCGTCGAGGTGCGCTCCATCCTCGTGGAGTCCGCGTCAGCCCTCGACGCGTCCGAGGGTTCCGCGGCTGCGGGCGCCGGCTTCCGGCTCGGGCTCGCGGACGGGGAGACCGTGCGAGCGCGGTTCGTCCTCCTCGCCTATGGGCTGACGGATGCACCGCCCGAGATCCCGGGCCTCGCCGACCTCTGGGGGCGCGCCGTCCACCAGTGCCCGTACTGCCACGGCTGGGAGGTACGGGACCGCCCGCTCGGCCTCCTCGGCTCGTGGCGGACGATGCGGCAGCGCGCGAGCTTGCTGCGCGGCTGGAGCACGGACCTCACCGCCTTCATCCAGGACGCCGGCCCCGAGAGCACGGCCGATGCCGCCGCCGTCGAGATCGATCGCCTGGCCCGCCTCGGCGTCACGGTCCGTACCGAGCCGGTGGAGCGCGTCGAGGGCGTCGGGCAGGGCGGGCTCCGCGTGTTCCTCGAGGGTGGCGATGCCATCGATCTGGGCGGGCTCTTCGTCGCACCCAACGTGACGCCGCGCTCGGACCTCGCCACGTCGCTGGGCTGCTTCCCGGTGGAGGGGCCGGAGGGCCTCCTGCCGTTCGTCCGCGTCAACGACGCCGGTGAGACGACCATCCCGGGCGTGTTCGCCGCCGGCGATCTCCTCGGCGGGACGCAGACCGTCGTGATGGCGGTCGGCTCCGGCGCACGCGCCGCCTACGTGATCAACCACCGCCTCGCCCACGAGGCGGCCGAGGCGCTCCTGGCCTGAGGTGGGCTTGAGGCGAGGAGGAAGCTGATGCGCTTCGCCTGCTGCCGGTCATCCTCGTGCAACGCGCTGGCGCGTTCGATCACCGCATGACGCTCTACCTCGACCTGGACGGTGTGCTCGCGGACTTCGAGGGCCACTTCCTCGCCCTGTTCGGGAAGCGCCCACGCGAGCTGCCGCTGAAGGAGATGTGGCGCCTCGCCTCCGGAGAGCGCGGCTTCTTCGAGACGATGCCGAAGATGCCGGACGCCGACCTCCTGTGGTCCTACTGCCTCCCCTTCCGCCCGCAGATCCTCACCGGCCTCCCCCGCGGCGACTGGGCCGAGGTGCAGAAGCGCCGCTGGGTCCGCGCCCACCTCGGCGATCACGTCCCCGTGACCACGTGCATGGCACGCGACAAGTGCGCCTACGCCGCCCCCGGCGACGTGCTGGTGGAC
>JALOAM010000068.1 GCA_023228765.1 Dehalococcoidia bacterium
GTCGCGCGGATGGTCATCGCCATCCTCGGACGTGTGGCCGTCCTCGGCGGAGCGTCATCGGCCTCGCGGCGCATCTCGTGGCGTAGGTGGTTCAATCCGCCATCCGCTCCCTCACCCGAGGATAGAGGTTGTCGATGATGCGCGTGTTCAGGCCGTCCTCGATCGGGAAGAGGCGCTGGCCGATCCGGTACGGGTCCGTGTTCGGCCGCTGGGTGCGGGCCTCCTCCTGCGTCATCCCCTTCCGCACGAGGTCCTCGACGGCCCCGATCCAGGCCTTGATGATCTCGCCCTGCTCGGCCAGGTAGGCGGTGGTGCAGGGCTCGCCGTGGCCGGGGACGATGACCGCGGGCTCCAGGGCGGCGATGGCGTCCAGGGACTCCAACCACTGCCACGGGTTGCCTTCCTGGATGAACGTCTTCACGTGGTGGAAGACGTTGTCGCCGGTGAAGATCACGCCCTCGTCCGGCAGCCAGACCGAGGTCTGGGGTGGGGTGTGCCCCGGGTGGTGGATCACCTCGATGCGTTGCCCGCCGAGGTCGAGCGCGAGCCGGTCGTCGAACAACCTCGTCGGGGGATTGGGCGGGTAGGCCGGGTGGGCGATGAGCCAGGAGGAGTTCGGGTCCTGTTCCTCCAGCGCCTTCCGGCGCTCCTCGCCGTCCATCCTCGGGACCATCTCCTCGTAGCGAGGGAGCATGCCGCGCTGCCCGATGACCTCGACGCCCGAGAAGTAAGCGTTGCCGGCGATGTGGTCGATGTGCGGCTCGGTGTTCACGAGGTGGCGGATGACGCCTTGCGTCTCGATGTGCTCACGCCAGCGGATGGCGTCGATGGGCTGCTGAGGCGTATCGATCATGAACACGCCGTCCGGGGTGGTGAGGTAACCGGGGTTACAGCCCCAGAAGAGGAACTCGGCGAATACGTGATCGGAGATCTGGCGCATGATCGCCTCTCGCCTGATCGCTGGTCAGTGAGTCCTCCCTGCGATGGGCGCATCCTGCCACTTTGGTGTGTGGGTTGTCATCTTGAGGTTCGGAGGTCTGCGGGGAGTCGAAGTGGGAAGGGGCGATATGACGGGTCACGGGCGTAGCACGCGGAACGTGGTGCTGATCGAGGCGATGCCGGAGACGGTGTATCGCGCGTTCCTCAATCCGGAGGTCGTGGCGCAGTGGCTGGCGCCGGGCGACATGACCGCGGAGGTGCTCGCGTTCGAGGGACGCGAGGGTGGCGAGGTGCGGATGCGGCTGACGTATCCGGCGGCGGACGAGGGGGCCGGGAAGACCTCGACGGGGACGGACGTCTACCGGGCGCGGTTCGTGGAGTTGGTGCCGAACGAGCGAGTGGTGCAGGCGATCGAGTTCGAGTCGGAGGATCCACGGTTCGCGGGGACGATGCGGATGACGGCCACCCTCGCCCCGACGCGGCAGGGCACGAACCTCACGCTCGACTTCGAGGACATCCCCGTCGGGATCTCGCTGGCGGACAACCGTCGAGGGACGGAGCTGTCGTTGCAGAAGCTGTCGGGGCTGATCAGCCGGACGAGCTGCTGACTGCTGGGGGAGGGGAGGCTGAGAGCGGAGGCGGAGGCGGACCCTCACCCCCGCCCTCTCCCGCCGAGCCGGGAGAGGGGGTCAGACCGGAGGGGGAGCGGCGGTGTGCGAGGGCGCTTTAGGCGTTGAGGGGGCGGTCGACCTCGGTGGGGGCGTCATAGTCGACGCCGTCGACGGCGAAGCCGAAGAGCTTCTGGAAGTCGTGCTTGTAGCCGTCCCAGTCGGCGAGGAGGGGGAGGGTCTCGTCGGAGAGCTGCTCCCAGGACTCGGCGACGACGGTCTGGACCGAGTCGGCCATCTCGCGGTCGTCGAGGCGGATGCGACCGCCCTCGTCCAGCCGGGGGGTGAGGCCGGGGCCGGCGTGGTCGCGGAAGAGGCGGACGATCTGCTCGATGACGCCCTCGTGGACGCCCTGGTCCTTCATGACACGGAAGGCGACGGACATATAGAGCGGGACGGCGGGGATTGCGGATGAGGCCTGGGTGACGACGCTCTTGTTCACGCTCACCCAACCACCGGCCTCCGGGCCGGCGTGCTGCTTCATCAGCGCGTCCGCTGCGGCGGCGCTCTGCTCGAGGTGTTCCTTCGCCTTGCCGATGGTGCCGCGACGGTAGATGGGCGCGGAGACCTCCGGCCCGATGTACGAGAACGCGATCGTGCGGGCGGCGGGCGCGAGGAGTCCCGCGTCCGCGAGGGTCTGCACCCACTCCAGCCAGTCTTCGCCGCCCATCACCTTCACGGTGGACTCGATCTCCTCGGGCGTCGCGGCCTCGATGCTGGCTTCGGTGACGGTCTCCGAGCGGAGGTCGAAGGCCTTGCCGTGGTACGGCTGGCCGATGGGCTTGAGGGCGGAGTTCCAGATCGTGCCGTCCGCGCCCTTCCGGCGGGGCGCGGCGAGCGAGTAGATGAACAGGTCCACGGGGCCGAAGCCCTCGCGGAGGGTGTCGACGACCTCCTGCTTGGTGGTGGCGTCGAAGGCGTCGGCGTTGATCGTGCGGTACGAGAGGCTGCGTTCGGCGGCGAGGCGGGACGCCTCGGCGGCGTTGTACCAGCCCGCGGTGCCGGTCTTGTCCTCCGACGGCTCCTTCTCGAACCCGACGCCGAGGGTACGCGCGCCGTAGCCGAAGCAGGTGGTGAGGGCGCTCGCAAGTCCGTAGCCGGTGGTGGAGCCGACGACGAGGGCGGTGCCGAGGCTGCCCTGCAGGCCGCCTCGCTCGATGACCTCGATCTGCTCCCGGACATTCGCGGCACACCCGTCCGGGTGGGCGGTGAGCGAGATAAACCCGCGAATGCGAGGCTGGACGACCTGCCGTGTCATACAGCGACCCTTTCGGCAGCATGCGCGTTCGGACGTGCGGACGACTCTAGCGTAGAAGCGGCTGAGGCCCCATTCCCGGCGTCACACGTCCCACGGTGGCCTCGCCGAGGGTCGGGGAGGCATCGGGCCCGCAATCACACTGTCCGTCTGGTCGCGAGCAGCGATATCGCTCCGCGATGCGGGGCGACACAGGATGCGGGCAAGATCGATGCCCTCGGACTGACGTGCCATCGAAAGCGAGGCACGAGGATGCTCATGGCCCTGATCCCGCAGGAACGCCCTCGCACGAAGCGACACGCGCGCGTCTGGCTCGTGCCGCTCGCGACGCTCGTCGCGGTGGGGGTGAACGTGTTCGCGGCCGTCGAGGGCGCGCAGGCCGAGCAGGATCGCGCACCCACGCTGGTCGATCCTGCGGACTACGCGTTCTCGATCTGGGGCCTGATCTTCCTCGCGAACGTGGTGTTCGCGGTGTACCAGGCGATGCCACAGCAGCGGGGCGATGCGGTCCTCGACCGGGTAGCGGCGCCGTACGTCCTCGGGCAGGTGTTCGCCACGCTCTTCGCGGTCGCGACGCTGGTCGACTCGCACGTGCTCGGGCAGGCGAGCACGGTGGCGTACTTCGCTGTTGCCGTGGCGACCTACGTGATCCTCGGCGTGGGGATGCGCGAGGACGGCTGGGCGCGGTGGCTGTGCGCCTGGCTGCCGGCCTCGATGTCGGCGGCGTGGCTGCTGGCGGCGTCGATCGTCGTCCTGGCCGATGTGCTGCAGAACGACCTCGACGTGTCGCCGCCGGTGGGGGACGGCGCGGCGTGGGCGGCGTTCGCCGTTGGTCTGGCCGCCCTCGTGGCGGTGGTGCTGCTGATCCGGCGGCGGGACTTCGTCTTCGCCGCCGTGGTGGCGTGGGCGCTCGTGGGGATCGGTCGCGAGCAGGCGGACGAGGTGGTCGACGTGGCGATCATCGCGTCGCTCACGGTCCTCGGGCTGGTGGCGCTGGGGGTGGTGCCTCGCGTGACAGGGGCGATGCCCTGGCGCCGAGAGCGGCATGCGGGGGTGCACTGAGCGGTCGCCGAGGCTATTGCCGAGGGGCAGAAGCACAGCAGACCCTCACCTCAGCCCTCTCCCGCTTCGCGGGCGAGGGAGGCGGAGTCAGGCGGAGGCTCGGGCGCGGGTTAGTCGCGGACCTTGAGGACGGCCATGAAGGCTTCCTGGGGGACTTCGACGGAGCCGAGCATCTTCATCCGCTTCTTGCCGGCCTTCTGCTTTTCGAGCAGTTTCCGTTTGCGGGTGATGTCGCCGCCGTAGCACTTCGCGAGGACGTTCTTGCGCATGGCCTTCACGGTCTCGCGGGCGACGACCTTGCCGCCGATGGCGGCCTGGATGGGGACGTCGAACATCTGGCGCGGGATGAGCTCCTTGAGGGCGGAGACGAGCTTCCGGCCCTGCTGGGGGGCGTCCTCGGTGGGGACGATGGCGCTGAGGGCGTCGACCGGGTCGCCGTTGACGAGGATGTCGAGGCGGGAGACGCGGGCGGCGCGGTAACCGTCCAGCTGGTAGTCCATGGCGGCGAAGCCGGAGGTGCGTGACTTCAGCTGGTCGTAGAACTCCACGAGGATCTCAGCCAGCGGGAGCTTGTAGGAGGCGAGCACGCGCGAGTCGCCCTCGTCCTCCGCGTGGTCGAGGTACTCCATCTTCTCGAACTGGCCCCGGCGTTCGTCCACCAGGCCCATGACGGCACCAATGAACCTCGCGGGGACGGTGATGGAGACGGCGACCCACGGCTCGCGGATCTCATCGACCTCGTTCGAGGTGGGGAGCTCGGCGGGCGAGTCGATAGTGACGACCTCGCCGTTGGTCTTCGTGATCTCGTACTCGACGGAGGGGGCGGTGGCGATCAGGTCGAGGTCGAACTCGCGCTCCAGGCGCTCCTGGATGATCTCCATGTGCAGGAGGCCGAGAAAGCCGCAACGGAAGCCGAAGCCGAGCGCAGCGCTGGTCTCGGGCTGCCACTGGAGGGCGGCGTCGTTGAGCGTGAGCTTCTCGAGGGCCTCGCGCAGGTCGGAGTAGTCGTCCGGGTCGGTCGGGTAGATGCCGGCGAACACCATCGCCTTCGCCGGTTCGTAGCCGGCGAGGGGTTCCGTGGCGCCGGCGGCGTCGACGGTGACGGTGTCACCCACGCGGCTTTCCGCGACGCCCTTCAGGCCCGTGGCGATGTAGCCGACCTCGCCGGCCTCGAGGTGGTCGACCTTGCGGAGGGCGGGGGTGAAGAAGCCGAGCTCGACAGGCTCGAAGCGGGAGCCGGTCTGCATCAGGCGGAGGCGCTGGACGCTGTCCACGCGGCCGTCGAAGACGCGGATGTAGGCCATCACGCCCTTGAACACGTCGTACTTCGCGTCGAAGACCATCGCGCGCAGGGGGGCGTTGCGGTCGCCCTTCGGCGGCGGGACCTGCTTCACGACAGCCTCGAGGATGTCGAGGACGCCCTGGCCGGACTTTCCGGAGGCGAATAGGACTTCGTCCGCGCGGAAGCCGATGAGGTCCTGGATCTGCTTGCTGACGCGCTCGGGGTCGGCGGACGGCAGGTCCACCTTGTTCACGACGGGGACGATCTCGAGGTCGAGGTTCATCGCGAGGTAGAGCGTGGCGAGGGTCTGCGCCTGGATGCCCTGGGTCGCGTCCACCACGAGCACGGCGCCCTCGCAGCCCGCGAGGGCACGCGAGACCTCGTACGCGAAGTCCACGTGGCCGGGCGTGTCGATCAGGTTGAGCTGGTACTCGTCACCGTCGGCGGCCGTGAAGGACATGCGCACGGCCTGCGCCTTGATGGTGATGCCCTTCTCGCGCTCGAGGTCCATGGAGTCCAGGACCTGCTCGCGCATGTCCCGCGCCTCCACGGCGCCGGTGAGCTCGATCATGCGATCGGCAAGCGTCGACTTGCCGTGGTCGATGTGCGCGATGATCGAGAAGTTCCGGATGCGCGTCTGGTCCACGCCACCATCCTACGGGTGGGGCACCGTACGCGGTGCTTGCGAGGGAGTTGGGTGGGGAGGCAGGCGGTGGTCTGCTTCCTCGACGCTCAGTCTTGCAGGAGGGGGCAGTCCGCACCCCAACCCTCCCCCGTACAGGGGGAGGGGGCCGATCCGTGAGGCGTTGGGAGGCGTCAGGCCTCCAGCGCCGCCTCGATCGATCCCTGCTCGAGGCGCACCCAGCGCTTCGAGCGCGTGCGGTGGACGGCCTCGAAGCGGCCGGCGTGCAGTTCCTCGAGGAACTCCTCCGGGGTGGAGATGTTCTCCCTGGCGAAGCCGGTCGCGAAGGTGGCGACACCGCTGGAGGAGTGCGCGTCGGAGCCGCCGGTAGTCGGCAGTCCGAGGATCTGGGCGACCTCCGCGGCGAAGTAGTTCTCCTGCGGGGTGTTCGCGCCGTTTCCGATCTCGATCGCGTGGACGACCTTGAACACGGGCATGGTCTCGGCAGCCTGCGCCGGGGTGAGCTCGAACTTCTCGCCGGTGCGCATCGCAGTGACCGGGTCGAACAGGCGCCGGAAGGGGTGCGCGACGATGAGGAAGCCGCCGAGCTTGTCCAGCTCCTCGCGCAGCTTCTCCGCGCGACGGATGCCCTGCAGGTAGGAGGGCAGTCCGATGGCCAGCATGTGGCCCATGTCCGTGGAGACCTCCATGCCGAAGTTCACGAAGACGTCCGGATGCTGATCGCGGAATTCCTTCCGCTGGTGAGGCTCCAGCACCTTGTCGTGCTCGGCGAGGTTCACGCCGCGGAGGCCGATCTCGAGCGCGATGCCCATCAGCTCGTGGGGATCCAGCATCGAGTCCGACGAGGTCGGATTCGTGTGGATGTGCATGTCGATGATGGAACCGGTCAGTCCGTCATGGAGTTCCAGCGGGAGCCTCCCCCGTCGTTCGTCCCCCGAAATGTCGTGATGGGTGGGTGGACGTCTGTGAGGTTGGCCGAGTCTACGTGCCAGCACCTTCTCGGGCTACCCGTGCGGACCGAGGACCCTGAACCCCAGCCCCGGAAGGGCCCTCACCCCCGGCCCCTCTCCCGAAACCGGGAGAGGGGAGGCAGAGGAGGCACAGGCGGAGGCAGAGGCAGAGCAGGGAGTCAGACCTGTCAGCGTCCGAGGGAGCCGAGCCAGGGCAGCACCGTGCCGAACGAGAGGCCCGCGATCACCAGGGTGAGCAACGCGGCCGGGGCCTCGTCCGTGCGGACGCGACCCCGCACGAAGACGTAGAGCGCGGCGAGGGCGAGCGCGCCGCCGGCGACGTAGAGCCCGAACCGCGCGGCGACCTCGCTGCTCTCCGGGCCGCCGGTGCGGTGGAACAGCGCGCCGAGGACCAGCCCGATCATCGTCAGCACGATGACGAGGGCGTTCGCGACGACGATGCCGAGGATCGGGAGGCGCTGCTGCCAGGGGAGGCGGGTCGCGAGGCCCGGCCTGCGCGCGAGCATCACCATCAGCAGCACGGTCGCGATCATGCCGGCGACGGCGCCGGCCACCCAGCCGGCGAACAGGGACTGTGCGAGGTCCGCGTCCAGCATTCGCCTTACTCGATCGGTTCGAGGGCTGTCGCGCGCTCGCGGCCGAGGGTGCGGGCCTCGAACACGGTCGCGCCCACGGCACGGAAGTCGCGACGCAGCTCGGAGGCCCTCGCGTCCTCGCGGATGAAGAGGTAGACGGCGGGGCCGGAGCCACAGAGATGGAGCTGGAGCGCCCCGGCCTGTCCGTACCTCGCATAGTGCGCGACGAGCTCGGGTTCGGTGCGTTCGATCACGGCCTCGAAGGGGTTGATGAGGTCGCTCGTGGGGGGCGGCGCCTTCCGCGCGATCCGCGCGGCGAGGCGCTTCGAGCGGTCGCCACTGGTGAAGTCGTGCGGGTGGAGCGCAGCGTACCGGCGGGCCGTCTTTCCCTCCTGCGGCGGTACGGGCGGGACGAGCACGAGGAGCCGGAGGGGAGTGAGGTCGCGCAGGGGCTCGACGCGGTCGCCTCGGCCGGTGCAGCGGGCCGCGCCGCCGTGGAGGAAGAACGGGACGTCCGACCCGATCGTCGCTGCGATCGCTTCCAGGCGGGCGATCGGCCACTTCAGGTCCCAGAGCCGAGCCAGACCTCGGAGGACGGCCGCGGCGTCCGAGGAGCCGCCACCGAGGCCCGCCGGGGACGGGATGCGCTTCTCGACCTCGATTGCCACGTCGGGCGAGCGCCCGACAGCCTCGGCGAGCCGGATCGCGGCCAGGCGGGAGAGGTCGTGCTCAGGGTCGATGCCCGCGGCGTATTCGCCAGTGAGGGCGATCTCGACGCCGGCGCCCTCCGGCCGCTCGCGGAGCACGAGGCGGTCCGCGAGGTCGATGGTGGTCATCACGGTGTCGACTTCGTGGAAGCCGTCCGGCCGTTTCCGGATCACCTCCAGCGCGAGGTTGATCTTCGCGGGTGCGATGAGCCGAAGGCCGCTACTCATCGTCGAGGTCCTCATCGGTGTCGTCTTCAACGTCGAAGTCCCCATCGTCGAAGTCCCCATCGTCGAAGTCCTCAGCGCTGCGCTCAATGACGTCGAGTTCGCCGGGGAAGCGGGCCATGAAGGCGTGGAACATGCGCTCCCAGTCGTGCAGCGAGAGGTGCTGCGGGCGGGCGACGGGGTCGATGCCGGCGTCCTCCAGCATCGCGATGATGCCCTCGTGCGGCAGTCCGCTCTCGTCGACGAGGGAGTTGTGGAGTTGCTTGCGGGGCTGGGCGAAGCCGGCGCGGACGATGTGGAAGAACGCCTCGATCTGGCCTGGCGTCAGGTCCAGTGCCGGGCGGTCGAAGCGCTCGATCTCGATGACCGCGGACTGCACCTTCGGCGGCGGCCAGAACGCCTGCTTCGGTACCGGGAACAGCACCCGGGGCTCGCCGTAGAGCTTGATCGAGATCGAGAGGAGCGACTCCTTGCCCTCGCCGCCCGCCATGCGGAGGGCGACCTCGCGCTGCACGAGGATGACGATGCGGTCCGGTGCCGGATCCGCCTCCAGCAGCTTCCGGACGATCGGCTGCGTGATGTAGTAGGGCAGGTTCCCGACCGCCACGTACGGCACCAGTGGCGCGTCCGCGCCGGACTCCTCGAGGAGCTCGATCGGCTCGAAGTCGAGGACGTCCGCCGCGAGGAGGTGGAGCCCCTCGTACTGGTGCAGGCGCTCACGGGTGGAGCCGGCGAGTTCCTCGTCGAGCTCGATGGCGACGACCTGCTTCGCCCGTTTCGCCAGCTCCTCGGTCAGTCCGCCGGGCCCGGCGCCGATCTCGAGGACGGGGACCTCCGGGTCCCGGACGGCCGCGTCCGCGATGTCGCCGAGGAGGAACTCATCCACGAGGAAGTGCTGGCCCAGCGCCTTCCTCGGACGGATGCCGAGGCGCTTGAGGTACTCGGGTGGCTCGGGGAGCGGTTCGTGGCCCCTGGGGCGATGTCCGCCGGGCCTGGCGCGGCGAGCAGCGGAGGATGGGCGCCGACGACGTGCCGGGGTCATCGGCGCCTCCCAGCCTAGATCTGCGCCCCCGAGATGTGCGCGAGGTGGATCCTCGGAGTGCTCGATGGTGCTCCTCGGGTGGGGGAGCGATCGAGGTAGGGGTCGGAAGTAGCCGTGCCCCGCCGTCGGGCGGTCCTGGCGGCTTGATCCCGCTGGCCTGCTCAAACCCGGCGACCCCATGGCGCCCAACGCGACCGACTTACCGTTGCTGCCTTCCGGCCCTGGCGGGGTTCACCGGACGTTGCCGCATGGGACCAGGCTCTCAACGCCGCCTGGCGTTCACAGTCCCGTCTGGACCGATCTCGGGCGGGCATTCAGCCCCGCTATAGCGGATTGCGGGTACAGGGCACCGCTACCGCCCCGCCTAGCACGACCGTTTCCGATCCTAACAGGGCGTCCGGCGCAGGCGCTAATCGGAGGCCCCGCCCGGCCCGTCCCACCAATCCGACCCCCTCGCCCGCGAAGCGGGAGAGGGTTGGGGTGAGGGTCTGCTCCGGATCAGCGATGGCCCCCGACGGTGGCGAGTGCGTACGCCACCCGTGTCACCAGTCGCCGATGAGCTTGTCGAGCATGGCCAGGGTGAGAACCGCCATGGCGGCGAGGGCGAGCGAGATGCCGAAGGTGAGGCGGTCGATGCGGCCTCGATCGGGACGCGCGATGGCGTAGGCGGCTGCACCGCCGATCGCACCGGCGCCGACGGTGAGGACGACGCCACCGACGAGGCCGTAGAAGAGGACCCCGAGTACGGCGCCGGGGATGGCGTCCGGACCCGAGACGTAGCCGGCGAACGGGACGGGGAAGCGGTAGACGAGGGCGCAGAGGCCGGCGAGGGGGAACGTGAGGACGGAGGTCCAGAGGGCGCCGCGGAGCACGCTGGAGGCGAGCGAGCGGGTGGGCATGTGGACTCACTTCCTCGTGGGGAGGTGGTGCCTCGTCGCTTGGGATGAGTTTCAGACTAGGGCAGTTGCCTTCACCCCAACCCTCTCCCGCGGGGCCGGGAGAGGGGGTCGGAGGCGGAGCGGGACGGGGACGGCGAGGGACGGGGACGGCGAGGGACGGGGACGGCGAGGGACGGGGAGTGAGGGGGTCGGTAGGATGGAGACTCCCCGAGCCAGATGGTGTCAGTCGCCTCCCCGGCGACGCTTCCGATGCCGCGAGAATGGTGATGCGTCGGGACGCGAGAGCTGCCGGGAGGCGCGCTGAGTGCTGGACGAGTTCGTCGCACTGGACCTGGAGACCACGGGGCTGAACGTGGAGTCCGACCTCATCATCGAGGTGGGCGCGACGCGCTTTGACCGCTCCGGGCGGGTCGAGAACTACCGGACGTTCGTGAACCCTGGGCGGGAGATCCCGATCGAGGTGCAGGACCTGACGGGGATCTCGAACGCCGACGTGGCGGGTGCGCCTCGGTTCTCCGAGGTGCGCGAGGCCGTGCGG
The DNA here is from genome assembly GCA_023228765.1 of Dehalococcoidia bacterium. Taxonomy (GTDB): domain Bacteria; phylum Chloroflexota; class Dehalococcoidia; order UBA2979; family UBA2979; genus W-Chloroflexi-9. The sequence goes on from JALOAM010000068.1 coordinate 10,807, forward strand.
GCGTTCATCGGCGACCGGCCGCTGGTGGGACAGAACATCGCGTTCGACATCGCGTTCCTCGAGGCGGAGCGGGTGCACTCGTATGCGCCGGCGTTCGACACGTGGGAGCTGGCGTCCGTGCTGCTGCCGACGGCGGACCGCCTGAACCTCGGGAAGATCGCGGAGGCGCTGGGGATCGCGATGCCGGTGGCGCATCGCGCGCTCGCGGACGCCGAGGCGACGCGGGACATCTTCCTCGCGCTACTGGGACGGCTGGAGGGGATGCCTCGGTCGTTGCTGGTGGAGCTGCGTGGGTTCGCGGAGCGGGCCGGTTGGGGCATCATCGCGCTGATCGACGACGCCCTCGCGCGAGGTGGTGAGGCCTCGATCAGCGCCGAGGAAGCGCTCGCGGTGATGGCGTCGCTGCCGATCGCGCCGCACCGGGAACGTCTCGAACCGCTCGTGCGGAGCACCACGCGGGTCGTGACGCGGCCCCAGGAGATCGACGCGGTGTTCGGGATCGCGGCGCGACGCCCGGACCTGTTCGCGACGTACGAGGCGCGTCCCTCGCAGGTGACGATGGCGCGGGCGGTCGCGGGGCACCTCCGTGATGGCGGCCACCTCGCCGTGGAGGCGGGGACGGGCACCGGGAAGTCGATGGCGTACCTGGTGCCCTCGTTGTTGCACGCGGTGCGGAACAGCGACCGCGTGGTGGTGAGCACGCACACCCTCAACCTGCAGGACCAGCTCGCGCACCGCGACGCGCCCGCCTCCGCGGCGCTCGTCGAGGCGTACCTGCGCGAGCAGGGCGAGACCGGCGGCGCGCGGATCTCCGTCCTGAAGGGGCGCGGGAACTACCTCTGCCTGGAGCGGTGGGCGCAGATGCGCCAGGACCCCTCGCCGCGCACCGAGGCAGAGGTGCGGCTGTTCGCGCGGGTGGCGGCCTGGCTGCCGACCACCGAGACGGGCGACCTCGCCGAGCTGTACATGACCTCGCAGGAGCGGCCGTGGTGGCCGCAGATCTCGGCGGACGACACGGACTGCCTCGCCCGGCGGTGCGCGTACGTGCGCGATGGGTCCTGCTTCCTGCTGCGTGCGCGGCAACGCGCCGCGGCGTCCCACCTCGTGATCGCGAACCACTCGCTGCTGCTCGTGAATGCCGTCCGCGATGACAGCGTGCTGCCGCCGTTCGACCACCTGGTCGTGGACGAGGCGCACCGGTTGGAGGACGTCGCGACGCAGCACTTCAGCGCGACGCTGGGCATGAAGGAGCTGCGCGACATCGTCGATGTCCTCGGGATGGCGGACCGGCACGGCGAACCGGCGTTCGCGCGACGCCTGCAGGGCCTTGCTGGCTCGTTCGGCGAGGTGCTCGCGCTGTCGCCCCTCGCGGGCCTCGCACCGCTCGCGGAGCAGGTGGATGTGGCGGTGAGCGGGACGCGCGAGCACGTCCGCGCGCTCCGCGACGCGCTGCGGGTGTTCATCAACGAGCTCGCCGAGGAAGGCGCCCCCCGCTCGGACATCTCCCTCACCCCCGCCCGCCGAGGCCACGCGGCGTGGGAGGAGGTCGAGACGGAGGCCGTGAACGTCGACCTCGGCCTCAAGATCACCAGCGACCGGCTCGGGCAGGTGAAGCAGACCGTCGACGGCCTCGAGGCGCAGGGTGCCCTCCAGGGTGACGCGATCCGCGCCGAGATCGGGCGGTACGTGGAGGCGCTGACGAAGGCGCGCGAAACGCTGCTGAAGGTGGTGCTGCGCCCGAGCCGCGAGGAGGTCACCTGGGTAACCCGCGCCGAGGGCGACATCCGCCTCGGGCGGGCGCCGCTCGACGTGGCGCCGCGGCTGGCGGAGGACCTGTACGGCGACCGTGCCTCGATCCTCGCGACCAGCGCGACGCTGACCACGGGTGGATCGTTCGACTTCGCGATCCGCCGGCTGGGGATGGAAGAGGCGGACACCCTCCTCGTCGAGTCGCCGTACGACTACCGCCGCGCGGTGGTGGCGCTCCTCGCGGAGGACCTCCCGGAGCCGGGGATGCCCTCCTACGACTCGTCGTTGCAGCAGACGATCGCGGACGTCGTGCGGGCCTCGGCGGGCCGCACCCTCGTACTGTTCACGTCTCATGCCTCCGTGCGCGCGACCGCGGCAGCGCTGCGCGAACTGCTGGCCGAGGACGAGATCAACGTGTTCGCGCAGGGCGTGGACGGGTCGCCGCAGCGGCTGCTGCGACTGCTGAACGAGCGCCCTCGGTCCGTGATCCTCGGGACGGCAGCGTTCTGGGAGGGGATCGACGTGCCGGGGGACGCACTCTCGCAGATCGTGATCGCGCGCCTCCCGTTCCCGGTGCCAACCGACCCCGTGTACGAGGGCCGCTCCAACCAGTTCGACGACCCCTTCGCGGAGTACGCGCTGCCGCAGGCCGTCCTCCGCTTCCGCCAGGGCTTCGGCCGCCTGATCCGCGGTTCCACCGACCGAGGCACGTTCGTGGTGGTGGACAGCCGCATCGTGCGACGCCAGTACGGCGAGACCTTCCTGGAGGGCCTGCCGGACTGCGAGGTGCGCACGATGAAGGCGGACGCCCTCGCCGCGCACGTGGAACGCTGGCTCTCGGTGGAGCGCCGGCTGACGTGAGCGTCTGGACGAAGTACCTCGGCGTGTCACTGGTGACCTCGGACGCGGCGCGCGTGGCGGCCCAGCCGGCGCTCGTGCGCGCCCTGACGGACGGCCACGACCGCGCCGCCGCTCCCGCGATGCCCGAGGACGCCGAGAGCCTCGGTGAGTGGTTCGAGATGCGCGAGGGCGGCGAGACCGTGGGGGTCGCCCTCGTGCGGCGCGACTGCCCGAAGCCCGGACAGGCCGCGTTGCTGGCCGTGGCAACCGCTCGCGAGGTGCGCGGCCGCGCGACCTCCACGAAGACGGTGCTGGCGGCGGAGCGGAAGCTCGCCGCCGAGGGCTACTCGCCGATGTTCGTGCGGGTGCCTCGGACGAACGGGCGCGGGCTGTACTTCATGCTGCGCTGCGGGTTCACGCCGGTACCGGCGCTGGAGCGGCCCGCCTCGGACGGTGGGGACGCGACATGGTTTGGGCGTCCCGGGGTGGCTACAGGGCGGTAGGTGGGTGGCCTCGGGCGGTGCGTTGCGCTGAGTGTGCGCGAGCGTCGTGGGTTGCCCTCACCCCAACCCTCTCCCGCCAGAGGGGGAGAGGGGTCGAAGTACAGAGAGGGACGGCGGAGTTCGTTCGAAGGCACCGGAGGGCTAGCGGCGGCGGCGCTTCTTCCTCGGGGTGGGGGGTGTGGCCTCTGACGGGGCGGTCGCCGTGCTGGCCTGTCGTTCGCGGCGGCGTTCGGCGTCGAGGTGACGCTGGACCATGGCGCGGCGGGCCCACGTGCGCCAGGCCCAGGCGAGGCTGAGCGCGAGGCCGATGTACATGAAGAGGTCGAGCGCGCCGAGGGGGCCCGGGGCGAAGTTCGCGGAGGCGACGCGGCCGACGAGGATGCCGGCGAAGAAGATCGCGATGTAGCGCATCTTCGACGGCCTCGGGACGAGGTCAGGGTCGGTCGCGGGCTCCGCGGAGCGTGGCCCGGCGGGGTCGTCGGGCATCGCGAGCTACTCGTCTTCCACGCGGCGGAAGGCGCGGCGGGCGCCCTCCGGGGGGGCTTCGCCGGGGCGCTGTGGGGGAAGCGGGATGTGGCTGCCGAGCACGGTGCCGGCGAGCCCTTCAGCCTTCGCCCGGTCGGCGCCGAGGGCGGCCACGCGACGGTGCTCGGCGGCCTCGATGCAGTCGTTGCAGATCGTCTCCACGCCGTCGCCGGAGCCCAGCATGGCGTCGCCGCAGTCCTTGCCCGGCCGGTTCGAGTACGGGTTCAGGTGGTACCAGCGCGAGCAGTCGAGGCACTCCGAGAGCAAGGAGGCGTCTTCAGCCTCCTCGTGGCAGACGGCACAGACGAGGTCGGGCGGGGTGCGCATGGGGTACCTCTGGTTCCAGTCGCCGTTCAGGGCCAGTCAGCTTCACCGGCGAGGACGCGGCGGACGTGGCGGCGTGCCTCGGCGGGCGTGCTCAGGGTGCCGAGGTAGCGCGCACGGCGCAAGCCGCGGAGTGCGTCCCCGAGCGCCGGGCCCTTCGGGGCGCCCTCGGCGCGGAGCTGGTCGGCGGTGAGCCACGGCCTGGTGCGCTTCCACTTCGCGAGGGCGGACTGGAGCGCGGGCTGGCGCTCCGGGTCGAGCCAGCGGGCGGCAGTGAGGGCCTCCGGGCCCGCTCGCTCGATGCGGATCAGCGTGTCGAGGTCCGTGTGGGCGTCGAGGAGGCACGCGGTGTCCTCGACGGTCTCGCGGGTTTCGCTGGAGGCCTGGAACCGCTTGAGGATCGCGTGTCGGTCGCGTCCGGCGAGCGGTGCGAGGAGGACGGCGGCGAGGCGGCCCCCGGGCATCGGGCCCCGGCGGCGGAGTGCCGTGGCGGACTGCCGGGTGAGACAGAACGCGGGGTGTACCGCGCGGAGGACGCCCCAGGCGTCGAGGCGCTGGACCGTGGGGAGGATGCGGCCCCGGCCGGCGGTGTACGCGAACTCGGCCCAGAGGCGCGAACCGGAGATCTCCTCGGTCCAGCGGGCGCCGTCCTCGATCAGTCGGGCGGTGTGGGCGTCCGGTTCGAGGTCGAAGAGCGCGGCGGTGCGTGCGCCGCGCCAGAGTCGGGTGGCGTCGTCGATGAACGAGCGGTCGTGCAGCACTCGGAGGCGTCGCGCGGCGAGGTCGGCGAGGCCGCTGAAGGGGTCGTAGATGGCGTCATCGCCATCGGTGCCGTCGCCCTCGACGGTCGCACCGTCGCGTACGAGGGCGAGCGCGATGGC
>JALOAM010000069.1 GCA_023228765.1 Dehalococcoidia bacterium
CCAGGTGTCCCAGTGGCGCGCCTGGTGCTGCGGGTTCCACGGGCCATCCCACCAGTGGTACACGGGCTCGACGTCCAGCCGGCACTCGATGAAGGTCATCACGCGCCGCGCGAGGTCCTCCATCCCGTCGATGGTCTCCGGATTCTCCGTGGCGAGCGCCACGGCCTCCCGGTAGACCTCGGGAGGGGCGACCCGCTCGAAGAGTTCGAGCTCGTCGAGGGCGCCCTGCAGGTACTCGCCACGGGCGCCGGCGTACGCCCTCAGGCCGTGCGCGAGCAGGCCCTGGACGGACTCCGCGAGCAGCTCCCCCTGCCCGTCGAGGAGGCCACCAACGACGTCCTCCGCGACCGTCGTGTAGAACGCGCCCACGCGCGTCCCGACGAGGAGCGAGCAGACGAGTTCGCCGGCGGAGACCGGCAGCCGGGTCGCCCTCGGCGCTTCCGAGTCGCGCATCACGCGGCTCCTTCCGTGAGTCGGTCCGTGAATCGAGCCGGGTAGAGGTCGCCGAGCAGCAGGCCGTCATCGCGCAGTTGTGTCGCGAACCGTGCGAGGTGGGACGTGACCGCCTCACGGTTGGGGAAGCCCTCGGCGAGGAGGGTCTCCACCACCTCGCCGAGGGTGCGGGCGCCGTCGAACAGCCGCCATGCTCGCAGGCCCACCGGGTTGAGCTCGAAGACGCGCGTCTTGCGCTGCACCAGCAGCGGGCGCGCGCCGACCTCGAAAAGCACGGTCTGAGGATCACGCGCGAGCCGCGCCTCCTCGATCGTCCCCGCCACCGCCGACGGCACCCCGACCGACGAGGCGTACGCGGCGACCTCGGCGACGTACGCCTCGACGGTGCGGTCGCCGCGGGCCTTCAGCGCCCACGGCCGACGGAACTCCGGCGCGTCATGCCCGAAGCGACGCGCGAGCTTCACGAAGCACCACTTGGCGCTGGGATAGCCGTCCCCACCGCCACCCTCGGACGCCGCGAACGAGTCCACGGCAAGGCTCAGCGCCCGCCTCGCGCGGAGGTATGCCCGATCGGGGTGAGGAGAGGCGAGCAATGCGCGGGCCTCCGCCAGCAGCGAGGCGGCGCGGCACGCCGCCCAGCGCGCGTACACCGCGCGGCAGCGCTCGCGGTCGAACGCCTCGAGGAGCGCGTGGAAGCCCTCGCCGTTGGCAACGGGCTCCCCGATCGCCGTGCGGTAGTAGAGGTCGATCGTCGCATGGGCCAGCCCGAGGACGGCGACCGGATCCGCGAGGTCGACCTCGTTCACGGCCCGGACGACCTCGTCCAGCGTGGTCCGCGAGTACCGCTCCATGTCCACGCGGAACTCGTCGAGGATGAACATCCGCGGCGCGCCCTTCGCACGCGCGGGGTCCTCGTACACCACGAACAGGTCCAGGTCGGACCGTGCGTTGCCGAACCCGGCGAGCCGGGAGCCCGACACGTACGCGATGTCCGAAGGCTCCGCGACGAAGCGGTCATGCTCCGGCAGCCGGCTCAGGTCGAAGACGCTACTCAGGACGGGTGGCGCGGTCATCATGTCCTCCGTTTCCTTCCGTAGATTATTTACCACTATTTTTCATTCATGTGTATTATCGCGCTGCTCGAAGGGAGAGCGGAATGACTTCGCGGACGGCATCGCTGGTAACGGACACCGATTTCCAGGCGCACGAGGACGGCACACTCGACGTGCACATCACCGACTCGTGGTTCCATTCGTTCGGACTCCTCGGCGGGTACGTCAGCGGGATCGCGCTGCGCGCTTCAGCGCTCGCGCACGGACAGGGCGAGGCGCTACGCCCCGCCTCGATCGCGGTGCACTACCTCGCGAAGCCGGAGGTCGGCCCGGTGCGCGGGAGGACGGAGGTGGTGCGCAACGGTCGGACCGCGGCCTACGTCCGCGCCGACCTCCTGCAGGAGCGCACGACCCTCACGGCGACGACGCTGTTCCACCGCGTGGCGGACGGCCCGACGATCGGCGTGACCGGTGCGGGCGTCCCGGGCTGCCTCGGGCCTCGCGAGTCCACCCCGCTGCCGGTGGCGTGCCGGCCCTACCCGGACGGCACCACGTCGCTGTACGGGCGGGCGCTTGAGCTGCGCATCCCGGAGGACGACCTGGCGGCGTGGGATGTGCGGCCGGACACGACGCTGGACACGTGGATGCGCTTCCGGGAGGGCGGCTGGGACGCTGACTCCGCGCTCCGCGCCTCGGCGATGTGCGCCCTCGTCGACCTCGCGATGCTGCCCGCGGCCCGCCGAGGGTTCACCGAGGCGTGGGTAGTGCCGTCGCTGGACCTGCACGTGCAGTTCCACGGCATCGACCACCCGATCGCGGACGAGGGCGAGTGGTTCCTCGTGCGGTCGCACGCGCCGGAGGCAGCCGGGGGGACGGTGAGCGGGACTGCGGAAGTGCGGACGGAGGGCGGCCGGCTGCTTGCCACGGCAATGCAGCAGATGACCGCCCTCCCGCCCGTGCGTTAGCGGCTCGCAGGGACGCGGAGGAGCGCCAGGTAGGCCTCCTCCAGCGTTCTCGAGCGGGTGGTAACGCCCTCCACGTTGTCGCGCCCGCAGACGTCGAGGACGGCGTCGCGCACGTCGCCACCTTCCCCCGCGAAGACGCGGAGGCGCGTGAAGACGCCGTCCGCCCCGGTCTCGGCGAACTCGACGCCCGGGAGCGCCCTCGCGCGGTCGAGGAGATCGGGCGCCGCGCTCCGCACGGTCAGCTCCACCACGGAGGCGTCGCCAAAGCGCGCCTTCACCGCCGAAGGCGCCCCAGACGCCACGAGGCGGCCCCGGTCGATCACGGCGAGCTCGTCGCAGAGCTGGTCCGCCTCCAGCATGTAGTGCGTCGTGAGGAGGACCGTGACGCCTTCCGACGCCAGCTGCGGGACGAGGGCGCGGAACTCCTGCGCGATCGCCGGGTCGAGGCCGAGCGTTGGCTCATCGAGGAACAGCACGCGAGGACGCGCGATCAGCGCCCGCGCGAGGTGCAAGCGCTGCTTCATCCCTCGCGAGTAGCGTTCCACCTTCTCGTCCGCGCGATCGCCGAGGCGCACCAGGTCCAGCAGGTCCCCGCAGCGGCGGCGCGCCTGGGACGGCGCGATCCCCGCGAGGGCGGCGAAGTCGTGAAGGTTCTGGCGCCCGGTCAGGCGGTTGTAGAACCCGCGGTCGCCACCGATGGCGAGGCCGATGTGGCGGCGTACCTCCGCCGTGTCGCGCTCGACGTCGTACCCGAGCACGGCCGCCGAGCCGCCCGAGGGCGCCAGCAGCGTTGAGAGGATGCGGACGGTCGTGGTCTTCCCAGCGCCGTTCGGGCCGAGCAGCCCAAACACGCTCCCCGCCTCCACGCTCAGCGATAGCGCGTCGAGGGCGACCGTCTCACCCCCCTTGCCGCGATAGACACGGCACAGGTCGACGCATTCGATCGCGGCCGAGGGCGACACCGGGGACGGCGTCGTGACGCCCTCGATCGGCTGGGTCTGCACACTAGTCATCGAGCGCTCCTTCTCGGCGCGCGCGCCGTTCGATCCACCGGTAGATGACGATCCCCACGAGGGCGTACCCGCCCGCAACGAAGACCTCGGCAGCGAGCAAGCCGCCGAGGTCGACGACGGTGGCGCCCCCGATCGCCCGGCGCAGGGCCTCGAGGCCGTGAGTCATCGGAAGCGCTTCGCCGACGGCGCGCAGCAGGGCGGGGAGTTCCTCGCGAGGGATGACCGCGCCGCTGAGGGCGAGGACCGCGCCGTTCGACGCGCCGTAGAGCACGAGCCAGTTGCGGAACCAGAGTGCGAAGTTACCCACCGCGAGGGCGAACGCCACCGACGAGGTTCCCACCAGCACGAGCGCGGCCAGCACGGCGTCCCAGCGGGCCTCGGACACGTCGAGCTGCAGGACGACCATTGCCGCCGCGAGCGAGACGACGCCCGCAAGGAGCGCGTTCGGGAGGTGGAGCGCCCCGCGGCTGAAGTACGCGGCGGCGCGGCTCGCGGGCGACACGAAGAGCACTGAGAGCGTCCCGAACGAGCGCTCGTAGGTGAAGGACTGCAGGATCCCGCCGTTCGCCATCGTGGGGACCGCGAGCATCGCCACGCCCAGGACGAGGCCGGCGTCGGGGTCCTCGCCCGTGGCGTAGCGGGCGACGAGGGCGAACAGGACCACGTTCAGCACTGGCGCGGCGAACATGTTGGAGGCATACGCCCACGGGTTCAGCCAGAGGAACAGGCCGCGAAAGGACAGGTGGGACTGGACCGCGAAGTTGGAGACGGCCACGAGGGGTGTGGTCGCTCCCTCTGACGACAAGAGCTTCACGTCAGTCCCACCTGTCGCACGCGGCGTTCGGCGATGGCAACGAGCCACGCCGAGAACGCCAGCGTCGCCACGGCCAGGAGGAGGGCAACGGACCAGCCCAGCGCGATCCGCCACCCTCCTGCCTCGCCGGTGAGCGCGAACTGCAGCGCCTCCATCGCCCACGCCGTCGGGAGGAGCCTGGCGAGCGCCTCGACGGGTGCGGGGAGGATGCCGACCGGGTGGACGAACCCGCTCAACACGATCCCGGCGGGGATGATGGCGTTGAAGAACCCGGGCTTCCCACCCACCACGAAGGTGAGCGGACCGAAGAGGAACGCGAGCGACACCACCGCCACGATCGCGACGGGCACGCCGGCGGCGAACCAGCCAGCGCGGGCGACCTCGGGCGCACCGCCCTTGACGAGCACCACGGCAACCGCGGCGCCGAGGCCGAGGGCGCCGTAGAACGACGCGGCGGCGAGCGTCTTTCCGAGCATCAGGAGCGCCACCGGCGCACGGGCGATGATCTCCATCTCCAGCGTGCCGCTGTTGTTCGCGTCCATCACGAGGAAGCCGAGCTGGAACACGGCCGCCCGCCACAGCACGAGCAGCACGACCCCGACCGCCACCACGCCGACCGCTGACTCATCGACACCGCGCGAGGCCACCCAGCCGAGCGTGACGACGAGCGCCACCTGGTTGAGCGAGTTGAACAGCAACTCGCTCGGTCGGGCGGTGTGCTGCCAGTGCTGCCCGAACGCGCCTCGCAGGGCGGTCAGCATCGCCGTCATTCGGTCACGCCTTCCCTGGACTCTTCGTCCGGGTGGAGCGTGCCCGTTCCCGGCAACGAACGCACTAGCCATTTCCCTTGCCTCCGTCCGTCATCGCATCCGTCGACTTCCGGCGGAGATTGCCGGGCAGAGTTGATCGGTTGCATTATTTATGACGGAGTAGTAACACACCACAAGTAATCATGCATGACTAATCGGGGGCCAGACATGACCGACGTGCTCCTCCTCTCCTCGGTGTTCTCGGAGGTGAAGATCGCGGAGCCGATGGGGGCCTGCATCCTCGCCGCCGCCTGCCGAGCACGGAGGATCGAGGTCGAGGTGATCGAGCCCTCCGTGGAGGGCTGGGACGTGCGCCGATCGGTCGAGGAGGTCGCCCGGCGTCGTCCTCGGGTGGTCGGGCTGTCGATGCTGCGCGACAAGCACGTGGATGCGGTGCGGAAGTTCGTCGCGCTCCTCCGCGCGAGGCTGCCTGACGCGTTCATCGTGGTCGGCGGGCATGGCCCGAGCATCGCCGTCTCCGCGATCCTCCCGGAGCAGGTGGAGGCAGCCCGCCCCTATCTCGCCGAGGCGATGCGCGTACCGCCCGAGGGCCGCTCGATCCTCGACCGGGCGGTGCCGATCCCCCAGCCACTCGCCGCACCGTTCGTCGTCTCCGGCCCGTTCGTGGACTCCGACCTCACGGGCCGCGGGAGGGGTGCGGGCGACCTCGGGCGGGAGGGGGCCACCGAGCCGTGGGAGGACGACAGCGCGATGTCGCGCGCGTTCCTACCCCTGGCGGACGACGAAGACGAGTACGGGATGTTCGGCTCGGTCGATGCGGACTCGCCGTACTTCGACAAGTCGAAGGAGTACCTGCAGATCCTCTCCGCCGTGGACGCCTACCTCCTCGGCGAGGCGGACACCACGTTCCCGCCGCTCGTCCGCGCGGTCCTCGATGGGACGGAGTGGCGAGACACGCCGAGGGCCGCCTACTTCGACGAGGCGGGACGCCTCGTGCGGAACGCGATGCCGCCGAAGGTGCCCGACATCGACGTGCTCCCCCACATGTCGAGGGACATCCTGCGGGAGTACCAGAGCCGCTACGGCGACGTGCCGGCCTCCGTCCTCGCCAGTCGCGGGTGCTACTACCGCTGCACGTTCTGCTCGGTCGTCCAGTACGAGCGCCTGCAGGAGGGCTCGATCCACCGGCAGCGCTCAAACGACGACCTGATCGCGGAGCTCACGCACCTCCACGACCGCTATGGCGTCACCCGCGTGAACTTCGAGGACGACAACTTCATCGTGAAGAACAAGCGGGGCATCGAGAAGCTCCACGACCTCGCGGACCGGCTCCAGGCACTCCCCTTCCGGCTCTCCTTCACCTTCTTCTGTCGCGCCGATGCGGTGGAGGAAGACCTGTTCCGCCACCTGCGGGACGCGGGCCTCGACGGCCTCTACTTCGGCATGGAGTCGGTCCACGACACCGACCTGGAGTTCTTTCACAAGGGCACGAAGGCGACCGACAACTTCGAGGCGCTCGACACGCTGATGCGCCTCGGCTTCTCGCCGGCCGTCGATGCCGAGCGCCGGATCATGCTCGGGTACATCACGTGGCACCCGCTCACCTCGTTCGCGGGTCTGAGGGCGACCGGGGCGTTCATCCGCCAGTACCAGGCGCCCCCGAAGCTGCTCCGACGGCAGCTCCGCCTCTACTCAGCGACGGAGGTCGTCGGTCAGGTCGAGGCCCTCGGGCTACTGGCGCCGGAGACCTCAGGCGGCTGGGTCTTCGCGGACCGGCGGATCGAGGGCCTCGACCGCGTGGTGGACGCCTTCGCCGCGACGGCGAACGAGACGCGTGACCGGCTGCGGACGCTCGAGAAGGCGCACGCCCAACAGGGTCACGAGGTCCCCTACCTGGAGGACATCCGCGACGCCCGCATCGCGATCGACGACCGCCTCGTGCAGCACTTCCTCGACGTCGTCGACCTCGCGGAGGGCGCACCGATGGGCGGGCGCTCCCTCGAAGTGCGCGCCTACGACGAGGAGGCCCGCGCCGCCTTCGAGCGGTTCGTCGCCGACCGAGGCCTCCCCGACCTGATCGAGCAGGGGTACCGCGCCTGCGGCTTCCCCACCGTCGCGAAGGACCTGTACCGCAAATGACCACCACGCGTCTCAGCCCGGCGGTGCAGGCCGCCCTCACCCGTCCCCCGGAGCGTCGAGGGCGCTCGAAAGCGCTGTACGCCCTCGATGAGCGTCGCTACCTCGTGCGGCTGCTCCCCACGCTCGACTCCTTCACCTACGGACGCCACGAGGAGGTGCCGGGGACAGCGGAGCTGCGTCTCGACTTCTTCGAGCGGGCCGTGGAACGCCTCGGCGCCGCTGGCTTCCGCACCGCGTTCATCGAGCGCGCCGGGCCGGACCTCTACATCGCGGAGCGCTGTTCCGATCCACCGTTCGAGGTCATCGTGAAGCGCTTCGCACACGGCTCCACGCTCCGGAAGTACCCCGGCCTGTTCGAGGAAGGTCACCGCTTCCGGACGCCCGTCGTGACGTTCGACTTCCGCACCGACCCGGAGGACCAGCCGATCGCGCCGGACTACCTCCGCGAGTACGGCGACGACCCCGACGAACTGGCGAGACTCGCCCGCTCCGCGTTCGAGGCGCTTGCAGCGTGGTTGGAGCCGCGTGTGCTCGTCGACATCTGCTTCGTGTTCGGGAGGGACGCCCTCGGGCGGTACCGGTGCACCTCGGAAGTCTCGCCGGACGGGATGCGGCTTCGCGCTCCGGACGGCACGCCGCTGGACAAGGACCTCTTCCGCCGAGGTGCGACGCACGAGGCGATCCGCCAGGCGTGGCGCACCCTCGTGGAGTCGCTCTCGTGAGCCCGGAGGCGCGTCGCGTCCTCATCACCGGCAGCAACCGCGGCCTCGGTCGTGCGATCGCGGAGGCATTCCTCGGACGCGGCGACCGCGTCGCCTCGCTCAACCGCACGCTGGACGGCGACGTGCGCCTCGGCGAGGTGGCATGCGACCTCGCGGCCCCCGAGGGCGTCCCCGCCGCCGTGCGCGAGGCGACCACGCGCCTCGGGGCGCTCGACGTGTGCGTGCTCAACGCCGCAGTGCGTCGCCTCGCGCCGGTCGAGGGGATGAGCGACGAGGACTGGGACGCCTCGGTGGCGACGAACCTGACCTCGGCGTTCCGGGTGGCGCGCGAGGCGATTCCGGCGCTCGTCGCCTCGGGCGGGCAGTTCGTGGTGATCGGCAGCCATGCCACCCGTCATCCCTTCGAGAGCGGCGCCGCCTACTGCTCGACGAAGGCAGCCGTGGAGGCGTTCGCGCGCGTCCTCGCGCTGGAGCTGCGGCCCCAAGGGATACGCGTGACGCTCATCTCCCCCGGCGCGATCCGCAACCGCCCGATGGGCGAGGCGGACGCACACAAGATCGAGCCGGCATCCCTCGCACAGCTGATCGTGCAGTGCGTGGAGGCACCCGCCGACCTCATCGTCGGCGAGCTCGACGTGCGGCCCGCGCAGCCGGTCGCCTCGCCGCTCACCGGGATCGCGAGGTTGCAGCCATGCTGACCGACATCCTCGTGATCGACGGGCACGACGGTGCCGGCAAGACCAGCATCGCGCAGCGCCTCGATCCGGAGTACGGGCGATACGTGAAGCCGTTCGGTGGCACCCTCGGCGACCACATCGCCTGGCTGGCCGGGAAGGCGCGCACCTCGGACGAGCGGTGGGCCGAGGTGGACGCGACCGCGCGGGCAGCGGTGGAGTCTGTCCTCGAACAGCACGCGGACGCAGAGCGGCTGATCTTCGACCGCCACTGGCTCTCGATGTTCACCCTGCTGCCGGAGGCCTACCGCCTCGCGTGGTACCCGGTACCCCACACCGTGCTCTGCTGGACCAGCCTCGACGTCACCCTGCACCGGCTAGACCGCCGCGGGGAGGCGCTCGGTGACGTGGCAGCACACCGCCACTACATCGAGGCGTACGCCGACCTCGCTGCGCGCTATCGCGTGCCGGTCGTGGACACCTCGGAGCTCACGCCCGAGGAGGCGACGGCGGAGGTGGTACGCCTCGCCGGCCTCACGCCGGTGGCGAGGTCAGTCGGGACGCCGCGCTCAGTGGGGGACTACCCGCTGTACGACCAGCCGGTGTAGGTGGAGGTCAGCGGCTCGCCCTGGTTCAGGACCTCGCCGTACAGGACGCGACCGAAGACGAGGACATGGTCGCCGACCTCCTCGATCCGGTCCGCCTCGCACTCGAGGTAGGCGAGCGCATCCTCGATCACCGGGCAGCCGGTGGCGCGCTCCGCGAGGCGGTAGTCGATGCCGGCGAGCTTGTCGTGCTGCACGGCGGACGCCGCGCCGGAGCGACCTCGGACCTTCGCGGCGTTCGAGGGCTGCACGAACGATCGGGCGAGCGCCATGCCGTTGCCCTCCTGGTTGAGGAGGTTCACGGTGAAGAACTTGTTCTGCCGGATGCGGCCGAGCGAGGAGGAGTCCGGCTCGAAGGCGCACATCACGAGGCGCGGGTTGAACGAGACCTGGAGCACCCAGTCCGCGATCATGCCGTTCGGCTTGCCGTCCGCCGTGGTGCCGATGACGTAGATGCCGTACGGCATCTCGTGCATCGCCTCCTTGATGATGTCTTCCTCGGTGCGATCGACCAGGTGTCCGTCCACACGCCCCTCCCGTCCTGCATCCCACGATAGTGGCCGCTCCTCCCGAGGGCTCTCTTCCGGATCCAGGACCGGCCGAGCCCCGCGATTCCGACCCCCTCGCCCGGCTCGGCGGGAGAGGGTTGGGGTGAGGGTCTGATCCGCATCTGCTTCGCGGCGGCAAATGCTCGTCGAGTGAGCCCTCACCCCCTCCCCAATCCTCCCCCCTCAAGGGGGAGGGGGCCGGAAGTGGAAAGCGGACAGCAAGGCATGGGGCCGGAGTAGCATGTGCACGACCAGAGGGGGGGCACCGTGATCCTGAGCGTCCTGGACCAGTCCCCGGTGCGCGAGGGCGGCACCGCCTCGCAGGCGTTGCGCGAGACCGTCGAGCTGGCCCGCCGCGCGGAGCAGTTCGGGTACGAGCGCTTCTGGATCGCGGAGCACCACGGCTCGGCGGCCCTCGCCTCCTCGGCGCCGGAGATCCTCATCGGACACGTCGCCGCGAAGACCTCTCACATCAAGGTGGGGTCAGGTGGGGTGATGCTGTCGCATTACTCCGCGCTGAAGGTGGCCGAGCAGTTCAAGATGCTGGAAGCGCTCTTCCCCGGGCGCATCAACCTCGGACTCGGGCGCGCGCCGGGATCCAGCCAGCGGCACGCCGCCGCGCTGCAGATCGGCCCGGGCGCCCTCCCGATCGAGTACTACCCGAGCCAGGTCGAGGACCTCGTCGGGTATCTCGCGGACGAGCTGCCGGAGGACCACCCGTTCCGGGACATCCGCGCGACGCCCTCGATCGACGGTATGCCGGAGGTCTGGCTGCTCGGTTCGTCACTGGAGAGTGCTGTCGTCGCCGCGGAGCTGGGGCTGCCGTTCACCTTCGCGCAGTTCATCAACCCCGAGGGCGGTGAGCGCGCCATGCAGGTGTACCGGCGCAAGTTCCAGCCCTCGAAGTGGCTCGCCGCGCCGCGCGGTTCTGTCGGCATCGCCGCACTCGCGGCCGAGTCGGAGGAGGAGGCGGTCCGCCTCTCGTGGAGCCGGTACTGCATGCGCTTCCGTCGAGGCCTCGGCGTGCCGTCCGTGGAGACCGCGCTTGCCTTCGAGTACTCCGAGCCGGAGATCGCCTACATCGAGTACACCCGCCCGAGGTCCGCGATCGGCGATCCGTCGCAGGTGAAGGCGCGGCTCGACGTCATGGCCGGGGACTTCGAGGTAGATGAACTCGTCCTGCACACGATCACCTACGACTTCGACGCGCGTGTCCGCTCCTACCAGCTGATCGCCGAGGCGTACGGCCTCCAGCCGCGCGAGGTCTGAAGACGTGCGCGACTTCCGAGACGAGATCGCGGGATACGGGCCGGGCCTGGCGCTGGCGTGTGGCCTCGGCGTGGCGAGCGGCGCCGTGACCGTCGTCGTCCTCGTAGGGTGGCTGCGCATCGCGGACATCGCGGGGACCTTCCGCCCGGAGGCGGGTGGAGTGCTGGCGACGGCAGGGTGGTGGATCGCCTTCTGGCTCGCGCTCTCCGCCGGGCTCCTCGCGAGCCTGTGGCTGACGTACGTCGCCTGGCGCGCGCTCTACCCCGTGAAGCGTCGGCACGACGACTCCCGCGAGGAGCGCGAGGCCGTGGCGGCGGCCGAAGCCATCGTCGACGGCGCCCGCAGCGCCGGCACGCGGGAGCGTTAGCCCTCGGAGGGTTCTCCGGTGGACTGGCGCGGGATCCCCGAGAGCGCGAACGCCTCCTCGATCAGCGCCTCGCCGTCCTCGATCTCGCTCTCGACCACCAGGTACTCGTCCTCGTCGCCGTGGACGAGCTTGTAGCGCGTGTTGCCGAGGTACTCGACGCGCTCAATACGCCGGAGGTCCGACCAGTCGAGGCGATGGAGCGGTTTGCCCTCGTGCAGCGCGAGCGCGCCGGAGCGCGTGAGGACAATCGAGGTGGCGGTGTTGCGCCAGGTGAGCATGACCACGGGGATCATGATGAGTGTGACCACGGCGCCGAACAGGCCGAAGCCGATCGCCTCCGTGATGCCGAAGAGGAACCCCACCACCAGTGACACCACCGTCACCAGCAGCGGCAGCGCGAAGGAGGCGTTCTGCCACCAGTAGGAGGGGTTCGGGAACACACGCACCACGTCCGGGAGTCCTCGGACGACGTCCGCATCGCGGCGGCGGGCTACGTTGGCGGGGGCAGTACCGGGTGTCGGTTCGGGCGAGTCCATGGAGCGATCATCGCCGGTTCGACGGCGAGGAGGAACCTTTCGGCCGTCCTCGCGTTCTGAGAAGGCTTAACAACGCCCGTCATTGCCCGCGCTTCACCGAGCGCCGAAGATGATCGTTCGCTGCGCTCCGGGGGAATGTTGGCCACCACCGTCCTGACACCTGACGGATCGACCTCAAGCATCGTCGGCGCGAACAGCGACCGGCGCATCTGGCGTTACGTGTACCGCTACCGCTGGCAGTACGCCGGCGGCTTCGTCTTCCTCCTCGCGGCGACGGTGCTCGCGCTGATCCCCACGCTCCTCGTGAAGTACGCGCTGGACGACATCAAGGCGGCCGTCGACGGCAACGGCGACGCGACGGTGACCACGCTGCTTGGGTACGGCGGAATCCTCATCCTCGTCGCGCTCGTGGAGGCGGCCCTCCGCTACTGGTCGCGTCTGCTGGTCTCCGGAAGCTCCCGCCGGATCGAGTACCAGCTGCGCGAGGACCTCGCGTGGCACTTGCTCTCGCTCGACCAGGGGTTCTACGTGCAGGCGCGTACCGGCGACCTCATGTCGCGGCTCACGAACGACCTCCAGATGGTCCGCGACTTCCTCGGGCCCAGCGTGGTGGACATCACCCGCTCCATCGTGGTGCTGCTCGCGGGGTTCGCATTCATGCTCGTCGTAGACGTGCGACTCACACTGATCTCGTTCGCCTACCTCCCGTTCGTGATCATCCTGATGGCGTACTTCGAGACGAACATCGAGAAGCGCTTCATGGAGGTGCAGGAACAGATCTCGGAGCTGACCGAGCGCTCGCAGGAGAACGTCTCCGGGATCCGCGCGATCAAGGCGTACGCGCAGGAGGAGGCGGAGATCGCCACCTTCGCCCGTGAGAACGAGGAGATGAAGCACCGCGCCATGCGCCTCGGACAGTACGAGGCAGGACTGCTGCCCTCGATGGTGGCGCTCAGCGCGGGCGGCACGCTGCTGCTGCTGTGGTTCGGCGGGCACGACGTGGTGGACGGGCGGATCTCGATCGGGGAGCTGGCGCAGCTCCTCCTGATCATGTCGATCCTCGCCACGCAGCTGATGTCCGTGGGCTGGGTGGTCGCCTCCGCGCAGATGGGCGTGGTGGCCATCCGGCGCATCAACGAGGTGTTCCGCACCCCCGCCGCGATCGCGGACCCGGCGCGGCCCGAGCCGTTCGGACGCGCCGAGGGCCACCTGGAGCTGCGAGGCGTCTCGGTCCGCTTCGGCGACACGACCGTCCTCCACGACATCGACCTCTCAATCGAGGCCGGGACGACGGTCGCCATCGTCGGCGCGACCGGCCAGGGGAAGACCACGCTGGCGAACCTCGTCCCGCGGTTGCTCGACCCGAGCACGGGGACGGTGCTCCTCGACGGCCGCGACGTGCGGTCGATGACGCTCGCCGACCTCCGGCGGCAGGTCGGGTTCGTCCCGCAGGAGTCGTTCCTGTTCTCCGAGTCACTCCGCGAAAACATCTCGTACGGACGCGAGGACGCCGGCGACGAGGCGTACGAGCACGCGCTGGCGACCTCGCAGCTCTCGAACGACCTCCAGCAGCTCGGGGACGGCATCCACACCATCATCGGCGAACGCGGGACCACGCTGTCCGGCGGTCAGAAGCAGCGCGCGGCGATCGCGCGAGCGCTCCTGAAGGACCCGCCCGTCCTCATCCTGGACGACGCGCTCTCCCACGTGGACACCCACACCGAGGAGGAGATCCTCCGCCGCCTGCGCACGTACATGAGCGACCGGACGACGCTGGTCATCGCGCACCGCACCTCCACCCTCCGCTCCGCCGATCGCATCGTGGTGCTGGAGGACGGACGCATCGCCGAGGAGGGATCGCACGACGACCTGCTCCGTCTCGGCGGCGTGTACGCGCGCATCTACCGCGAACAGCTCGCCCTCGAACAGCGCGAGGAGGACGTCGACGCCTCGCTCGTCGAACCGCCCTCGGACGGCGCGAGGGACGACGACCGTGGAGGCACGCGATGAGCTTCTACGAGGAAGAAGACGCGATCGGGAAGGTCTACGACCGCCGCCTCGCCGCGCGCCTCCTCTCCTACCTCCGCCCCTACCGGCCGCAGGTCGCGATCTCGGTCTTCCTCATGCTGGTGATCGCCGGCCTCGAACTGATCCCCACGCTCCTCCTGGGGTACGCGATCGACGAGCAGATCGACCAGGGGCGGACAGACCGGCTCGGCGTCGTGACGATCGCGTTCCTCGCGACGTTGCTCGCCGGGTTCGCGCTGCGGTTCGTGCAGATGTACGTGACGTGGTGGGTGGGCCAGCGGTTCATGGTGGACCTGCGGATGCAGCTCTTCAGCCACATCCAGCACCTGTCCGTCTCGTACTTCGACCGCAACCCCGTCGGCCGCCTGGTCACCCGCCTGACGGGTGACGTGCAGCAGATCGAGATGGTCATCTCGCAGGGGATCATCCAGATCATGACGAACCTGCTGATGGTCACGGCCATCATCGTGGTGCTCTATGTCATCAACTGGTGGCTCGCGCTGATCATGACGGTGTTCGTGGTGCCGCTCGTGGTCCTCGTGCGGCTGTTCGCGCAGGCGCAGCGGCAGGCGTTCCGCGATCAGCGCATGTGGATGGCGAGGATCAACGCCTACCTGAACGAGCTGATCACGGGCGTGACGATCATCCAGCTCTTCAACCGCCAGCGGCGCAACATGGAGTACTTCGACCAGCGCAACAGCGGCGCGCTGGAGGCCAACCTGCGCGTCCTGTTCTGGTACGCGGTGTTCGAGCCGACGGTCGTGATCTTCAACGCCCTCACCGTCGCAGCCATCATCTGGGTCGGCGGCGGCGCGGCCCTCGAGGAGCGCGGCGTCACCATCGGCACGCTCATCGTGTTCATCGCGTTCATGCAGCGCTTCTTCTGGCCGATCCGCGAACTCTCCGAGCGCTACACGATGATCCAGGGCGCGATGGCCTCCGCGGAGCGCATCTTCGGCGTCCTGGACGCGCCCGAGGACGTCACCGACGCCGAGGGCGCCCGCCCACTCCCCGGCGTGCGCGGCGATCTCCGCTTCGACCACGTCTGGTTCGCCTACGAGCCCGACAACTGGGTGCTGAAAGACGTGGACTTCACGATCCCGGCCGGCCAGAAGGTCGCGATCGTCGGCGCCACCGGCGCGGGCAAGTCGACGACGATGGCCCTCCTGAGCCGCTTCTACGACGTGCAGCGCGGCGCGATCCTCGTGGACGGCACACCGATCCGCGACCTGCCACAGCGCTGGCTGCGCCGCCACGTCGGCGTGATGCTGCAGGACGCCTGGATCGTGAGCGACACGGTCGAAGAGAACATCCGCCTCCGCGACCCCTCGATCAGCAGCGAGCAGATCCGCGCCGCCGCGGAAGCCGTGGGCGCGGCGAGGTTCATCGAACGGCTGCCCGAGGGCTACGCCACCGTGCTCGCGGAGCGAGGCGCGAACCTCTCGACGGGCCAGAAGCAGCTGATCGCCCTCGCGCGGGTGGCGGC
>JALOAM010000290.1 GCA_023228765.1 Dehalococcoidia bacterium
CGGGCTGGAGGTCATCGACCGGCTCTGGCGGAAGTACGACTTCACGCTGGACTGGGCGCCCTACTTCCTCGACCCGTCGATCCCGCCGGAGGGCCGCACCCGCGCCCCCACCACCACGCCCGACACGCCGAAGTCCGACCTCGAGAAGCGCGCGGACGCCGAGGGCATCGAGCTGCGTCGAGGGCGCACGTTCACGCCTCACACGCACCTCGCGCTGCAGGCCTCGGAGTGGGCGCACGAGGTGGCGGACACGCGCGGGATGCTGGAGTACCACCGCGCGCTGTTCAAGGCGCACTTCACGGAGCACGAGAACCTGATGGACGTGGACGTGCTCGCCCACGCGGCGACCTCGGTCGGACTCGACGGCGAGGACCTCCGGGCCGCCCTCGCCGAGGAGCGCTACAAGCAGGTGGTGGACGAGAAGATCGACCACTCGTACGCCATCGGCGTGACCGGCATCCCGACGTTCATCCTCAACGACCAGTACGCCGTCGTCGGCGCCCAGACCTACGACGTCTTCGAGCGCGTCATGGCGGAGATGGGCGTCTCGGAGCGAGAAACGCCACTCGAGGGATAGCCCTCGGACACCGCGCGGCGCGCGCAGCCGGCTACGTCCGTCGAGGCAGCTCCACCTCAGCCGTGCCCTGCACCGGCCGCTCGCCGCGCTCGTTCTCGAGCGCCAGGTCGAGGCGCACGATGCCCGGCTCGCCCGCCTCGAGCGCGTCGTCGCCCGCGTCGGTGACGACGGCGATGCAGCGCAGGCTGTCGTTGTGCAGCACGGGGCGGCGGAACGAGACATCCAGGGAGACCATGCGGCCCATCGGGCCCATCCAGTTGGTCACGATCCTGGTGATCATCGCCGCAGACATGTTGCCCGGGACGATGGGGCGCTCCAGGCCCTGACGCTTCGCCTCCGCGGCATCGGAGAAGCGACCACCACCGTTGCTACGGCCGGCGCCGCCACCCTGCCCGCTCTCGCGGAAGTCACGGACGTGATCCGCCGTGGGCTGCTGGTGCTCGACGAACTCGTCGCCGACGGCGACATCCTCGAAGTGGCGCTGGCCAGAGACCCCGGTCGTCATGATTCGTCGCCTCCACCCGCGTTCACCTGCCGGTGCACCATCGACCGCTCCGTGATCGCCACGTCCTCGCCGTGCTGGTTCATGTACCTCGTGCGGTGCACCACGAAGACCATGCGGCCGCTGCGGCCGGTCTTCTCGTACACCTCCTTCACCTGGGCAAACGCCTCGATGGTGTCGCCCGGGCGGATCGGCAGGTGGAACTCCTGGCGGCTGCCGGCCATGAAGGTGGTGTTCCCGAACTCGATCTTCGGGTCCGGCGGACTGCCGATGCGCGCGGTCTGCAGGATCCCCGGCGGGGCGATGAGGCTCCCGTACGGTCCTTGCTCGCGCGCGAAGGCCTCGTCCGTGTAGAGCGGGTTCGTCTCCTCCAGGGCCTCGCAGTACTGCTGGATGCTCGCCGCGGTCACTTCCAGCGTCCCGACCGGCACCTCGCGCCCGACGACCGAGCGGTCGTACTCCAGCGCGTCCCCGCCGAGGTCGCCCTGGCGGCTGGTCGAGGGGATGAGCTGGGCGACCGTGGGACGCTCCGCGATCTCCGCGCCGGGCTTCGTCTCCTCCAACCGCACGGGCGTGAACGCCCGCGCCGGGTCACGCAGCGCGGCGACGAGCTCCTCCACGGTGCGGATGGAGCCCTCGAAGCGGGTCATGCAGCGTCCGAGGGCGCTCACGAAGTGGGAGTCGGACGATCCGAGCTCCCCGATGCCGTGCGCCGCCGCCAGGTCGTGGCCGCGCGCGTTCTCAAAGTCGCTGCTACCGCCGTTCAGCGTCTCGGCCAGCGAGACCGGGGCGAGATCGACCGTGCGCTCCTCGAAGTGGTCGGTGACACCGATGCGAGGGCGCCCCGCGTGCGCCGCGACGGCGACGCCGCCGGTCTCCCAGGCGGTACGGAAGACCTCGGCATAGGGGAGGTCCACCCGGGCGAGGTCGAACTTCCCGAGGAACTCCGGCGTGACGCCGAACACCAGCACGTGCCCGATGTCCGTCTCCACCTCGACACCACGCAGGACGACGGTGCCGTACCGCTCCGCGAGCGCGCTGTAGTCGACGGCGGGGTCGTAGCGTCGGTGCTCCGTGACGGCAAAGCCGTCGATGCGGAATCCCTGCGCCCGCTTCGCCTGCACCCACTTGAGGTAGCCCTCGACGGTGCCGCCGGCATCGTCCGACCCGTCCGAGGAATGCACGTGGAGGTCGAGGTAGGTCACGCCGTCCGGCGCACCACTCGACGTGGTGGTGTCAGTCATCGTTTGCCTCCGTTGCGCCACCTCCTCATCGGGCCGGCGCCCGCGGGTTGGGTGTGCACACGGGCGCGAGTATAGGCGCGCGATCCAGTGTGTTGACCATGACGACCTTGATGACCCCCTCGCTCGAGGCGCCGAAGCCCGGCGGACGCGGGGGACATTCGCCTCTGGCGCTCGCGCGGAAGCGTCGGATACTGGCGCGATGGAGCAGCCCTCACCCGAGTTCCAGCAGGCCCTCTCCGAGTGGCTCGAACGCGAGGTCGGCATCGACCGCCCTCGCCGGGTCGTCCGTGCGGGCGAGGACGAGGTCCTGGTCTCGAAG
>JALOAM010000070.1 GCA_023228765.1 Dehalococcoidia bacterium
CGGGGTCAGGTGAGTAGACGGAGATCGACTCCTTGTACGTGCGTCCCTTGACGAGCAGCCGCTGCTGCTCGGAGTGGAGGACGACGCTGTCCAGGAATCCTGCGGCGACCATCACCGCGAGGTGTCCGCGCCGCAGCGGCATCAGCGGCCGGACCTTGCGCTCTTCCGGCGGCCAGAGCCGTTCGAGGAGCGCCGCGTGCGTCCACACACCAGAGCGCCGTGCCTCAACGGCGGCCTCGGCCGCGTCGAAGTTGAAGGAGGTGAACAGCACGTCGCCTGCGGGGAGCACCGGCAGCGTGCGTGGCTGCTTCATCGCGCCGGCGACCGGCAGTTCGGGCAGCGGACTCGATGCCCAGCCCTCGACCGTCGCCCGCGCGGCAAGATCCGATACCGGCGCTTCGCGCAGCGTCCCGAAGACGACCGCCTGCTCGAAGCGTTCGTGGAGGCCGTCCGGGAAGCGCCAGCAGGCGAGGTCGCGGTAGTGCCCCGCGAGGTAGCGCGCTGACGTCGCCAGACGGCGTTGCGGCACGATGTAGATGAGCAGTCCGCCCGGGCGGAGCACCTTCGACATCGCGGTGAGGAACGTGTGCTCCAGCCGACGCGCGTCCAGGTCGATGTCGTAGGGCGGGTTGAGGACAAGGCAGGAGAACCCGCCCTCCTCAATCCGTGCTGCCAGCGCGTTCCCAGGGAGCGCGTGATCGAGGACGCCCGCGGCCTCCTCGTAGCGGTCGGCTTCGAGTTCGATACCGTAAGTCTCGCCGCCGATCGTCGCGGCGAGTTGCTGGAGCGCCGCGCCGGTGCCTGCGCAGGGATCGATGAGGCGTACGGCGACCCGGCCTCCGTGCGTCGCAGGTCGGATCATCGCTGCGATCCGCGACACCACCTCAGGCGGCGTGGGGAAGTACCCGCCGACGGCGAGCGACTCAAGGCGCGGCACGCCGCACCTCTTCGCTTCGTGTGTTGATCGGTGCGATCACGCGGCGTGCGCCAGTTCCTCCGGCGGGACCGGAATCCGGTGCCCGCGGAGGGCACGCCCCAGCGCCGCTTGCAGCGCGTCGAGGTCGGGCGTGCAGCGCCAGGCGCGGATGCCGAGCGCGTCGAGCGGGCGGATCTCGCCGCTGTCCAGGCCGCGATTCCAGAGCCACTCGCTCCACGATGGATGGAGCGGGAGGTCGATCCGGCGGCTCAGGAACCGATAGTGCAGCGCCGGTGCTTCCGCCTCGGCACGGGCGAGCAGCAGGAAGTCCCTGTCTTCGCTCGCGTAGAGCGCCGCGGACGGCACGAGCATCGCGTGTGTCGCCCCGCTGACGGGCAGCCGCGTCGCGTGGAAGCGGCAGGCCACGCGTGCCTGCGGCGCCAGCGTGCAGTACCGGCCGCCCACGAGTGCGTCGTCGCTGATGACGGCGGGCTCGCCCTTGAGCAGCCTCGCCCACAGCGCGCGGATCGACTGCTGATTCGAGATCATCGAGATGAACCACAGGTCGGCGCCGTCGCGCGCATAGGCGTCCACGGCCCCGGCAAACCCGGCGCAGCGGATGTGCATGGTCTCCATGTCGTCTCCTTCACGAGGTGAGCAGAAGGCCGCCTCACGAGAGGCGGCCTTCATCAACGCGAGCCGGTGGCTATGCCGCGGGACGCTCGGATCGGTCTCCGTAGCGCTCGCGCGGCTCCGCGTCCATCGGTAGCGCACCAGCGGCGGCGAGGTACTGCTCGATCGCCTCGGCCACGAGGCGGGTCATCGGTTGCCTGCGCTCGCATCGCAGCCGGTAGAGCGGTGGGATGAGGTGTTCGGCAATCTTGGGGCTGTACATCGTGTCCTCCTAGAACTCTGAATGATTACGAGCGCCGGTCATTGGTCCGCATCGCCCGATCGGGGAGCGTCCGTGTCGTCAGACTGCTCGGCGGGCGACAGCACGTAGCCGCGCGGGCCGAGCACACCGGAGCGCATGTCTTCGATCTCGGTGCAGTTCGCCCAGCGGCCGTCCTCCTGGGCGGCAGTGAGCGCGTCGTCGATCCACGCGTCCCAGCGGTCGTCGCCCTCGGCGATTCCGTCAGGGATGGGGACGTGGAACACGCCGCCGACGGAGACCTCGAGCACGCGCGTGCCCGGTTCCGGCGACGGCGGCCTCCGCTTGAACGGAGTGCCGTACACGATCACGCGCGTGCAGAGACCGGCACGGTCGCGGATCTCGTTCGTGAGGCGGAGAGGCAATCTCACCGCGTACCTGCGGATCACGCGCCGGATGCGGGCGGAGCGCATCGGTGGACGGTCGTTCCCGACCGGTCGCGGAGCCGCGGCACGGTCACGCCGGCGTCGTCGAGCAACGTGCGCTGCGGGCTCGGCCGGCGATCCTGGCACGGGCAGAAGCCAACCTCGCAGAAGCCGTGTGCGGACACCTCACTGCCCGCGTGGGGATAGCCGTCCGGTGACTGTGCTCGTCGCCCGGTCAAGGCATTGACGGCGGCCTCCAGCAGCACGAGGTCGTGCTTCCGAACGGCCGCCCGTTCCGGCTCCGTGCCGGGTTCGCGTTCCCATTGAGCCTCTCCCACCACGGCCGCGGCCGCCTCGATGAGCGCGAGCACTCTGGCGACGTTGCGGTCGTCGGGGACGCGATCCTCGATCGCCTCCCGCAGCTCGTCCCACACGGACGCTTCCCAGCCGCCGGTGTTCCGAGCCCAGTCGAGGAGCCCGCGACAGGTGATGAGCAGGCGGGCGTAGTCGATCACGCGCGACAACGTCGCGGTGGTGGTCCGATCATTCGTCATGCGCGTGCTCCACGTCGCTGCGATCCCGCCCGGTGTCCGCGTCGACCTCGCGGTCGAGGATGCGATCGGTAGCGCGTTGCGCCAGTCCCGCCGCGGAGACCGCGAGCCGCCGGTCGTCCTGCAGTGCACGCAGCCACGACGTGATGTAGGCGGCCGACTGGTCGAGCCGCGAGGCGTCGATCCCCGCCTCCTGGCAGAGGAATGCCGCTGCGAACTCCGCGACCAGCTCTTCGCGTGAATAGACCGGCGACCCAAACGGTGCTGACTCCCGGTAACCCTCCCGGTTCAGCCGGCTCGGATGTCCGGTCGAGTGTGCGAGCTCATGGAAGAGCGTCGCGTAGTAGCCATCGGCGTCACAGAAGGCCGTGCGGGCCGGCAGATGCACCTCGTCCTTCGACGGGACGTAGTAGGCCACGTCGGCGTCGTGGAGGACCGCAGGGCCTCCGCTGTATCCGGCGGCCACCGCTTCCGCGCGCTCGACCGGGTCGAACGCGGTCGCGGCCTCCGCCTCCGGCAGTTCCAGGCCATCGCATTGCGAGGCGTTGAACACGGTGTAGAACCGCATCACCGGGAAGGTGTCGATGACTTCGCCGTCGACCGCGTCACGCCGTTCGATCGGTTTCCAGAGCACGATGCCCGTGCCGCGTTCGCCGCGACGGACGTGTCCGCCAAGGGATGCCGCTTGCCGGTAGGTGAGCCAGCGCGGATCGGTGTAGCCCTGCTGAAGCGCGAGCAGTCCGAGCAGCAGGAGATTGATTCCGCGGTACGGGCGATTCGAGATCGCGTTGCGATGTCCGCGTGCTCGCCACGGGTGGCGCCACGGCACGGTGCCCGCTTCCAGCGCCGCGGTGATGCGGGCCGTGACCTCCGCGTACGGGTCGGGCCGTTGCCCAGTTGACCTGCCCCGGTGGTGTCTGGCTGCCGTCGTCACGGGACGGCCGGCGCGTCCGCGCGGTCGCCCGGCGGCGCGTGGCGTGGCCGGGACGGTGAAATGGTCAGTGTCATCGTGTCCTCCTGATGGCGATTGGTTGCTGGGTCCGCGCTCATGCGGCGCGGGTGTGATCGGTCGGCGCGTGCGGTGAGATGCGCTCGAAGAGCGTGAGCCGCACCGCCCGCGTGGGGTCGTCGTCGCGCACCGCCTGGAAGTGGGTGGCGTGGAAGCCGGGAATCTCCGAGTACGACAGCGGGATCACCGCAGTCGTGTAGCGTCCGGACCGCGTCTCCATGACGCGCAGGACGCCGGGTAGCGCGGCGGTCATGCCGCCCGCGGCTCCGGGGTCGTGCCCTCACGGGGGGTGGGAGCCGGCGGCCGCAACCGGCGTCCGTGGCGCGCACGGCCACGCGCCACGATCTCGCCGAGCGGCGTGCTTCCGAAGTAGTCGACGAGGCCGCCGTCCTCGATCCCGAAGTCGCGGCACACGTCCTCGCGATTGACGGACGGGACACGCGTCGCGTTCGCGTAGGCGACCATGAACGGCTCCCAGTCGGCGGCGGTGGCCTCGTCGCACGGGACCTTCCACCAGCGCGCGTCAGCAGCGGGGGGCGTCCCGGTGCGGTCGACGATTGCCGCGCCGTCGCCCGGAGTCGGCTCGTTGCGGCTCGCCTGCGCCCCGTCGTCGTCCTGGTCCACGCTCAGGCCGACCATGGCGGCGAGGCCATACCGGCGTGCGTAGGTCAGCGCCGACCCGTAGCCCTGCGGCGTCCGCGCGGGGAGCGGGATCGCCGTGGTGCCACGAATCCACTGGCCGGATGTGTGGAGCAGCGTGGTCGTGAGCCGGAGTTCGTCCGGCGCCCCTGCCTCGCAGGTCTGCACGACGGACAGCCCGTGGAGCGCGAGCAGCGGGCGGATCGCCTGCCAGACGCTCGTGAGGGAGGCATAGCGATAAGTCCGCTCGCTGATGCCGTCGTCGATCAGCCCGGTCTCGTCCGTCCGGACGGGATCGAGGCGTTCCTGCACGCGCGCCAGCGCGGTCGCGATCTTGTTGAGCCGCTCCGAGTGCTCGGGCATCAGGCGTTCCTCTCCGCCCATCTCGCGGTCACGCGGCCCGTGCGCCGTCGGTGTCGCTCGATCGCCCACGCCCGTCGTGCCGCGTGCGCGCGTCGACCAGAGCCCGGAGGAAGCAGTCGCGGCCACCTTCGACCTGCCCGAGTTCGTTCAGGTCGTGGACGCCCCGTGGGAGGGTGACGGCCAGCGCTCGATCTCCGAGTTGCGGTGTCATCGCCGCCGTCGCGCGCCGTCCGGCCTCGTCCGCATCGAGCGCGAAGTAGACGCGGTCGAACGGAGCGAGTGCCTGGAGGGCGACCGGTGACAGGTGGGTGCCGACGAGTGCGACGGCCGGTATGCGCCACTCGCACGCCGTGAGCCAGTCGAACGGTCCCTCGACGACCACGACCGCGTGGTGCCCGAAGTTGCGGACGTGCGCCAGCCCGAGCAGCGGCGAGGGCGCCTCAACGTTCAGATAGCGCAACCGCCGATGCAGGATCGCGCGGCCGGTGAACCAGATCGCGCGCCGAGCGTGGTCGACGTTGGGGACGATCACGCGACCGGCGAAGGGTTCCCGCCACGCGCCCTGATCCCACTTCACGAGGCCAAGGCGCTGCGCGGATGCGAGGTTGAAGCCGCTCCGGCGGAGATGCTCCGTGAGGCCGCGTCCGGCATACCCGAGGCGCAGCGAGCGCGCGGTGTCCAGCGAGACTCCGCGTCGCGTGATGTAGGCGCGCACGTCCGGGAAGGTCGTGAGCGTCTGCTCGTAGAACGCGACTGCCGCGTCGACGATCTCGAGGTCCCCTGCGCGCAGGGAGCGCGGAGCGCGCTGCCGCAGCGGCGTGATGTTCGCGAGCAGCGAGCCCGAGTCCGCTGCGAGTGCCGCCGCGGTCTCCTTGAAGGAGAGACCGCGGATGCGTCGCACGAACTCGAAGACGTCACCGCCGACCTCGCAGCCGTAGCAGTACCAGGACGCGGTGTCGGGATAGACCGTCAGGCTCGGGGCCGAATCCCGGTGGAACGGGCACCGGGCGACGAACCGCCGCCCGCGCGGAAGCAGCTCCACACCCGCTCCCTGGATCGTCTCCGCGATCGGGTGCGCCGCGCGGATCGCGTGGAGGTCATGCATGTGCACAGCCCCCGCCAATCTCGACGGCGCGTCGCCAGAAGCACTCGTCCTCGACCGCGATCGCGGCCTGCAACGTGAGCTCCGGATAGAGACGGGGGAGCCGCTCAGGGCGTCCCGGATCGTTGAGCGCCAGGTAGCGGTTGATCAGCTCCTCCTCACTGCCGGCGTCTGCCAGCCACGCGAGCAGGGCATCGACGCCCGGCTGCACGAGTGCCTGTTGATCGGCCGGCCATCCCGCGAAGGTGGCGTGGCCGTGTTCCCACACGCCGCGCACGGCGTGCCGGTACTGTTCGTTCTTCTGCATGTCGGACCGTCCTCCTGTTGACCTCGTTGCCAGTTGTTCGCGCGCCCTCGGCGGGGCACGCTCCGCCCACGACGAATCGGGGCCGCCCGAAGGCAGCCCCGAAGATGAGGTGGTCGTGGTTGGCGGTGGCTAGGCTGGGACGGGCGCTCCGATCGGTGCCAGGGCACGCGCGCCTCGCAGCGCCTGCGGCGCGAACCGCCGTCCGCGCTCCCACCGCCGTGGCCCGATCGAGGAGACGACCTCCCACGTCCCGTCGAGCGCGGGCATCAGCACCGCGCCGCTCCCGAAGCCCGCGCGGTAGTACACCGCGCCCATGAGCCCGATGCGCCGGCACGCCTCCAGCCAGAGCCCGCAGAGATGGCGGACCAGCTCCTCGGGCAGCCCCTGGAGGTCGAGCGGTTCGAGCAGGTCGAGGGCAGCCGCTGGCTGGTGCCGGTGGCACCGGCGCGCCTCGCGGAGCGCCGACTGCGCCGCCTCGACCTTGACGATCCCCAGCCGATTCTGTAGCGTTCGGAACGTCTCACCGAGGTCCGGCACGCTGCTGATGCTTCCTTCCACAGAATCCAGCAGTCGCCGGGCCTCTTCATATCTCCTGGCGTCGAGATGCCTCTCCGCCAGCGCGAGCGTCTCCTGTATCTCCATCTTCATCTCCTGATCCCGCTCCTCGGCGAGGAGCTGCTTGATGTCGCCCCGCTCGGCGAGGGCCTCTGCCGTGCGTTGCAGCAGCGTGGCGTGCGTCTCGGCCTCGGTCGCCAGGCGCCCCATCCGCGCCGCAATCGCCTCCGCTTCCCCACGGGCGCGAACGTCGAGCGCGGTTGCGGCAAGGTCGCTGGCCTGCCGCGCCGACTCCCGTAGCCGCACCGCGACGTTCGTGGCGCGTGCCGCGGCCTCGCGATGCTGGCGGCAGCGCGCGAGGTCGCCCTTCGCCGCCTCTCGACGCTGGCGGTCGGCGTCGAACAGCGCGCGGAAGGCGTCGAGCACGTCGTGCGCGGTTGCGTCGAGCAGCTCGATCGCGTGCGGGTTGCTCGGGCCGTTCACCACCGGCACGAGCGCCATCGACACGGGCACACGGCCGTCGACCGGAAAGCGGTCCATGACCTGTGCGAGGTCACTCAGATCGTTCAGTACGATCTCCCGGGTCATCGTTGGTTCCTCCTATCGTTCCGCAGCGGCAACAGCACCGCTGTCCATCGGCACCCATGAGTCGTCGAGCGGGGGCACTTCGTCGTCGAAGGGCGGCGGCTCAGGAGCCACCGGCCGCAGCGGGACGACCGACGCCGGCGGTCGCGCCGCCGTGACCGGCACCGCGCGCACGACCGGGCCGAGGGCTTCACCCACGACCTCGTAGAGCTGCTGGCGGAGCGTCGAGACGATCGCGCCATCGCTCATCGAGTCGTCCCCGACCACGAAGGCGAGGTAGAGGACATGCCGTCTCCTGCCGTCGCGGCCATCGAAGACCTGCAGCAGCGACGCCACGGGGCGATCGCTCAGCACGACCCGCTGCACGACGACCAGGAGATGCTCGGGCGGAGCCACGCCGAGCGCCTTGAACTGCGCCCGCGTCGCCCGCACCAGCGCCCGCCGCAGACGGCGCGCCCTGCCGTGCTTCGCATCGACGATCACGACTGGCTTCCACGGACGGAGCCGGTGGACCGTCGCAGACCACCCGACCTTCATGAGCGTGACGCACCGCTGCGCCGCGCTTCTCATCCGTGCGGCCCACCGCGCCATCAGACGCGGGCGCCGCTTCCTTCCTCGCCGTTCCATCCGAACTCTTCCCTTCCGTCCCGTTGCTTCGGGACTGCTATCCGCCGACCACCTTCGAGGTGATCGCCAGCGCGAACATGACGGTGGCCGCGAGGGTGGCGAGTTGCGCCGCCCTCTGGCCTCGACGACGACCACGCATGCGGCGGTGTTCGTCCTGCTCCATCTGTGTGTCATCGAACGAATCCACAGGTCCTCCTTCGTGCGCGCACGACGAATCGCCCCGGATGGCATCCATCGGGGCTGTATTCGGTTGCGCTTCGGGGTTGATGACATCCGGCTAACTGACATGCGCGTCAGGATCACGATCGGTCGTAGCAGACTGATCGCTGTTACTGATGCACTGTCGGCGAGCCGCAACTCGGCGGGTCGTCGCGGGGCGCTCGGCGCTCGCCGGCACTCCGTTCAGACACCGCTCCTGATGACGACACGACGCGGGTCACTTCGCGACCGTTGCGCCGCTGCTGTCCCTGTCTACCTCCTCCTTCCCATTCAACTGCTCCCGTGTGATCTGCTCGTTCGATGCGTCGACCGGAGAGCGCATTGCTCGTTTCCCGAAGGTCGATCCGCTTCCACATCTCGGTGAGCAGCCGTGCCGGTTGTCTTGCCTAGGGCTGGCGATTCCGGCGAAACGCACTTCGTACGCGGAGCAGGCTAGCAATGGCCGGTCCAGCGGGAGTCCAGCCGTAATCCAGAACCGCGGCCTGGACACCTATTTCGGTCGCTTCGCTCCAGAGGCCGGCGGTCATCGAATAGCCGGAGGGGTAGCAGGAACGGATGGCTCCACTCCCGCCGGCGAACGCGCGACCGCTGTCCACGAGGATTACGGAGGTTCGGCGGCGCGGTGGACTGAGTCTGGATTGAAGAAGCCGCGGATATGTACGTGGTTGATCGATGGCACGAGGCCCTGCGGGCGGACGGCCGGTCGCGTCCCGTGCGCGTGCAGCCTGCGCGTGTGCCGTTGCTGTTCTGACACCCCTCGGCCACTTGCGTCCGTGTCGCGAGCGATCCGCACTCGATCTCGCATCGGTGCTTCGAGCACGCAGCCTCGACTCGCCGATTGCGTGCGGTCGGCCTTCCGAGAGCGGCGCTCTGGTTACGCGGAGGGGATGAGGGAGGCGACGAGCGCGCGCATCTCGGGCGAGGGTTCGATCCCGAGCATCGCGAGCAGCCGCTCGCGGAACTCCAGGTAGCACCGCGCCGCTCGCGCGCGGTTCCCTTCCGCGAGGTGGACCGCGATGAGCGTGCAGGCGGCGCTTTCACGGAGCGGCTCGGCCGCGAGCGCCGCGTGGATGGCGTCGAGCGCCGCCGCGTACTCGCCGATCGCGGTCAGGCGTCCGGCGTGCGCCTCGAGCGCGTGCAGACAGAGGTCCTGCAGCCGGTTGCGTTCGAGCAGCACCCAGTCGTCGTGGCACTCGGGCAGCAGCGGGAGCGTGAGGCGGTCGAGGGGGCCGCTCGCGTCGGCGGCGGACACGCTCCCCGCGATCAAGCGCTTCGCGAGCGCTTCGACCTCGTGGATGTCCACGGTCACCGCGCCGGGGAGGCATACCTGCTCGTGGGTGATCGCGAGGAGCGCCGGTTGCGTGGCGTTCAGGCGCGAGAGTGCGGTACGGAGACTGCCGAGGGCCATACGGGTGGAGAGGTGGGGCCACAACCGCTCGGCGGCGAGGGTGCGGGGTAGCGGCGCCCGATAGACGGCGGCGAGCGCGAGGACGCGGCGGCTCGCGGCGGGCAGCACGATCGGGGACCCGTCGCCGGTCGCGGCGAACCCACCGAGGAGCTGCACCCGAAAGACGGTTGCCGGCTGGCGTCCCTGCGGACGGTGCGCCCGTCCGGCGGCCTTCGCTACCCCCACCACTCGACCAGTCCTCCACTGGCCGCTTGGGGAACCCACGGGGGATCGCAGCGGCCATCAGACACGTTCCGCGCGAGCCGCCTTCGCACACCCATTATTCACAACACGCAAGGTGTCTGCGTGTCTGTGGCGTAGCAATTCGCGCAACATGTTTCGCGGGGAACTCGATGCAGATTCCACCCCGACCGGCCTCCTCCGGTCCCTCCGCACCCCGTCGATCTCAACGTCCGCCGTCGCGATGCGTTGCGCCCGTTGCTACAGGGCGCTTGTTTCCTCTCCCCCATGGCACAGCGAACGCGATCGGTGACCGGACGCCTCCTGCTGCGAGCGTGGATCGAGCCGGCTCATGAGGTGCCGCTGCGGGTGGTGATCTCGCGGCATGACGAACAGGACGAGGTGCTGGAAGAGCAAGCGTTCACCGACGCCGCGAGCGCGGCCGCCTGCGTGCGGACGTGGCTCACCGGCTTCCTCCGCCGCTGGGAGCGCGGCGAGCGACCGGACGCTGGCCGGGAGGAGTAGGGACGACATGGCACTGGGTTCTTCACGCATTCGGACACGCGCGTGGCCGGTGCCCCGGATCGACCTCCGCCTGCTGGTGGGGCTGCTGCTCGTGGCGATCGCCCTCGCCGGTGGGGTGGCGCTGGTCGGGCAACTGCGCGAGACGGCGCCGGTCGTGGTCGCGGCGCGCACGCTGCCCCAGGGTCACGTCATCACCCGCGATGACCTCACCATCAGCGAGGCCCGGCTCGAAGGGCCACTGGCGGGGCTCGCGATCGGCGGTGCGGAGGTCGCGACCCTGGTCGGACAGACGGCGGGGCAGACCATCCACGCCGGAGCGCTGGTCGTGCGGCCTGATCTGGGGACCGGCCCGGTGCTGGCGCCGGGCGAGGTCGCGCTCACGATCGCGGTCGGCGCGGACGCGGTGTTCTCCGACCTCCGGCGTGGCGATCAGGTCGCGGTGCTGGAGACGTCGGACCCGGCGCGGCCCGGCAGTGCAACGCGGCTCCTGCTCGAACGCGCGACGGTCTACCACGTCGCGCTCGACGCGACGCGGGTCGGTCTCGGCGGCGGCAGCGCCGACGGTGGCGGCCGGATCACGAACGTGACGTTGGTGGTGCCGCGCACCGACGCGGAGCGGGTGACGCACGGCCTCGTGACGGGACGCCTCACGCTCGTGCTCGTACCACCGGCGGAGGGCGCGACGCGATGACTTCTGACACCGCCTCGTCTGTACGCGTGCTGCTCGCGACCGCGGACCGCGCGCTCGAAGCCCGGCTCGTGGTCGGCCTGTCCACCGAGGGGATCGCGGTGGTCGCCCGCGCGCTCGATGGCCCGGGCGTGCTCGACCAGGCGCTGTCCACCGACGCACCCGTGGCCGGAAGCTCCGGCAACCCGGCGGTCGACGTGGTGGTGCTCTCGGCGGCGCTGCATGGCCTCAGCGAGACGACGCTGCTCGCACTCCGCGGTCGTGGCGTGCCGGTGCTGCTGCTCGCGGCTGGCGAAGGGGAGGCGCGCCGCGTGGCCGGGCTGGCGCCGTCGGTACTCGCCTCGGCGCCGGCATCGGCGATCGCCGAGGCGATCCGGCGCACCCGCGATGGGTCGGCGACAGGCGTTGCGCTGGAGGAGCCTGCTGGGACGGCGGTCGCCACCGACGAGACCGACGGCGCGACGCGCGACGCAGCGGGGGCGGTGATCGCGGTGACCAGCGGGAAGGGCGCACCGGGCAAGAGCACCGTGGCAATCGCGCTCGCGGCGGCGCTGGGCGGCGCGGGGTACCGCGTGGCGCTGGTGGACGCCGACCTGCGCGGCGGGAACGTCGCGCCCTACCTCGACCTCGACCCACGACGCGGACTGCTCGGCCTGGCGACCGCGACCGGGCCGCTCGGCGCGCGGCTCGACAGCGAGCTGCAGCACGTCGCCGGCTGCGCGGTGCTGGCGGGCATCGAGCGCCCTGAACTGGCCGCAGCGGTCGCGCCGGATGTCGTGACCGGCGCGATCGCGCTGTTGCGCACGCGCTATGAGCGCGTGGTCGTGGACCTCGCATCGAGCGCTCCACGAGACCTGGTGCTCGTGGCGGACCTCGTGCTGCTGGTGATGGGCGCGGACATGGTGTCGCTCTGGAATGCGCGGCTCGCCTTGCGGTCGCTCGGGGCCGATGCGGCGCAGCGCTGCCACGCGGTCATCAACCGCCGTGAGGGCGGAGCGCACTACGACGGCCATGAGGTGGAGGAGGCGCTCCGCATCCCGGTGGCGGGAGTGGTGCGCGAGGAGCGCGCCGCCGCGCGAGCGGCGATCGAGCGGCAGGAGCCGCTGCTGGCCGCCGGCGGACGGGTCGCGGCCGATCTGCAGACGCTCGCCGCCACGGTCGACGGTGTCCTGACCGGGGACGCGATCCCCACGCGCGGACCGGCGCCCCGGGCGCTGGCGGTGGAGGTGTAGCGGTGGCGGGCACGACTTCGACGATGCGGGCACTCACGGTGCCGGACGAGCGCGAGCGGACGATCCGCGCCGAGGTGCAGGAGGAGCTGCGCCGCACGCTCGACGGCGACGAGCTCGCCGCTCCCGGCGCCGACGAGGTCGAGCGCGCGCGGCAGGTGATCGCGGCCCGTATCGCGGCGGCGCAGCGACAGGCGACCACGCTCGGCCAGCCGCCGATCGCCGATCCGCGCGGCCTCGAGCGGCGCCTGCTGGACGACCTGCTGGGCTTCGGTGCGCTGCAGCCGCTGCTCGACGACCGCACGATCGAGGAGATCATCGTGAACGGCCCGCGGCGCGTGTTCGCGATCGCAGAGGGGCGGAAGCGGCTCACCGACGTCACGTTCGCGGACGATGACGACGTCGTCCGCCTGCTGCGGCGGGCGATCGGTCCGCTCGGCGGGCGGCTGGACGAGACCAGTCCGATGGTGGATGCGCGCCTCCCCGACGGCTCGCGGCTGAACGCGGTGATCGCGCCCCTGGCGACCGCCCCCCACGTCACGATCCGCAAGTTCCTGCTGCGCGCGAAGACGCTCGACGACCTCGTGGAGCTGGAGACGCTGACGCCGGATGCGGCGGCCTTCCTCGGCGCCTGCGTGCGCACCGGCCTGAACATCCTGATCTCGGGCGGCACCGGCACCGGCAAGACCACGGCGCTCAACGCGCTCGGCGCGGCGATCACGGGCCTGGACGAGCGGGTGATCACGATCGAGGAGACCGCCGAGCTCCAGCTCGACACGGTGCTGCCGGACTGCGTGGCGCTGTCGGCGCGGGCGGCGAACGTGGAAGGGGCCGGCGCGGTCTCGATCCGCGCCCTCGCGCGCAACGCCCTGCGGATGCGGCCGACGCGGATCATCGTCGGCGAGGTCCGCGGCGAGGAAGCCCTCGACATGCTCTCCGCGATGAACTCGGGCCACGACGGCTCGATGTGCACCGTGCACGCCTCCGGCCCGCGCGAGGCGCTCTCCAAGCTCCGCACCTATGCGCTGATGGCCGAGGAGGCGCTGCCCGCGCAGGCGATCACGGAAATGATCGCCGAGGCGATCCAGATCGTGGTGCAACTCCGGCTCGACGCCGCGACACACCGGCGCGCCGTCTCCCACATCTACGAGGTCACCGGCATCGAGGGCGATGCGATCGCCGGCAGCGACCTGTTCACGCTCCAGGACGGTCGGCTGACCTGGACCGGCGTGCGCTCCCGCCGGGAGGCGCGGCTGGCCGCCGCCGGCTACGCCGGACCGGGCGACCGGGCTTCCGCTGGAGGCGCGAGATGAGTCGTGTGACGGGAGCTTTGCGGAGGATCGCGCATCTCTGGATTGAGTCTGGACCGGGCGACGGCGGTCTGGATTGGCGCTGGACTGGTTCTGGACTGGGCCGTCGCACGATCACGGCCGGAAGGAGCGACCGATGCACGTCGTCCTGAGCCTGACCCTCGGCGCTGGCCTGCTGCTGACCTTCCTGTCGCTGACGGAGCGGCGGCCCACCGCCACACCCACAGACGAAGCACCCGAACGGTTGAGCCGCCCGGCATCCGCCGCGCCCGGGGAACTGGCGGTACGGGTTGCCGCGGCCGCCGTGTCCGCCGCCGTGGTGCAGGTGTTCCTCGGCTGGCCCGCGCTGAGCGCCGGCGCCGGGATCGTCGGTGCCTTGCTCCCGTCCTGGTACCGCGGCCAGCGCGAGACGCGGCGGCAGGAGGCGGTCGAGGAGGCCGTAGCCGAGGTCGTGGACGCGCTCCGCGACGCGAGCCGGGTGGGCGTCGGGATCGAGGATGCCCTGCGATCGCTCGGGCGGTCCGGGCCGCTGGCCCTGCGGCCGGCGCTCCGCGCGCTCGACCGCGACCTCCGGCTCATGGAGTTCGACGTGGCGATCGCGCGGGCACGGGAGGCGGTAGCGCACCCGGCGTTCGACATGCTCGCGGTGGCGCTGGTGATGTCGTTCCGCATCGGCGGGCGCAATCTGAGCGGCGTGCTCGACGGACTCGGGCGGTCGGTGCGCGGCACGGCGCGCGCCCGCCGCGAGGTGCGGGCGCAGCAGGCCGAACAGGTGATGTCGGCCCGCGTGATCGCGGCGCTGCCAGTGCTGCTGATCGTCGTCCTCCGCGCCCTGAACCCCCGTTACCTGGACGTCTTCTCGACGCCGGCGGGCCAGGTCGTGCTGGCGGTCTGTCTCGTGCTCCCCGCCGTCGGCTACACGCTGATGCGGCGCACAATCGCGCTCCCCGGCCAGGAACGGGTGCTGCGATGACGCCCGCGCTGCTCGCCCCCGCGCTGATGGCGCCGACGCTCCTGCTCAGCGGCCTGCTCGGCGCCGGCCTCTGGCTGATCGTGATGGGCCAGCCGCTCGGACGGCCGCGCCCGCGCCTCGCGGCGCGCCTGCACCGGATGTCCGCGCAGGGGCGGATGGAGCTGGAGGCCGGCGAGCAGCGCACACCCGTCTTCGACTCGCCCCTGCTCGAACGCACGCTCCGCCCGCTCCTCGACGACGCCGGCGCCGCGATCGGCGCGCTGCTGCGGCGCGTTGGGATCGAGGGCGGGGACCTCGACCGGAGGCTGCGCCTGGTGATGCCGGGCGTCACATCCGCACAGTTCCGGGGTCAGCAGTTCGCGACGGGCCTCGTGGGCGCGGCCGTCTTCCCGGTGATCGGATTGCTCACGGGTGGCGCATGGCCGGTCTGGCTCTGGCTCGCGACGTTCGCGGCGGGGTACGCCGCGCCGAGCTGGCAACTGAACGCCCGCCTGCGGCGGAGGCGGCTGACCGTGGTGACGGAGACGCCCGCCGCGCTGGACCTGCTCGTGCTCGGCGCGAGCGCGGGGCTCTCGCCGGAACAGGCGCTCGCGGAGACCGCAAAGCAGCTCGACGGCGTGCTGGGCGCCGCGCTGCGATCCGTGGTGCTGGAGGCGAGCATCGGCGGCCCGGACTACGCGGAAGGGCTGCGTCTGCTCGCCGAACGCGAGGAGGTCCCGGGGCTGCGCTCGCTCGCCGACACCTGGCGGCTGGCGCACCAGCAGGGGACGCCGCTGGCGCCGGCCATGCTCGCGCTCTCCGAGACCGCCCGCGATCGCGAGCGCACGCAGCTCCTCGAAGAAGGCG
>JALOAM010000291.1 GCA_023228765.1 Dehalococcoidia bacterium
AGGCGTCATCGCCGAGGCGTTCGCCGACCCGCTCAAGGACTACGACCAGGGGTCGCTGCTCCGCGCCGGCATCGTGTCCTGGTCGTACGACGTCGAGGTCACGCCCGACACCATCGACGCCCTCGACGAGCGCACCGCCCGTTGGTGTGCCGAGGCCATCGTCGCCTACACGAAGGGCGACCGGACGGAGGAGGAGCGGGGGGAAGGTTCCTCGCCCTCCACCTAGCGCTTGACGGCGTGGAGGGCGCTGCGGCTCCCGAGGAGTGGCTCGTGAGCCGCCTGTGCGAGGAGTTCCACTGCCTCCCGACGGAGGCGGTCAGGGAACTCGAGGAGGGCATCCCGGGGCTCGCCTACGACGTGCTGGAACTGCGGGCCTACGCCCGCGCGAAGGCCGCCCTGGATGCAGCAGAGAAGAAGGAAGACGTCCCGCACTCGCCGATGGTCGCGCGGGTCTGGGGTGTGATGCACGAGCTGAAGAAGCGCCGCGGGGCGCGCTGAACGCGACGGGAGGGGTAGGCCATGGCAACGCTCGCCTCGCTCGTCGTCAAGATCATGGCCGACACCCAGCAGTTCGTCGGACAGCTCGACTTCGCGGACAAGCAGGTGCAGCGGTTCGGGCGTCGCATGGACCGCGTCGGGCAGCAGCTCCAGCGCGGCGGTACGGCACTCACCGCGGGCCTCACCCTCCCACTCGTGGGGCTCGGCGTTGCCGCCGGTAAGACAGCGATCGACTTCGAGAGCAGCTTCGCCGGCATCCGCAAGACGATGGACCTCACCGCGGCCGAGTTCGACCAGCTCGCGCAGGCCAACCGTGACCTCGCGAAGGAGATCCCGGTCTCGGTCAACGAGCTCAACCGCATCGGCGAGCTCGCCGGGCAGCTCGGCATCCGCGGCGTCGACAACGTCGTGAAGTTCGAGGACACGATCGCCAAGCTGGCGGTCACGACGGACCTCACCGCCGACGACGCAGCGCTCGCGTTCGCGCAGATCGCCAATGTCATCCAGCTCCCGCAGGACCAGATCGACCGCCTCGGAGCGTCCGTGGTGGGCCTTGGCAACAACTTCGCGACGACCGAGTCGAAGATCGTCGAGTTCACCCAGCGCATCGCGGGCGCGGGGAAGATCGCCCAGCTCTCCGCCGGTGACCTGACCGGGATCGCGACCGCCTTCTCGTCGCTCGGTGTCGAGGCCGAGGCCGGTGGTACCGCGGTCCAGAAGGTCCTGCTCTCGATGGTGGAGGCGAGCACGATGGGCGGCGACGCCCTCACCCTCTTCGCTCGCACCGCCGGGATGAGCGCCGAGGAGTTCCGCCGCGCGTTCCGAGAGGATGCCGGCGCAGCGTTCGTGGAGTTCGTCGAGGGCCTCGGTGAGCAGGGCGACCAGGCCATCGCGACGCTCGACCAACTCGGCCTGACCGACCAGCGCCTGATGCGGGCCTTCCTCGCCGCGGCAGGGGCCGGGGATCTCCTGAGTCGCGCCGTCGCCATGGGTAACGAGGAGTTCGCGAAGAACGAGGCCCTCCAGGAAGAGGCCGCGAAGCGCTTCGAGACCCGCGCTTCGCAGATCCGCGTCCGGGTCAACCAGATCCAGGACGCTCTCATCGCCCTCGGCATCGCCCTGTTCCCGGTCATCGACGCCGCGCTCGCGGCAGTCGGGCCGGCCATCACGATGTTCGCCGGCCTCGTGAGCGTGTTTGAGGCGCTGCCGACGCCGGTGCAGTTCGCCGTGGTCGCGTTCGCGGGCCTCCTCGCGGGCATCGGGCCCCTGCTCATCGTCGCGGGGAGCTTCGCGACGGCGCTCTCCTCGATCATCGCGGTCGCGCCCGTCGTTGCCGGCGGCATCGGCGGTATCACCCTGGCCGTGAAGGGCCTCACGCTCGCACTGGCCACCAACCCGGTCACGATGGTGCTGGTCGTGGGGGCGCTGGCGGCGGGGACGTTCGCCTTCGGCAAGTTCAAGGGCGCTGCGCAGGAGGCGGCCGACGAACTGGAACGCTTCGAGCGCATCTCCGCCCAGACGAAGGACCAGACGCAGCAGTACATCTTCGACCTCCAGCGCCGCGAGCAGCTCATCCGCGAGGAGATCGCGGCGCTGGAACAGGACGCGGACGGCTGGGTGCTCTTCAACGGACACCTCCAGAGCACGCAGGTCGTAAGCGGCTACCTGCAGGCCGAGCTCAAGGGCGTCACCAAGGAGCTGACGGCGCAGGAGGAGGCGCTCGCCCGCTTCGCGGAGCAGGAGAACCTCACCGCCCAGCAGACGGCCGAACTGAAAGCGTTGATGGACGAGTTCGGCGCCGCCTCGATCGACGCCGCGAACGACCTCGCGCAGCTTACTCCGCAGATGGTCGCGACCGCCGTCGCGGCGAAGGTCATGCGCCTCTGGATGAGCGAGACGCTGCCGCCGATGGTCGGGATGGCGCTGGGGTTCAAGGCGCTCACCGAGGGCATCAAGCAGGTGCAGCAGGCCGCCGAGATGCAAGCCGGTCTCAACGGTCTCACCTCCGCGATCCTCGCGGCCGGTGGCGTGACCGACGACTACACCAAGTCGACCTCCGGGGCCTCCGGCGCGACCCGCGGCCTGACCGCCGCGCAGAAGGAAGCCGAGAAGGCTGCCAGGGACGCCGAGAAG
>JALOAM010000292.1 GCA_023228765.1 Dehalococcoidia bacterium
GACGGTGTGATGTGCTTGGTGCTGTCGTAAGGATCGAGAATCTAACACGCCCCGCGCGATCGCCGTCCTCCGCCGTGACTTCCGCTATTCTGAAGGCCTGAGGAGACCTCGTATGAGCATGGTCATGGTCCGTGTCCGCCGCCGGTCGACGGCGGCCCGAGCTTTCGCAGCACTTCCTACGACGTAACGAGCTCGCTTCCCGCCTCGTCAGCACCGCATCGATCGGCCCTCGCGACACCGTCGTGGAGGTGGGGCCCGGCCGCGGCATGCTCACGGCCGCGCTGGTCGCGACGGGTGCGCGCGTCCTCACCGTGGAGGTGGACCCGGACCTCGCATGGACGGTGCGGGAGCAGTTCGGCACGCGCGTCGAGGCCGTGCGCGGGGACTTCCTCCGCTTCGAGATTCCGGAGGGCGCGCGCATCGTCGCGAACCTCCCGTTCAGCATCACCGCGGAGGCCGTCCGCCACATCGTGCGATCCGGCGCGACCGACGCGCACCTCATCGTCCAGCGTGAGGCCGCGGAGCGGTTCGCCGGCGCGCCGTGGGGACGCGAGACGCTGCCGTCGCTCGAACTGAAGCCGTGGTGGCACGTCGAGGTCCTGCGCCCCCTGCGCCGCACCGACTTCGACCCACCACCCTCCGTCGACTGCGTCTACCTCTGGCTCGCCCGGCGTCGCCCGGCCCTCGTCGAGGACGAACGGGCGTACCGCGCCTTCCTCGGGCGCACCTTCGGCCGAGGCCGCACGCTCCGCGAAGCGCTGCGGTCGGTGTTCACGCGCCCGCAGGTCGAACGGCTCGCGCGCGACCTCCGCCTCCCGCTCGACGCGCCGCCCTCGACGGCGACGTTCGAGCAGTGGCTGGCGCTCTTCCGCGCATCATCCCACCTGCGGGAGGACGAGCGCTGAGCCTCGGGGCGGCAGCGCTAGAACGTCGCGATCGGGTTCACTGGCGAGCCCGTCCCACCGAGGACCACGAGCGGCGCGACCACGAGCATGAACTCGTACCGCCCGGTCTCCGCGCAGACCTCGGCGAGGCGTTCGAAGTTGGCGTTGTCGAGCAGCGGGAGCCCCATCAGGGGGATCGCGATCGCATGGATCGGGATGCGCTCACCATAGTCCGGCTGCTGGCGCGCCTCCTGCAGGTCCCATCCCATCAGCGCGGCATCGGTGTCGTAGAGGTATTCGAGGACGGACACGGCCACGCCGGGCGAGTTCAGCGGCTGCTCGGTCGCGGGTCCGTTCGCGGCCCAGAACGGCTCGCACCCGGAGCGGATCAGGACCGCGTCGCCGGGACGAGGGGTGACGCCCACCTGCTTCGCCCAGTCCTCCAGGTCCCAGCCCTCCACGGGCTCGCCATGCCGGACGTGGTCGTGCCCGCGCATCCTCGGGATGTCGTACAGCACGCCGCGGGTCACGATGCCGTCCCGCCACCGGTCGACCGAGTGCGTGCGAGCACCTTCCTCGGTGATCTCGGCGGGGTCGACATCGTTATAGAGACGTCCGCCGGGACCGGTGAAGATGTGGCAGAGGGCGTCGATGTGGGTGTTCACGTACCCGTGGTACGAGACGCCGATGTAGTCGACCGACGATCCGGGGTTCACGGTCATGCGGTGGTCCGCAGCGTTGCGGTTGCGGAACTCGTCGCCCAGGACAGCACGCGTCGCCAGCGGGTTCGCGCAGGACACCGTGCGACCCTCCCGCACGAGGGCGGTCGCTGCCTTCCGGGTCTCGTCCGTGATGTGGTTCAGCGTCCCGAACTGATCGTCAGAGCCCCATCGTGACCAGTTCGTCAGACGAGACCGGTAGCCCTCGTACTCCTCTACGGTCGTCGGCGTGCGATCCTTCAGGCCCATGTCTGCCCTCCCATCGGCGGTCTCCAGCGGAGCGCGGGCATGGTACGGGGTGCGTGGAGCGGTTGGTGGAGGGGTCGGCATGCGTCACTCGTGGGGTTCGCTACGTCCGAGGCTGCGCTGGCGTTCGCGACTGCGCCGGTCTTCTGGGCTCCGCTGGGGCGGCCTCTCGCTCATGCTCGGACTCGCGGTCACCCTCGCCGGGTGCGTCGGCGGTGACAGCAGCGGGTCGTCCGGGACCGGCGGCACTGAGGACTCCGAGCGCACGACCGTCTCCGTCACGATGGGCCAGCCCCACGAGTTCGGCCTCGAGCTCTCCGCGACCGATGCGCCTGCCGGTGACGTGACGTTCGAGGTCGCGAACCAGGGCGCCCTGCCCCACCAGTTCGCGATCGTGCAGCACGAGGGCGACCCCGGGTCCCTGCCGATGGCGGACGGCAACGTGGACCTCGACGCGCTCGACATCCTCGGCGACTCGGGCGGCCTCGATCCGGGCGCGACGGCTTCCGTGAACGTGGAGCTGGAGGCGGGCTCCTACGTGATCTTCTCCAGCACCGGCGGTCACTACAACGCCGGAATGTTCACCGGATTCACCGTCGAGTAATCATCGACAACAGATCCATCGCCGATTTGTGCGCCTGGCTGTCGGATATGTTAACACTTTTGTGATAGATGACACAAGTGTTGTCCCTAGCGCGGCAAGGGGTACGGTCAGAGTTGCCGCGGACTCCGGCCGCGAGTGTTCAAACAC
>JALOAM010000071.1 GCA_023228765.1 Dehalococcoidia bacterium
AAGTCCGAGTCCAGGACACCATCGGCGGCGGAGGTGAGCCCCGCGGCGACGGTCGCGCGGTACGTCGTACTCGGCCGGAGGTCCTCCGGCGTGAACGTGTAGAGCGACGTGTTCAGCCACTCGCCCTGGCCCGCCAGCGGCGGGTCGAACTGTACGACGGGGGCCGTGGACGCCTCCGACAGCAGCGTGAGCGGGGCCACGGCGCGGCTGAACTGCACGAAGATCCGCGCCTCGGAAGGCACGTCGCCGTCATCGGGCGCGGGGATCACGG
This sequence comes from Dehalococcoidia bacterium, assembly GCA_023228765.1. Taxonomy (GTDB): domain Bacteria; phylum Chloroflexota; class Dehalococcoidia; order UBA2979; family UBA2979; genus W-Chloroflexi-9. Next base: position 272 of record JALOAM010000071.1, read on the forward strand.
AGCGCACCTCGAGCTTGCCCTCGACGGTGAAGGTCTGGACGAAATCCTCCTCGCCGCCCGCCGCCTCCGAGGCCACACGGACCTGGTATTCCTTGCCGCGGAGCAGGCCCGGGAACTCCGGTTGAAACAGCAACGTGCGGTCGTCCAGCCACGCGAACGTGCCCGTCGTCGCCGGCTCGAGACTCACGAGGTCAGCGCCTTCCCGCGTCTCCGGCGCCTCCGGGAACGTCACCACGATCGGCCCGAGGCGCGGCGCGTCGGCGCCGGCGGGCGTGACCTGGAGCGCGGGTGCGGGGCCCTCGTACGTTCCGCCCAGCGTCAGCACCAGCGCGATGAGAGCAAACACCGCGGCGAGCACCCCGCCACCCGCGAGGAGCGCGACCCGGTCGAAGCGGCGCAGGCGGTCCTCGACACTCGTCTCGGCAGAGGACGCGGACTGTGGTTCGTTCGTCATCGGACCTTCACCTCGTAGGCGCTGCGTGCTTCCGCCGTCCCGCCGTCCGCGAGGAGCGCGACGACGCGCACCTCGTGGCGGCCGGGTGTCATCTCCCACTGCGCGTAGGGCTGTGCGCCCGTCCCCGTGCCGGCTGGCACACCGTTCACGAAGAACTCCACCGCCTGCGTCCCGCTCGGCACGGACGCCCGCAGGGTGAGCGGGTCATCGGCCACCTCGGGCGCCGGGTAGAGCACCGAGCCCGGCGCTGGGCTCACGATGGCGACCGCGCCCGCACCGCCCGAGGGCGCACCGCTCGAGAGCGCCCACCCGGCATCCACCGCCCACGCGCGCGCCTCGGCGGGCGGGTCGATCGCGAGGACGCCGCCCTCGCGGTGGTAGTAGGACTCCACCTGCTGCGGGGCGGTGTCGGCGCGGAACCACTCGGGCGCGGTGGAGGGACAGTTAGTGCCGGGCAGGAGGCCGGTCGGCGCGCAGACTGTCTCGCGCACGACGCCCTCAGGAGGCGCGAACTCGGCGGCGGGGAAGCCGGACACAGCGGCCGTCATGACATCGCGCCAGATCGGTGCGGCGCCGTCGACACCGGAGATATGCACCATCGGCTGCTGGGCCGGGTTGCCCACCCACACGCCGACGACGCGCTCCGGCGTGAAGCCGATCGTCCAGTTGTCGCGGAACTCACTGCTCGTCCCCGTCTTCACGCCCGCCCCGAACGAGGTGTTCAGCACGCTCGACGCACCGAAGCCGGGGATCCGCGCGGCGGGGTCGCTCAGCATGTCGGCGACGAGGAACGCCGTCACCTCGTCCGTCACGGGGATCGGCGAGGGCGCGCCGCGCTCGTAGAGGACCTCGCCCCGGTAGTCGAGGACCCGCGCGATGAGCCACGGCTCGTAGCGCACGCCGCCCTGTGCGAACGCGCCGTAGGCAGCCGTGAGGTCGAGCAACCGTACGCCGCCACCGCCGAGCGTGAGCGCGAGCCCGTATGCCTCGGCGGCCTCGAGCGAGTCGAGCCCCGCGCGGTGCGCTATCTGGATCAGCGCATCCACGCCGAGGTCGTCGAGCGTGCGCACCGCCGGAACGTTCAGCGACGAGGCGAGTGCAACGCGCATCGGGACGGGGCCGCGGAACTGCAGGTCGTAGTTCGCCGGGCGGTACGGCCCGGACTTCGTGGTGAACGTGCTCGGCACGTCAAGGAGCATCGAGGCGGGGGTGTAGCCACGCTCCAGCGCCGCCGCGTACAGCAGCGGCTTCAGCGCAGAGCCCGGCTGGCGCGGCTCGACCGCCATGTTGATCTGCCCGGCGGTCGCGTCGTAGTCGGCGCTCCCGACGAGCGCGAGGACACGCCCGTCGCGCGGGTCGAGGGCAAGGACCGCCGCCGACCCGGCGTTGTGGTCACGCAGCCCCTCGAGGCGCGCTCGCACGCTCCGCTCCGCCTCCCGCTGGAGGGCAGGGTCGAGCGTCGTCTCGATCACGAGGCCGGCATCGGCAGCGTGCTCCGGCAGGATCGCCCCGAGCTCTTCGTACACCGCGGCTGCGAGGTGACGCGCGATCGGGGGGTCGGCCGGGACGACGCGGAGCGGGGTCGCCTCGGCGGCATCCGCCTGCGCCTCGGTGACTGCGCCGGTCGCGACCATCCGACTGAGGACATAATGCTGGCGGGCGAGCGCTTCGCCCTCGGACGTGTCGTACTCGACGGGGGAGCGGGGGAGCCCGGCGAGGAACGAGGCCTGCGCGAGATCCAGGCGCCGGGCGGCGACGCCGAAGTACGCCTGGGCCGCCGCCTCGATGCCGTAGGCGCCGCGCCCATAGAACACATCGTTCAGGTACGCCTCGAGCAACTCGTCCTTCGAGGTGCGCGCCTCGAGCGCGAGCGACATCACCGCTTCGCGCGCCTTGCGGAGAGGGAGCGGTAGGCCGGTGCCATCGAGATACGTACGTCGCACGAGCTGCTGCGTCAGCGTCGAGGCGCCCGAAGGATCCGAGCGGATACTCAGCACGGCGCGCCCGATGGCGAGCGGATCGACCCCGGGGTGCTCCCAGAACCGCTGATCCTCCGCCGCCACCGTTGCGTCGAGGACGACCGGCGCGATGTCCTCCAGCGCCGCGGGGATGCGCAGCCCCTCGGCGACATCGCGCTCGATGAGGCCACCGCGCGCGTCGAGGATCACCGTGCCCGGGGCGTCGAGCTGGGAGGCGAGGTCCGGCAGGGGCGCCAGGATGGCGAAGCCCGGCACGGCGAGCAGCACGCCGGCGAATGCCGCGCACCATTCGACAGCGCGTCGAGGCACCCACCACCGCTCCGGCATCGCGCCTCCGACCTCCGCCGCAACTAGTGCACGTACGTTATACGATCGGAGGCCGCCCGTGGTTCCCGGATGCCAGGATTCCCGCGCCGAGTAACGGCACAGCGGTCCTCAGGCGGTCCGGTCGGGGCTACTGGTCGTCCAGTCCCTGCCAGATCCGCGAGAACGTGGGGCTGAGGCGGCGCAGCTCGTCGAGGTGCTGGCCGGTGAGGTCGTCGAGGCGGGCGAGGCCCTCCGGGGTCAGCTGGATGCGGACGGCGCGCGAGTCGTGCTCGTCGCGGACCCGGCGGACGAGGCCGTCCTTCTCCGCGCGGTTGATCACTTCGACGGCGGTGTGGTGGCGCACCACCAGGTACTGCGCGACCTCGCCGATGCGAGGCCCCTCCGGGATCCCGCAACCTCGGACCGTCAGGAGGAGCTGATGCACCGCCGGGTTGAGACCGGCATCGCGCGCGGCGCTCTCGCTCCAACGGAGGAAGCGACGCAGTCCCGAGCGGAACGCCAGCAGGTTCCCGTAGTCCACGTCCGATGGGCGCACGCGGCGTCCGAGAGGCTCGGAAGGGGGGACAGTCGGCGGTTCGGGGGTCACTGCTGGAGTGTAGTCAGCACTGCCCGAGGCCGCTGGAGCATAAGGCGTAGACGTGTTTATATCGTCTCACGATATGAATTCAGCCCGGATCCCCCTTCTCACCGTCTTCGGCATTGCTCTTGGACTCATCGGCGGCTGCGCTGCCTGGGGCCTGCTGCATCTCATTGGCCTGATCACCAACCTGGCCCTGTACCACCGCTGGGGTTGGGAGCTCCCGCCCACGGCGACGCTCAACCCTGGGCCGGAGGTCATCCTCGTCGCGATGGCGGGCGCGATCCTGGTCGCGATGATGGCGAAGGTGGCGCCGATCATCCGCGGACACGGCCTCCCTGAGGCGATGGAGTCTGTCCTGCTTCGCCAGAGCCGGATCGCGCCGGTGACGGCCATCCTCAAGCCGCTCTCCGCCGCGGTCGCGATCGGGACGGGCGGACCGTTCGGGGCAGAAGGACCGATCATCGTCACCGGCGGCGCGACCGGGTCGCTCCTCGGGCAGTTGATCCCGGTGTCCCCCGCGGAGCGCAAGATCCTCCTCGCCGCGGGCGCGGCTGCCGGCATGTCCGCCACGTTCGGCGCGCCGCTCGCCTCCGTCGTGCTGGCCTTTGAGCTGTTGCTCTTCGAGTTCTCCCGCCGTGCGCTGCTGCCGGTCGCCACCGCGGCCGCGGTCGCTGGTGGCATGCACTACCTCCTGATCGCCAGCGGGCCCCTGTTCGTGGTCCCAGACCACAGCATCGAGGGCCTGACGAGCCTTCCGCCGTACGCCGTCCTCGGACTGTTGTGCGGGCTGCTCGCGGTGGTCGTGGTGCGCGGACTGCTCCTCGTGGAGGAGGCCTTCCGGCGCTCGGGCATCCCTGAGTTCTGGCACCCGGCGATTGGCGCGCTGGGGTTCGCCTCAGTCGGCCTGCTGGTCCCGAGGGCGCTCGGCGTCGGCTACGACGTGATCGGCGACCTCCTCCTCGCGAGGATGGGGCTGACCACGGTGCTCGTGCTCCTGCTCGCGAAGCTCGTCGCGTGGTGGATCGCCCTCGGGTCCGGCACCTCGGGCGGCACGCTCGCACCGATGCTGATCGTAGGGAGCGCCTTCGGCAGCGCGCTGGCCCTCGTGACGAACGAGTGGACCCCGCTCGAGGTCACCGCGACGGGGTTTGCGCTCGTGGCGATGGCCGCCACCTTCGGCGCTGCCGCCGGCGCGAGCCTGACCTCGATCGTCTTCGTGTTCGAACTGACACAGGACTACCGGATCGTGCTGCCCCTGATCGTGGCAACCGTCCTCGCGGACCTGGTCTCCGCGGCGCTCCTGCACGACACGCTGATGACGGAGAAGCTCACGAGGCGCGGTGTCCGCGTGGTGCGCGACTACCAGGCCGACCCGTTCGCGAGAAGCCACGTGGCGCAGGTGATGACCTCGCCGGCGCTCACGGTGTCGGAGGACGAGTCGATGGAGTTCGTCCTGCGGTTCGTCGCGGAAGGGCCGCACAGCGCCTACCCCGTGGTCGATGCCGAGGGCCGATGCGTCGGGATCATCTCCCGGACAGACCTCCTCGCCCTGGAGGCCGGCGGCCCCGCCACGGCCGGCGAGATCGCCAGCCGCGACGTCGTCACGGTGCGACCGCGCGACAGCGTCTCCCGCGCGATGGAGTTGCTCCTCGAAGAGTCGGTGGAGCACCTACCAGTGGTCGATGACCGCAGCTACGTGGTCGGGATGTGCACGCGTACGGACATCCTCCGTGCGCGCACCGTGCAGATCAGCGAGGAAGAGCGCCAGGCGCCGCCGCTCCTCGACGCCATCGTCAGCCGCGGCGCGCGGATGCGCATGTAGCAGGCCTCAGGGCACAGGGTTCGAGGTCAGCGAGCTGCCGTCGCGGCGTCCCGGAACACCTCGAGCGCGCCTTCACGACACAGGCCGGACGCACGCGCCTCCACGTAGAGGTGGCCGAACTCGCGGAGGACGTCCTCGGAGACACGGTCGCCCGAGGCCAGCTTGCGCGCGGTCTCCTCGAGGTCGTCGCGCTCGTCGTCGGTGAGCAGGTCATCGAAGTCCATCCGGGCGATCGTACTCCTCGGGCACCAGCCGTCTGCTCCCAGCGGCGCAGAGCGGGTAGGCTCCTTCACATGCAGAGAACTAACGCGCGTGACGCGGACATCGCCGTCATCGGCGCCGGGGTCGTCGGGCTCGCGACGGCGTTCGCGCTGTCCTCCGACGGCACGGTTGTCGTCATCGAGGCGAACGAGGCACCCGGCCGCGAGACCAGCGCGCACAACACCGGCATCGTCCACGCCGGGATGTTCTATCCGACCGGCAGCCTGAAGCACCGCCTCTGCATGGTGGGGAACGTGCTCCTCCACGAATGGGCGGAGCGCTTCAACGTCCCGCTGCGCCGAGGTGGCAAGCTCATCGTCGCGGTCGAGCCGGAGGACACGGACGGCCTCGACCGGGTGTGGGAGCAGTGCGTCGCGAACGAGGTGCCCGACACCCGGCGGATGAGCGGCGCGGAGGCGCGCGCCCTCGAACCCCGCGTGCGCATCCACGAGGCGATCTGGTCGGGGACGTCATCGGTGGTCGACCAGGCGGCCTACGCGCGCTCGCTGGAGTCGACCTGCCTCGAGGCGGGCGTGCTCGTTGCCTACCAGCACCGCGTGACGGGCGTGGGGCGGGACGGCGCGGACTTCGTCGTGAGCGCCGTCGACGAGGACGGTGTGGAGGCGTCGCTGCGGGTGGGTGCCCTCATCAACGCCGCCGGGCACGGCGCTCCGGCCGTCGCGGCCGCCCTCGGCTACCCGCTCGACGGCAGCGGCGGCCTGCCGGTCCTCGCGCAGCGGAAGAACCGAGGCATCTACTACGACTTCGCGGACCCGGCGCTCGCGCGCTCGGTGTCGCGGGCGATCTACCCCGTGCCGCCCGGCCGGACGGTGACGGCGCAGCAGGACCGAGGGGGCGGCCTCGGTGTGCACCTCAGCGTCGATGTGGACGGCATCGCCCACCTCGGGCCGGACACGAGGTGGATGCCGGACGGCGCGACGCTTGACTACCACTCCGTCGACGAGGACCGCGAGCCGTTCGTGCAGGCAGCGCGCCGCCTCCTCGGCCCGGACGTGGCCGCGGAGGACCTCGTCCCCGGGCAGGTGGGCTACCGTCCGAAACGCGCCGTGGACGGCTTCGCGGACTTCGTGATCATGGCGGACCGCGGCTACGTCCACCTCGGCGGGATCGAGTCCCCGGGGCTCACCTCGAGCCTCGCGATCGGGCGACGCGTGGCGGAGGAGCTGGGCATCCCGGTCTCGTAACGCACACCGGTAGGAGGGCATCGCATGGCGGAGATCGTGGCGCAGTCACAGGCAGGGGCGGTGCGAGGCATCACCCTGGAGTCTGGCATCCACCGCTTCCTCGGCGTCCCGTACGGCGCCTCCACCGGTGGCATGCGCCGCTTCCGTCCCCCGCTGCCCGCAGAGCCGTGGGAGGGCGTCCGCGACGCCCTCGAGTTCGGCCACCGCTCGCCACAGGACATGACCCGCGTGCGCGACGAGGATCCCTCGGCCTTCACCGGCCCCGACACTCCCAGCGAGGACTGCCTCGTCGCGAATGTGTGGACGCCATCCGTCGGAGACGGCGCGCGCCGACCGGTCATGTTGTGGCTGCATGGTGGCGGGTTCAGCGGCGGTGCCGCCTCCAGCATCTGGTGCGACGGCGAGAACCTCGCGAAGCGGGGCGACGTGGTGATCGTGAGCATCAACCACCGGCTCAACGTCTTCGGCTTCCTCCACCTGGAGGACCTCTGCGGACCCGAGTTCGCCGGCTCCGGCGTCGCCGGGATGCTGGACATCGTGCTCGCGCTCGAATGGGTGCGCGACAACATCGAGGCATTCGGCGGCGATCCGTCGAACGTCACGGTCTTCGGCGAGTCCGGGGGCGGACGCAAGGTCTGCATGCTGCTCGGGATGCCCTCCGCGCGAGGGTTGTTCCACCGCGCGATCGTGGAGAGCGGCGCGCACCCCCGAGGCGTCGACCGCACACTTGCGACGCACTTCGCCACCCGGCTGTTCGAGGGCCTCGGACTGCGCGTCGGCGACGTCGAGGCGCTCCAGGCGATCCCCCACGACGAGCTGTATACGCGCACGATGGCGGCGATCGCGCAGATGGACGACCCGGAGCTCCCCGCCTCGCGCGGGATGTTGCTCTCGCCGGTCGTCGACGGGCACTACCTCCCCGCGCATCCCCTCGATCCCGCGTCGCCGGAGGGCTTCGACGTGCCGCTCATCATCGGCACGAACAAGGACGAGATGGCGTGGACGCTCGCGGGGGCACCGAACGCGGGCACGCTGGCGGAGGAGGAACTCGTCGGGCGGCTACGCCGCGTCTTCGGCGATCGCACCGAGACCGTCATCGACGCCCACCGACGGAACCACCCGCAGCTGACGCCGTGGGAACTCCTCGTGAGCATCACCAGCGAGGACCGCCGGCTGCTCTCGATCGAGGTCGCGGAAGAGAAGGCGAAGCAGCACGCCTCGGGCGGGGCGCCCGTCTATATGTACCTGTTCACGTGGGAGAGCAACCACGGCCTGCTGAAGGCCGCCCACACAATGGAGATCCCGTTCGTCTTCCACAACGAGGACCGCACGACTCTGGTCGGGACGCGGGAGGATCGGCATGCCCTGGCGGATGCGATGGCCGACACCTGGCTCGCCTTCGCGCGCACCGGGTGCCCGGACAACCCGGCGATCCCCGAGTGGCGCCCGTACAACGCTGAGGACCGCGCCACCATGATCTTCGACGTGCCGTCGCGCCTCGAACTCGATCCACGGCGCGAGGAGCGCCTTGCGTGGGGCGACCTGCGCCCCTCGCTGCCGTGGGAAGGCCGCGCCTTCGTCGGCGCGGGCTAGCTGCGGAGTAGCCCTCGGAGGGGTGAGGCTACGCCGCTACTCAGCAGGACGTCGCTGGATGCCCTGGATCTCCGGCATCGGATAGTCCTGCAGGCCGATGGTCTTCGGCCACAGCTCGAAGACCCGATCGATGTCCCAGAGCGGCTGCTCTGAGTAGAGGAAGCGCTCCCGCACCGGCTCTTCGTACAGGCTGATGCGGTGTCCGCTGACCCCGAAGATGCGGCCGTTCGCGACCCCGCCCTCGTCCGAAGCGAGCCAGACGAGGAGCGGTGCGACATTCCTCGGGTCCATCGGGGTGCCCTCGGCGGACGCGCTCTCCTCGCCGGATGCTCCGCGTCCTCGGTCGGTCATGCGTGTAGAGGCGAGCGGTGCGATGCAGTTGGAGGTCACCCCGTAGCGCGAGAGGGCGCGCGCGTTCGAGCGCATGAGGCCGATCTTGCCTGCCTGGGCGGCGGAGTAGTTCGACTGGCCCGGCCCACCGCTGATCCCGGCGTCGGACGTGAAGTAGATGATCCGCCCGTTCGACTCGCGCTGCTGCCGCCAGATGATCGAGGCGTACTTCGTGACCGCGAAGCAGCCCTTCAGGTGCGCCTGGATCACACCGTCCCAGTCGTCCTCGGTCATGTTGAAGACCATGCGCTCGCGGAGGATGCCGTGCGCCGCGACGAAGATGTCGACCGTGTTGTAGGCGTCCAGCGTCTTGCGGATCAGGTCCTCCGCCACGTCCATATCGGAGATGTCACCGATGAACGAGATCGCCTCGCCGCCGGCGTCCGTGATCTCTTTCACCACCGCATCGACGCGCGTCGGGTCGACGCCCATGCGGCCCTCGACGTCCGCGCCGGTGTCGGCGACCACGACCTTCGCGCCTTGCTCCGCATAGGTCTTCGAGACCCACGAGCCCATGCCACCCGCGCCACCCGTCACGATGGCGACCTTGCCTTCGAGGTGCTTCGTCCCTGCCACGTTGCGTTCCCTTCGATCGCGAATGCGTACCGCTGTCCTCGAACGCCGCTAGGGCAGCTCGGGATGCGGCAGCGGGAAGCCGTTGGCGGCGAGCGTCTCCGGCATGAGCTTGAACAGCGTGTCGATGTCCCAGAGGGGCTCTTCGTAGTAGAGCGACTTCGTCCACTGCGGCTCGCGCCACATCGTGATCCGGTTGCCCGTCGCGCCCACCACGCGGCCCGTGATCTCCTTCCCCTCGTCCGAGGCGAGATACACGATGGCCGGCGTCACGTTGCGAGGGTCATCCTGCGACCCGGCGGCGCTCGCGCTGGTCTTGATGCCGCGCTCGGACTCACCCTCCATGACGCCTCGGCCTCGGTCGGTCATGCGCGTCGAGGCCTGCGGCGAGATGCAGTTCGCGGTGACGCCATACCGTCCGAGCTCCTTCGCGACGGCCAGCATGAGGCCGACCTTGCCGGCCTGCGCCGCCGAGTAGTTCGGCTGCCCGGCGCCGCCGCGGATGCCCGCGAGCGACGTGAAGTAGATGATCCGACCGCCACGTTCGCGCTCGGTGCGCCAGTAGATCGAGGCGAACTTCGTCGGTGCCCAGCACCCCTTCAGGTGCGCGCGGACGACGCCGTCCCACTCGTCCTCGGTCATGTTGAAGATCATCCGCTCGCGCAGGATCCCGTGCGCGCTCACGAGGATGTCGAGCCCGCCGTACGTGTCGAGCGTGGTCCGCACGAGGTCCTCCGCCACGTCGACCTCGGCGATGTCGCCGATGAACGTGGTGGCCTCGCCACCGGCCTGCCTGATCTCCTCGACCACGGCGTTGGGCCTCGTCGGGTCGACGCCCATGCGGCCCTCGACGTCCGCGCCCGTGTCAGCGACCACGACCTTCGCGCCTTGCTCGGCGAAGACGCGGGAGATCCAGCTCCCCATCCCGCCAGCGCCCCCGGTCACGATCGCGATCTTGCCGTCCAGGTGCTTCTGACCTGCCACGGGCTCCCCCTTGCCGTTGTCGGTTAGTCCTGCGTTGTTGGGCCTGCACCGTACCGAGCGCCATCCAAGACGATGCCCCGGATCGACACAATCAAAGTTGTACTTCCACCGGATTACAACCGTGATTGTGAATGCGTCGTACCTCTCCCATAGTTCGCCACGTCAGTCGCTCCGGGGATGGATGAGCGACCGGCGGAGGGAGCCTGGACATGGGAGAAGACACGTACTGGAGCCGCGTGGCCGGCCTGCGCGCTCACCGACGGCAGTTCCTGAGGGGCGCCGGCCTCGGCGTCACCGGACTCGCCGGGGCGGCGCTGCTGGGGTGCAGCGGCGACGACTCCGACTCCGAGGGCGGCTCCGGCTCGACCACCACGACCGGCGACGGTGGGGGAGCCGCGCAGGAGGGGGCCCCGGCGCTGGAGCGCGCCCCGGGCTTCCCGGGGGAGGACTTCGGCAAGGTCCCGGTCAATAACAAGCCCCGCGTCATGGGCGGCACGCTCAACATGCCCGGCTCGGCGCGCGCCCTCGGCGGGCGCACGATGGACCCGGACGTGTCGGGCTTCTTCGCACCGTCCGAGTACGTCAACGACCGCCTGGTCTTCCCACAGGGCTGGACCGAGGAGCTCCACTTCGACCTCCTCGACAGCTTCGAGTGGGTGAGCGACACCGAGCTCACGCTCACGATCCGAGCGGGTGTGAAGTCCCACGACCGCCCGCCCACCAACGGGCGCATCGTCACCGCCGAGGACGTCGCCTGGAGCATCAACCGCAAGGGCGGCATCCTCGACCCTGAAGCCTCCGAGGCGTATCCACGGCGCGCCTACCTCACCGGCCTCGAGCGCGCGGAGGCTGTGGACGACGTCACGGTCTCCGTGAAGCTCAGCAGTCCGAACGCCTCGTTCCTCGCAGCCTTCTCGGACATCCGGCAGGCGATGCAGCTCAAGGAACTGGAGGACTGGGATTTCCAGGACATGCTCGCGTTCCCGGGCTTCGGTCCGTGGCTCGTGACCGAGGACGAAGACTCCGTCCGCGCGGTGTTCGACGTGCACCCCGACTACTACCGGACGGACGCCGAGGGCGGGCGACCGTCGTTCGACAAGATGATCCTGCAGGCGTACCCGGATCGTGCCGCGCAGCTCGCCGCGTTCATCACGGGCGAGACGGACCACCTCGCGCAGGTGCTTCCGCACGAGGACGCCCAGGTGAGCGCGAGCGTGTCGGACGCGCTCCGCTATCAGAGCCCGAGCGCGACGATCACGCACGTCAACATCAACCCGAACCGCCTCGCGGCGTTCGCGGATGAGCGCGTCCGGAAGGCGTGGCACTACGCGCGCGACTTCGTCGCGATCGGCGACCCGATCTCGGCGCCGGGATGGCAGTTCAGCGGGCCGTTCCACCCGATGCACGCCCAGACGATGTCCTCGGACCAGATCAGGGCGCTGCCGGGCTACAACCCGGACACGAAGGAGCAGGACATCGCGGAGGGCAAGAAGATGCTCGCCGCGGCGGGCTTCCCGGACGGCGCCGGCATCTCCTTCAGCATCTGGAGCTCCGGCGCGACCGGCCGGAACTTCGAGTCCGGCGAGCGCGTCCGCAACCAGCTCACGACTGCCTACCCGCAGATGGCGGTCGAGCTGAACCCGGCACCGGACATCGCGACGTTCAACTCCAAGCTGAACGAAGGCGACTGGGAGTGCCTGGCGCATGACTTCGCACAGGTGCCGGACGTCGCCCTGAACGGGATGACCTACTACCACTCGAAGGGCGGTCGCAACTACGCCCCGCTGCAGGAGTCGTGGATCGACGAGGCGCTCGAGGGCATCCTCCAGACGCTCGACGAGGACGAGCGGGGGGCCAAGATCACCCAGTTCGAGAAGGACTACATCGACTGGGGTCCGCCGTACCTCAACAACTGCGTGGTCATGACGGACCACGCCTTCCAGCCCACGATCGGCGGCGCGGACCTGGTCGCCGGTACGTGGACCTACTTCTACACCCTCGGCTACGGGGGCCTGCAGAGGTGGTTCTGGCGCACGGAGTAGGTCGCCCCGACACCGACCCCGAGTGCGGTACGCCCCTCTCCGCGTGCCGCACTCGGCGGTCGACTCCCCTCGCCGAAGCGAGACGAGCCCTCGCCAGCGTCACCCACCTGACTACAGATGAGAGCGAGCGATCCAGATGTTGAGATACGCCGCCAAACGGGTCGTCGGCATGGTGCCGACCGTCCTGATCCTGCTGTTCCTCGCCGTGATCATGATCAACCTCATCCCGGGCGACGCCGTCGACCTGATGATGGAGGAGAACGCCAGCCCGGAGCGTCGTGCGGCGCTGGAGGAACAACTCGGGCTCGGTGAACCGGCGCCCATCCGCTACGTGAAGTACGTCGCGGGCATGTTGCGTGGGGACCTGGGCGACTCGCTCTGGAGTCGAGAGCCAGTGCTGCCAGAGCTGCTCAAGCGGGTCCCCGTCACCATCGAGATCGCACTCCTCGCGACGCTCATCGGGACCGCGGTCGGGATCCTCCTCGGCGTGATCTCAGCGCTGCGGCAGGACACGTTCATCGACTACGCGATCCGCAGCGTCGCGATCGCCGGCATCAGCCTGCCGAACTTCGCCATCGCGACGTTCGTGGTGGTCATGCCGGCGATCTGGTGGGGGATCTCACCGACCTTGAGATACGTCGGATTCACGGAGGATCCGTTCACGCACTTCAAGATCATCCTGGTGCCGGCACTCGTGCTGTCACTCAACCTCGCGGCGTCCGTGATGCGCCTCAGCCGCACGACGATGCTCGACGTGCTGCGGCAGGACTACATCCGCACCGCCCAGGCCAAGGGTCTGAGGTCCATCCAGGTCACGGTGGGGCACGCCCTGAAGAACGCGATGATCCCGGTCATCACCCTCACCGGCCTCCAGGTCGCGTATCTCATCGGCGGCTCGGTGATCGTCGAGAGCGTGTTCGTGATCCCCGGCCTGGGGCGATACCTGATCACCGCGATCGACCAGCGCGACTACCCGGTGATCCAGGCCATTGTCGTGCTGCTCGGGATGTTCGTGATGCTCGTCAACCTGCTCGTGGACATGTCGTACGCGTGGTTCGACCCGCGTATCCGGATGACCTAGCCGTGCTCCGAGGAATCGCCGTCACGAACACAGGAAGGCACCGTCATGGCTGCTGAGGTCACCCAGAACCGGCCGATCCCCACCATCACCATCACCAGCCGAGCAGGGGATGCCCTCTCTCAGCTCGGGAAGGCGGCACGCAAGAAGCCGATGGGGGCCGCGGGCGCGGTCGTGCTCGTGCTGCTCGTCCTCGTCGCGATCTTCGCGGACGTGGTCGCGCCATACCCGGCGCTCGAGCACGGCCCGACCCCCCTCGCCGGTCCATCCTCCGAGCACCTCGCCGGGACGGACCAGTTCGGCCGCGACATCCTGAGCCGCGTGATCTACGGCGCGCGCACCTCGCTGTACGTCGGTGTCGCGGCGACGGTGGTCTCGATGGTGCCGGCGGTGTTGCTCGGCATGACCTCCGCCTTCTTCGGTGGGTGGTATGACTACCTGCTGCAGCGGTTCGTCGACACGATCCAGGCGCTGCCCGGACTGATCCTGTTGATGACGATCGTCGTGATCCTCGGCTCGAGCCTGTGGAACGTGATCTTTGCGCTCTCGTTCAACCGCGCCATCGTCGGCAGCCGGGTCATGCGAGGCGCCACGCTCGGCGTCTCGACGGCGACCTACGTCGAGGCAGCCCGAGCGTGTGGAGCGACGAACGTCCGGATCATCCTCCGCCACCTGTTGCCCAACATCGTGCCGACGATCATCGTCGTGTACTCGCTGGGCTTTGGCACGGTCATCCTCGCCGAGGCGTCCCTGAGCTTCCTCGGCCTGGGTGTTCCGCCACCCACGCCGTCGTGGGGCGGGATGATGGCTGCGGACGGCCGCGCCTACATGTTCGCGGCGCCGTGGATGCTGTGGGCCCCGACGATCGCCCTCGCTGTCGTAGTCTTCGCCGTGAACATGTTCGGCGACGCCATCCGCGACCTGCTCGACCCGCGTCTGCGAGGCACGAGGTGACCCCGGCGGGGGGCGAGGGCCCTCACCCGGGCGACCCGCACCCGAACGGACCGCTGCGTGGCGTGCGCGTCCTCGACTGCTCCGAGGGCATGGCTGGCCCGCTCGCGGCGCGACTGCTCGGCGACCTCGGTGCGGACGTCATCAAGGTCGAACCGCCTGAGGGCGACCGCAGCCGCCGCCTCCCGCCGGAGGACGACGGATCGGGCCGCGACTCCCTGTTCGAGTACCTCAACTGGAACAAGCGCGGCGTCGTCCTCGATCTGGACCAGGCGGGGGACCGGAAGCGGTTCGTCGCACTCGTCCAGGACGCGGACGTCCTCATCGAGAGCGCCGCGCCCGGGATCATGGCCTCGCGCGGTGTCGCCTACGACTACCTCGCGAAGCAGAACCCCGGCCTCGTCGCGATCTCAGTGACGCCGTTCGGCTCCACCGGCCCGAAGAAGGACTGGCGCAGCGACGAACTCGTTGACTGGGCGATGGGCGGCTACATGTACTTCGGGGGCAACCCGGAGAAGGAGCCGCTGCAGGTCCCCGGCTACCAGGCCGAGTACCACGCCGCGCAGGCCACGCTGGTCGCTGTCCTCGCAGCGTTGCGCTACCGCGACCTCACGGGTGAGGGCCAGTGGATCGACCAGTCGATCCAGGAGGCCGTGCTCTCCAG
>JALOAM010000072.1 GCA_023228765.1 Dehalococcoidia bacterium
CTTCACCAGGCGATCGATGTGGTCCGAGATCATGGCCGCCCGTCCTTCGGTGGGATCCGACGCTCGATGACGAGACACACGCCCACCGTCTCCCCACACTCACCGTCCGTCAATAGGACCGTCCGAAGATGGCTGCTCCGTGCCCTGCAGCGCAGACTCCGCGGAGCACGGGCACGGTCTACATCGAAGGCTGCTCGAACACCCGCTCACACTGAGCCTGTCGAAGTGCGAGCCCCGCAGGACGCGCGCGCGCCCGACGCCACGCTCCGCCGATGCCCAGCGTCCAACACCCGGCGTCCAACACCCAGCGCAGGCAGACACTACGCCTTGAGCTGGGCCTTCGCGGCACGGATCCGCACGATGTCCCCACGCAAGCTGGCCTCGTACGCGATCGCACGTTCGAGCTTGCGCTGGTAGAGCGAGAGGCGCTTCCCGTTGCGCTTCCTCGTGCGGTCGGTCTCGCTGCGAAGGTCGCGTCCTGACAGGCGATTGACCTCGTTCTGGAACTTCTCGATGTCGATCCGGGCGCGCACCAGCGACTCCTGCAGGTTGGGCAGCCGCCGCTGGTCCCGCAACAGGTCGTACAGCTGCTTCGGCAGGTACGAGGATGTCGGCATCCCCATCTGCTCGCAGTACTTGTACAGCGACTCGCCGGGAACCTCCTGCGTGAGCTCGTCCTGGAGTTGCTGCGTGTCCACGGTGAACGTCGTGTCCTGCTTGCTGCGGTAGGGGACCCTCCCCTTGACGCCCTCGAGTCGCAGGAAGTCCTTGGCGACAAAGGCCAGTTGACGCTCGCCTAAGGTGAAGCTCGCCGTACCGTCGTTCGACCGCGTGACCGGCACGCCGAGGTCGCGGAGGACTTGGGCAAGCGGCCGCTTCACCTCCTGTGTCGGCGCCACCGTCTTCGCATCCTCCAGCGGGATGAACCCGGACGTCCCCTTCACCGTCGCCGGCATCTCCACCCCTGCGAAGGTGAACTCGCTCCGGCCGGCGTTCGTCGGCCGGATCTGGTCGTAGTGCTGGTCGACATCGTTGATGCCGAACTTGAAGAACGCGTACTTCGTCAGGTGCTGCCGTCCCAGGAGGTCGCCGGCAGCCAGCTCCTCGACCTCCCGCAGGGAGGTGAGCTCATGCCACTGCGAGGGATCGAAGTCGCTCGGCCTGGTCTCCCGGGTGACCTGCAAGATCGCCAGCAGCGTCTGCAGCACGTCGTCGCTCGTCGCCTCGCTCGAGGGGGCCAGGTGCCCGTACAGCTGGTCGCCGAGTGTCTTCAACTGCCCGTAGTTCTCGACGCCCATGAACCGGGCGTCGGTGTCCATCGCATCCTTCGCCGAGGACGGCTCCGCGCGGATCGAGGTGTTGGGGCCGAGGAACTGGTTGCCTCCCTGCCACTCGAAAAACGACTGGCGGATGTCCGCCAGGCGGGCGCCATGCATGACGCCCTGGTCGACCGGGTCACGCAGCCGGTCTTTCGCTTCAGCGACGTACTGCGGGCCATTCTGGCCCTCTGGAAGTTTGAGGCCGGCATTCTCGAGCATCCGCGCATCGAGGCCGTCCGGGATCGCTTGCGTCAGGACCTGCTGTTGTTGCGCGGGGTCAAGCCTCGCCAGCGCATCTACGAGCTTGGAGTGGGCAATGATGTGGTGGGCGGTCAACTCCCAGCCGCCGGCCTCGCCGGACGCCGCATAGGGGTTCTGTTCGCGCCGCTGCAGGCGCCCCGTCGGGCCCTCCCGGCCCAGGAGGCGCACGGTCGCACGGTTGCCCGCCGTGCGCTGGAGCGACGCGAGGTGGAGGCGCTCCGCTCGACGAGGAGCCGCGAGCGCTCGCGCTGGTGCGAGGTGTGGAGCGTGGGTATCTGCGGCCCGAACGGTGGGGGCCAGCGGATGATCGCCGAGTCGGCGCATCCGGGTGCGCACGTGACGACCCTTCTGCTGCGCCGCCCAGCACTGGTCGTCGCGACGATAGCACGACCCGTTCGGGAGACCGCGACGCGAAGGGCGAGTCTTAGTGAGCGGGCTCGGCCTACCCCTGGGAGCGCGAGTGACCTTCGACCGTCCGATGCAGGGACGTTCGCCCCCCGTGCCAGGCTCTAGGATCGAGATACTCAGTAGACATGCTCGCCAAGGAGGACGAAATGACCACCCCTACGTCCAACCATGACGACGAGTCCGGCGCACCCGACCGGCCCTGTGCGACATGTGGCCACCCCGGCCACGCGCACCTCGTGCGGGAGGTCGAGGTCCCCGGCCGGGTCATCCAGGAGACCCACTGCACGGAGTGCGACGCCGCGTGCGAGTTCGTGCCAGCGCCGGACGAGTAGCCCTGCCGTAGCACCACCCGCGGACTACGCTTCGGACACTCCTGCGACCGAGGGCGGACGCCCCTGCGCAGCCACCGGAGCGAACCGAGGCAGGTGTGTACGACGAGATCCTCCAGGCACGCGAGCGCATCCGAGGGCACGTGCGCGAGACGCCGATCCTGCCGAGTGTGACGCTGGGTGAGCACATCGGCGCGCCGGTGTTCCTGAAGTGCGAGAACTTGCAGCGGACCGGCTCGTTCAAGGCGCGCGGCGCGATGAACATGCTGGCGACGCTGCCGCCGGGGGCATCCGTCGTCGCGGCGAGTGCCGGGAACCACGCTCAGGGCGTCGCCCTCGCGGCGTCCGAGGTCGGCGCGTCCGCCACGGTGGTCATGCCTCGGAGCACGCCGGTCTCGAAACAGCGCGCGACGAGGGGATACGGCGCCGAGGTGGTGCTCGTCCCGGGATCGCTCGCCGACGCGATCGAGCACGCCGAGGAGATGGCACGCGAGCGCGGCAGCGTCTTCGTCCCACCGTTCGACCACCCGCTGGTGGTGGCGGGGCAGGGCACGCTCGGCCTCGAGGTCATCGAGCAGGTGCCGGACGTGGAGACGGTGCTCGTCCCGGCCGGCGGGGGCGGGCTGCTGGCCGGGGTCGCCGCCGCCATCAAGGCGACGCATCCTGCCGTACGCGTGGTCGGCGTCCAGACGGCGGCGATGCCCGGCATCGTTCAGTCGCTCGCCGGGGGCGCTCCGCGCGCCCTCCCGGCGCAGCGCACGATCGCGGACGGCGTGGCCGTCGCCGGGCCCTCGACGCTCACGCTGGACCTCATCGAGCGCTACGTGGACGACGTGGTCACGGTGGCCGAGGAGTCGATCGCGCAGGCGATCGTGCTGCTCATCGAGCGCGCCCGCCTGGTCACCGAGGGCGCGGGTGCCCTCTCGACCGCCGCGCTACTCGCCGGCGTCGCCTCCAACACCGGGCGCACCGTCTGCGTCGTCTCCGGTGGCAACATCGACGTCAACGTCCTCGGCCGGATCACCGCGCGCGCCCTCCTGCTGGAGGGACGCCATCGCAAGCTCACGGTCGCGGCGGCGAACGTCCCCGGCGAGCTGGCGCTTGTCACGGGCGCCCTCGCCGAGCTCGGCGTCAACGTGCTGGAGGTCACGCACGAACTCGTGACTGCGGACCTCCCGGTCAGCGTCGCGCGCATCACGTTCCGCATCGAGATCGCCGGCCCGGAGGCGTTCGACGCGCTCATGTCGGGCATGGTGGAACGCGGTCTGCAACGAGGGACGGCGACCGACCTCGTCACGCAGACTGCGGCATCCACCCACCGCTGACGCGGCAGGGGCGGCCACCCTCGAGCCTCAATCCCCGGCAGGCCTCGCGACCGCCGGCTCGACCTCGAACACGCGGATGTCCTTCGGGCGGGCGTGGAACTCGCCGCCCTCGACGCCTCCGTCCGGGGCAAGGCCGTCGAGGGCCGACTGGTCGAGCTCGGCGACGAGAGAGGAGCCCTCCCGCGTGACGAGGTGCACCTTCGCCACGTCGCCCGAGGAGACGACGCGGACGACGCTCACCGGGAGGGCACCCGCGGCCGCCGCCGTAGTGAGCTCCAGGCATCGAGGGCGGACGTACCCGACGACCGGGACGGTCGATCCGTTGGCGCCCGGGAAGGGGACGCGGAGGCCCTCCAGCGTGGCTTCGCCGTGCTTCGCTTCACCTCGGAGTTCGTTGACGCGGCCGAGGAAGTTCATGACGAAGGGGCTGTTAGGCTCGCGGACGATCGACTGAGGGGTACCGGACTGCGCGACGCGACCCTGGTTCATCACGACGACCTCGTCGGCCAGCTCCATCGCCTCGCCCTGGTCGTGCGTGACAAAGACGCTCGTAACGTGGAGCTGCTCGTGCAGGCCTCGGAGCCACTCGCGCAGCTCGTCGCGGACGCGCGCGTCGAGGGCGCTGAACGGCTCGTCGAGCAGCAGCACCTGCGGGCGTGCCGCCAGGGCGCGGGCGAGCGCGACGCGCTGCCGCTGGCCCCCCGAGATCTGGTTCGGATACCGCCCACCGAGGCCGTCCAGCCGGAGAAGCGCGAGGAGCTCCGCGACGCGTTCACGGACCGCGTCCTTCTTCCACTTCCGCACCTTCAGCGGGAAGGCGATGTTGTCCTGCACGCGCATGTGCTTGAACAGCGCGTACTGCTGGAACACGAAGCCGATGTTCCGGTCCTGCGCTCGGACATCCGTGACGTCGCGGTCGCCGACGACGATGCGGCCACCGTCGGGGACCTCGAGGCCCGCGATCATGCGAAGCACAGTCGTCTTGCCCGAGCCCGAGGGGCCGAGGAGCGCGGTGAGGGAGCCTTCCTCGACGCGCATCGAGACATCGTCCACGGCGGTGAAGTCGCCAAACTGCTTCGTGAGGTGGTGGATCTCGATCGTCATACGTGCTCCCTGGCTGGGCTCCCTGGGCCCGACTCATGGTCCGAGGTGCGCCACTCCACGATCACCTTCAGCACGAGGGTGACCACGGCGAGCGCGACCAGCATCGAGGCGACCGCGAAGGCCGAGGTGGTATCGAACGCCTTGTCGAGCTTCTCGACGCGCAGCGGCAGCGTGTCCGTCTTGCCGGTGATCTTTCCGGACACGACGGCGACCGCCCCGAACTCGCCCATCGCGCGCGCGTTGCAGAGGATGATCCCGTAGAGCAGTCCCCACTTCGCCTGCGGCAGCGTCACGCTCCAGAACGTGCGCCAGCCTGACGCGCCGAGGCTGACCGCGGCCTCCTCGTACTCGCGGCCTACATCCTGCATCACGGGGATGAGCGAGCGCGCGACGAGCGGGAACGTCACGAAGGTCGTCGCGAGCGCGATGCCAGGGAGGGCGAAGATGACGCGGATGTCGTGCTCACGCATCCACGGACCGATGTAGCCCTGCGCGCCGAAGATGAGCACATAGATCAGACCGGCGACGACCGGCGAGACGGCCAGCGGCAGGTCGATCAGCGTGATCAGGATCGACTTCCCGCGGAAGTCGAACTTCGTGATCGCCCACGCGGCGGCGACCCCGAAGATCGCGTTCAGCGGCACGACGATAGCGGCGACGGTCAGGGTGAGTCGCAGCGCGCTCACCGTGTCCGGGTCACGGATCGCGTCGAGGTAGAAGCCCGCGCCGAGGGCGAACGCCTGCTCGAACACCAGCGCCACCGGCAGGATCACCACGACGCCGAGGAATCCGACTCCGACGACGATCAGTAGCAACCGTACCCATGCCGGCTCCGCGAAGACCGAGGTCGATGCCTGGCGTGGCTCCTCGGACGGGAGTGCGGCACCGACGGAATGGCTAGCCATAGCGCTGCTGCCTCCTAGAGAGCAGGTTGATGACGCCGACGGTGAAGAACGACGCGAGAAGGAGCACCACGGCGATGGCCGTGGCGCCGGCGTAGTTGAACTCCTCCAGTTGGAACACGATCAGCAGCGGCGCGATCTCCGTCTTCCTCGGCAGGTTGCCGGCGATGAAGATCACGGAGCCGTACTCGCCGATGGCACGAGCGAAGGCCATCGCCAGTCCCGTCGACCACGCCGGCAGCAGCGCCGGCAGGATCACGCGACGCACCGTCGCCCAGCGCCCCGCGCCGAGGCTGGCCGCGGCCTCCTCGACCTCGCGTTCGAGTGCGAGGAGGACCGGCTGCACGGTGCGGACCATGAACGGCAGCGAGATGAACGTGAGGACGACGACCACGCCGAGGCGGCTGTACGAGACCTGGATGCCGAGTAGGTCGAAGTAGCGCCCGATCCAGCCCTGCGGCACGTAGAGCGCCGTGTACGCGAGGCCCGCGACCGCCGTGGGGAGGGCGAGCGGGAAGTCCACGAGCGCGTCGAGCAGGCGCCGGCCCGGGAAGCGGTAGCGCACCAGCACCCACGCCAGCACCAGCCCGAAGACGCCGTTGATGAGGGCGGCAGCGAACGACGCGGAGAACGTGAGGGCATACGCCGCCCGCGCTCGCTCGCTGCCCGCGATCCGGAGGAAGTCCGCCCATCCCAGCTCGGTGGACTTCCAGAAGAGGCCACCGAGCGGGATGAGCACGACCAGGCTCAGGTAGAACAGCGTGAAGCCCAGGCTCAGGCCGGATCCGGGCAGCACGCGCCTCCGTCCGAAGACGCGCTGTCGCAGGGCAGGGCGCTGTCGCGCGTCCGCCGGACGGAGGAGGGCACTCACGGCTGGTAGATCTCGTCGAAGATCGCGCCGTCGGCGAAGAACTTCTCCTGCACGGCCGTCCAGCCATCGAAGTAGCCGATGTCCACCAGCTTCAGCTCCGGGTACTGGTCGCGGAACTGCGCCAGCACGTCGGGATCGCTCGGGCGGTAGAAGTTGCGAGCGATCAGCTCCTGCACCTCCGGGTCGTAGAGGTAGTTGAGGAACTCGGTCGCCGCTTCGCGCGTGCCACGGTCGTCGACGGTGTCGTCCACCACGGCCACGGCCGGCTCCGCAAGGATGCTGATCGAGGGGTAGACGATCTCGTAGTCGTCCGAGTCCCGCGTCGCCAGCAGCGCCTCGTTCTCCCAGGCGATCAGCACGTCGCCGATGCCACGGTCGATGAACGTCTGCGTCGATCCGCGGGCGCCCGAGTCCAGCACCAGCACGTTGCTGAAGATCCGCCCGAGGAGGTCCTTCGCGTCGTCCTCGGAGCCACCGCTCTCGGTGACTGAGGCCCACGCCGCGAGGAAGTTCCAGCGCGCGCCGCCGGAGGTCTTCGGGTTTGGGGTGATAACCCCAACACCCTCGTCGCTGAGGTCCGCCCAGTCCTGGATGCCCTTCGGGTTCCCGGCCCGCACCAGCAGCACGATCGTCGAGGTGTAGGGGCTCGAGTTCAGCGGGAACTCGCTCTGCCAGCCCTCGTCCAGCAGTCCAGCATCGACCAACCGGTCCGTGTCACCGGAGAGCGCCAGCGTCGCGGTGTCGGCCTCGAGGCCGTCGACGATGGCTCGCGCCTGTGAGCCGGAGCCGCCGTGCGAGTTGCTGACGGTCACCTCGATGCCCGTCTGGAAGAGGTAGTGCTCCTTGAACAGCTCCGCGTACTCGGCATACAGCTCGCGGGTGGGGTCGTAGGAGACGTTGAGGAGCTCGATCTTCTCGCCGGTGACCGGGGCCGCGGTGGCCTCCGCCGCACCCGCCGTCCCCGTGGCAGCCGCGGTACCCGTTGCCGCCTCGGAGGTCGGCGTCGACGTCGAAGTGGGCGAGGGCTCCTCGTCGGAGGAGCAGGCGACGAGGGCCGCCAGGGCAGTCAGTATCAGCAGTGGGACAGCGATCTTCTTCAGCCAGCTCATGGCGGGAGGTTCCTTCGGGAAACAGTCGATACGGATGCAGCCGGTTCAGGCCCCCGCCGCCGTCAGCGGGGGCCGCAGACAGGTACATGCGTCAATCCCGCTTAACATGATAATTCCGATCAACATTGTCGGATTGTAGGAATGACGCGGCTGAATGCAAGAGGGCTGCCCTCGGAGGAGCCTTCGAGGATCGACAGGGAGCGTCGGCCAGGGGCCGATCAGGAGGAAGCGGGCGGTGCGGGTTAGATGCTGTAGCGCGGCGCGCTGTTGGAGCGCGCGTGGCGCTGGCGCTCCGCGAGGTCAGCGAAGGTGGTGTGGTCCAGGATGCCGGAGATCGCGTCGCGCACGCCCAGCCACATCTCGCGCAGCACGCACTCGTCCTCGTTTGGACAGAGGTAAGTCGCGCAGGGCTGGTGCTGGGTGCGGCTCGCGCACAGCGTGGGGGCGAGCGGGCCCTCCATCACGCGGATCACCTCGCCGATGGTGATCTCAGACGCAGGACGCGCGAGCTGGTACCCCCCGCGCTGACCTCGTTGCGAGCGCACGAGGCGACCGGTGCGGAGGTCCTTGAAGATCTGCTCAAGGTAGTTGAACGGGATGCTCGTCCGGTCCGCGACCGCGGAGAGCGGCAGCAGTTCGCCCGCCGGCACGAACGTGAGTTCCAGCAAGGCGCGTACGGCGTAGTCGCCACGCGTGGAGAGCTTCATGCCGCCTCCATCCCGCCTCAAGGATAGCCGGGCGGCCGGTCACCTCGTCTCGCTCGACGCGCTCCCGTTCGGCGGCATGTTCGGCCGCGGCATCCCGTTCACCGCCGCCGTCGGCGCCTGCGCGCTCCTCGGTAGTCCCCGTGGCACCTCGACGTCCGCGGGGACCGGCGAGCGCACGCGGCTGTCCTCGGCGCCCTCGCGGTACGAGGGCAGGCGGAGCGAGGGCACGACGGCGAGGAGTGCGACCGCGGCGAGGATCAGGAAGGTCCCCTTCAGCGCACGAAGGCGGGCATTGATGTTGACCTGGACGGCCTGCCGGACCTGGTCGGATGTCGCGGTCGTGTCCTCCAGGAACTCCTCGAGCTGGTCGTTGCTGATGAAGTCGACCTGGTCCAGCGGCACCTGCGCGACGAGCGACGGCGGGAAGGCGGGGTCCTCGCTGACCTGTCCGGCGACGAATGCGCTGAGGAGCCCGATCGAGATCAGGCTCGCCAGCGCCGTGCCGAGGGCGGTCGAGAGGTTGTTCGCGGTGCCCCGCAACGCTCCGACATCACCGGCAAGCGCAGGGGGCGACGAGCTGACCAGCACGTTGAAGAGCAACGTGAGCAGCGCGCCCTCGCCGAGCCCGAGGATGATGAGCCCCGTCACCACCCTCGCCGTGCCCCACTCGTTGCCCACGCCAAACGCGAGGATCGCAAGCCCCGTGGCGGCACTCACGAAGCCGGCACAACCGATCTGGCGAGGACTCAACTGCGGATACAGGCGCACGACGAGCACAGCGGCGCTGAAGATCGCAATGGTGTACGGGATGGTCACGACAGCCATCTGCAGGCTCGTCCGCCCCTGCACGATCTGGATGTAGAGCGGGATCAGGAAGTTCACCGCGGGGCCCAGCGCGCCCACGATCAGGAGCGCGAACGTCGCGTGACGCTCCTCACGCGAGTCGAGGATCTCGAGGTCGAGCAGCGCGGGCCGCCCGGTCCGTCCCTGGCGCAACGACCAGGCGAAGAACGACTGCCCCGCCACCAGCCCCAGGACCACGAGGAACGGCGCCGGCGACAGGCGGAGCAGCGCCACGGGCGCCTCGGGCGTGGCGGTCAGCGCCCCCCACGAGAGCATCAGGTTGATCCCGATGCTGATGAGGATCACCGAGACCGCCGCGAGCCCCGCGCCGACGAGGTCGATCCGCAGCTCGTGCCGGGGCGCGACTCGCGGGAGCTTGAGGCTCAACAACATGACGAGGATCGCGACCCCCGCGAGCAGTGCGAACGCCAGCCGCCACGTCAGCGCCGTCGCGAGGAAGCCCGTGATCAGAAACGCGAGCACGCTCGCGATCGCCGGTGTGCCGGCCAGCCAGCCGAGCGCCTCGGCCTGACTCGGGCCGGAGTAGTTCGCTGCGATCAGCACGACCAGGCAGGGGACGAGCCCGGCCGCCGCGAGGCCGGCGATGGCCTGCGCCACGACCATCATCTCCGGGCTGCCGCTCATCGCCATCAGCAGCATGGACGCGCCGTGGATCAGCGCCGTGACCTGGAAGAGCAGCCGCGTCCCGACCCGCTTCCCGATCAACGAGCCGAGCATCACGAACGCCGCGACCACAAGCGAGTAGACGACGAGGGCGGTCCCCACGGCCGTCGCGGGGACGTCGTACTCCTCGACGATCCCGCCGATCGAGACCGGCAGGGCCGTGACGTTAAACGCCATCTGGATCTGCGCCAGGATGATGATCACGAGCGGCAGCCGCGAAGCGCGCCCACTCGTCTCGGAGGCGGTGACGTGGACGGCGGAGTCCGTCATCGCGGGGCAGGTACCGGGGCCGGGAGGGACAAGGGGTAACGAACCATCGGCCAGCCATCCAGATCGGAGCCACCTGGTATCAGGCCCCTCGGGGACCTAACACGAGCCAGTCGCAGGAGGCCCGCTGTCACACGATGCGGTGGCCTCGGCTCAGTCCTTGCTCACACGCGCGCTGAGCCCTCCCTGAGATTGGGGCGATCGCCCCATGCCTGATCTCATCGCCCTCAGCACAATCGCGTCAGTGGGGCGGCATCGGAGAGGAGGTCCGACATGGTGACGACGCACGGCGGTGCGACGGGAACGATCGAGGCGGTGCAGCCGGGGGTGACCGGCCGCGAGGCGGGTCTCGCACGAGGGCTCGTCATTGGGCATGACGCCGAATACGCGCAGTTCGTCTGTGACTCCCTGGCGGGGCGAGTGGACGTGCGCATGACGACATCGACGGAGATGGCCCTCGGGCTGCTCGTGTCGAGGGAGTACGAGGTCGTGGTGCTGGAGCACACGGCGGCGGGGGCGCTGCCGCTGCGGGCACTGCTGCGCCACATCCGCTCCCACCAGCGCGACGCCGGGGTGCTCGTCATGTCGCAGGACGGCCTGATGGCGCGCGAGATCGTCGAGTGCTTCGAGGCCGACGCCGACGATTATGTCGTCGCGCCGTTCCACCCCGCCGAGCTGGCGGCCCGGATCGCGCGCATGGTGCGCCGGGTCGAGCGAGCACGCATGACGGCCCCGGCGCGTGCCGCGCGGACGCCCCGCCCGAGGACTGCGGTCGCGGACGCCCTCGGCGGCGATGAATCAATCGTCCATCCTCAGCACGGAGCGGAGCGCGCAGCGTGACCTCGCCGGTGACTCCCCTGACCTCGCCGACGCCTCTCAACCCGCAACCGTCACGGGTTGTGTACGGTAAGTGGCCCATGAGTCAGACAACTGACAGAAGCGAGACCCAGCCCGGTGCTCCTCGCACCGCGCAGCAGGCGCCGGTCATGCGCCTCGCCGACGTAGTGGCGTCCGTCTCACTCGCGACGGACCTCGCGACGGGGCAGGTGCTCGAACACGGGCTGAGGCGTGCGCTGCTGGCGGTGTGGCTCGGCGAGGAGATCGGTCTCTCGCGCGAAGCGCTGAGCGAGGTCTACTACGTCGCCCTCCTCGGCACGATCGGGTGCGCGATGGAAGCGGCCGCCTTCTCGCAGTACGTCGAGGACGAGATCGCGGTGGGGGAGCGTCTGAGCAAGGTCGACCCGACCAGCCAGATGAAGATCGCCGCGTTCTTCCTCGGCCAGGCGGCGGCGGCGGGCGGCCCGCTGGAACGCGCGAAGAAGGTCGCCGCGGTGGCCACGAGCGGCGACCAGTCGGCGCGCGTCTGTCGCGACGTCTCGGTCCAGATCGCGGACATGCTGGACCTCGGCCCGGCGATCCGCGCCGCCCTCGGCCAATGTCACGAGCAGTGGAACGGCAAGGGCCCGCGCGGCCTGAGCGGCGACGCGCTCAGCATGCCGATCCGGCTCTACCAGGTCGCCCGCGATGCCGAGGTGTTCTCACGCACCGGTGGCCTCGACGCCGCGCTCGCCGTCGCGCGCGACCGTTCCGGCAAGCAGTACGACCCACGGATCGTCGAGGCGTTCATCCCGAGGGCGCCCCTCCTCCTGCACCGCCTGGAGTCGGAGTCGACCTGGGACGCCGTCCTCGCCGCCGAGCCAGTGCCGATCCGGCGCCTGACCAGTGACGAGTTCAACCACATGGCGGTCGCGATCGCGAACTTCATCGACGCGCGCTCGCCGTACACCCTCGGCCACTCGCGTGCCGTCGCCTCGCTCGCGCAGGGCGCCGCGCGCCACCTCGGACTGACCGAGGCGGAAGCGACGATCGTGGGCCGCGCCGGCCTGCTGCACGACCTCGGCCGCGCTGGTGTGCCCGTGACCACCTGGGACAAGAAGACCCCGCTGAGCCCCACCGAGCTGGAGCGCGTCAAGAAGCATCCCAGCATGACCGAGCTCATCCTCGCGCGGTCGGATGCCCTCGGACACCTCGGGACGCTGGCCGGGATGCACCACGAACGGCTCGACGGCTCCGGCTACCGAGGCCTGACCGGCTCGTTCCTCCCCGTCGCCGCGCGCATCCTCGCCACCGCCGACGCCTACCAGTCGAAGCTCGAACGCCGCCCCTACCGCGATGCCCTGCCCGAGGACGCCGCCGCCGAGTGGCTCCGCGCCGAGGCCGACGCGGGCCGCCTCGACGCCGACTCCGTCCGCGCCATCCTCGCCGCCGCCGGCCGCGAAGAGCCGAGGGTGCAAGAGCCGTGGCCCGTCGGCCTCACCGACCGCGAGGTCGAGGTGCTGCAACTGGCGGTCCAGGGCCTCTCCAACCGCGACATCGCCTCGACGCTCGTCGTCTCCCCCAAGACCGTCGGCCGCCACATCGAACGCATCTACGAAAAGACCGGCGTCTCGACACGCGTCGGCGCGACGCTCTTCGCACTGCAGCACGGCCTGCTGGACGCGATGGCGGTCCAGCGATCGGCGTAGCCCGAGAGAGCGGTACGCGCGTCACGCATCGCCTGCCCTGGGCGGTCGAGTCGTCGGGGCTAGTGGAACGGCAGGCTCAGGATGCGGATGACGCCGATCAGCAGGCTCATCCCCGCGAGACCGAGCACCACGCCCCTGAGTGACGGTGAGTCGATCTTGGTCGACACGCCCCCGAAGAAGAGCGTCGAGGCGAGAAACACCGTGGCGAGCACATAGTCGTCTCCGTTCTGGTTCGCCGCTTTGCCGTCCTCCACCCGTTCTTCGGCGAAGGCCTGGAGACGGAAGGCCTCCTGCTGTCGCTGGTTCGAGTACTCCTCCATCTCGAAGGGGGTCCGAGGCGCCTCCGGGTTCACAGCCGGTTCGAGCGCCAGCCATGCGTCCAGTGCAGGACGAAACTCGGGCCGGATCAGGCGGTCGGCCAACCTCAGCGCCTCCTCGCGCGTCGTCGGATCGCCGAGCCCGTTGGGGTAGCGGAGCGAGAACGAGCTGAACGTGGTGGCGTCGTACGCGACTTGCGCACTCGCGACGTTCAGCTCCGCGACCGACTGCGTTGTGGCCCCGCCGGCCTCCGTGAACGCGACCGCCTGGACCCCGCTCCAGCGCGTGGCCTGCCATGCGCTGAACGCGGTGAGGAGGACGGCGACCGAGAGCAGCACCGTCGCCACAAGTTCCGTCGTGCGCTGGCTCAGGAGCCAGTCAGGGCCGCCCTCGGTGGTTGGTTCGGCAGCCTGAGTGCTTCCAGCCATCGGACGTCCTCGGGCCGCGCGCCAGCCTGCTCCGCGCTGCGGACCGCAGCCTGGCGGACGTGGCCCCGGGCACCAAGCACGGAGCACCAACCACGGAGCGACGCTATGGGCGGGCGGGAACAGGAACTGCTCAACCGACGGGCAGGCCGCGGCCACGCAACCCGCTACCCAACAACACACCGCCCCTCGTCTCACGACTAGGGGCGGTGCTGCACACGCGATGTCCGAAGGTACCGCTACCCCCGAGGCAGTCCGAGCCCGCGGGTCGCGATGATGTTGCGCTGGATCTCGGACGTGCCGCCGGCGATCGTGCTGGAGACGGCGCCGAGATAGCCGCGGGCGGCCATGCCGCGAAGGGCTTCCGGGCGGTCCTTGTCCCAGAGCTGGCCGTAGAGGCCGAAGAGCTTCAGCGTGGTGCTGGCGATGCGCTGGTTCAGCTCCGTGGTATAGAGCTTCGACATCGACGCTTCGTGGTTCGGGATGAGGCTGCGGAGCTGGATGGTCATGTTCAGGTAGCTGAACAGCCGAGCGATGTCTGCCTCGATCCAGCGGTCGGCGAAGGCGAGGCGCCAGGTGCCGTCCTTCTTCCTCGCGGCGCGGGTCTGCTCCTCGGGGAGCGTCCGGGCCTGCTTGAGGAGGCCGCGAAGGATGCGCTGCACCCCCACGGCGTTGCCGATGCCGGAGCGTTCGAAGTCCGTGAGGGTCATGCCCACGTACCAGCCGCGGTTCTCCTCGCCCAGGCGGTTGCGGACGGGGACTCGCACGTCCTCGAAAAAGACTTCGTTGAAGGCGTGTCCGTCCGCCATGTTGATCAGCGGGCGGATGGAAACGCCGGGCGTCTTCAGGTCGAACATCAGCAGCGAGATGCCTCGGTGCTTCGGGGCGTCCGGGTCCGTCCGGGCGAGCATGTAGATCCAGTCGGCGCGGTGGGCGCCGGAGGTCCAAATCTTCTGGCCGTTCACCACGTACTCGTCGCCGTCGCGGATGGCGCGCGTCTGGAGGGATGCGAGGTCCGAGCCGGCGCCCGGCTCGCTCCAGCCCTGCGCCCAGTTCCGCTCGCCGTGCAGGATCTTGGTCAGGTGCTCCTGCTTCTGCTCCTCGGAGCCGTGGACCATCAGGGTCGGGCCGATCATCATCACGCCGAACCCACCGACGTTATTGACGCCGGCCTCCGCGAACTCCTCGTTCAGGACGAACTGCTCCTGCGCGCTCAGGCCCGCTCCGCCGTACTCCTTCGGCCAGTGCGGCGCGATCCACCCCTTCTCGACGAGGGCATCACGCCACGGCTGCATCGCCTCCGAGCCCGGGAACTCGCCGTCCTCGAACCCACCGCGCCCGCGGTTCGGGTACTTGTCCGCGTGCTCGTCGAGGAACGCGCGCACCTCGGCTCGGAAGGCAGCCTCGGCGGCGCTGTCAGATAGGTCCATGGGTCTTCCTCTCAGATGAGCGCGGCCTCAGAGGGTCGGAGGGTGGGCCGTCGCTCTCTTATGGAGATCAGAATAATCCTTCGGGCTGGCGCATCAAGTACGAGCGTGATGCGGAGATCGGACGTCATCGCCCCGAGCCTCTCTCGTCCGTCTCCCCTCTCCCGGTTCGGGAGAGGTGCCGGGGGTGAGGGCTCCTTCCATCGAGCACGCCGATCGGAGCAGACCCTCACCCCCACCCTCTCCCGCTTCGCGGGCGAGGGGGTCAGAGTCGGGTCGGAGGGGGACGGTGCCCTCGGCGGTCACGGCT
>JALOAM010000073.1 GCA_023228765.1 Dehalococcoidia bacterium
GCCAGGCCAGCCGCCGCCCGTCCGGGCTGAACGCGAGGTTCGAGGCACGGTCGCCGGGCGCCTCGATGCGCTCGCCGTCACGCTCCGCGACGAGCAGCGTCTCGCCGTCCTCGCCCGTGGCGAAGTAGGCGCGCGCCCCGCCGTCCTCGGACTCCAGCACCCCGTACCCGTCGAGGCGTTCCTGCTCCGTCCCGTCGAGGGCGTAGCGGACGGCCTCGTCCTCGGACACGCTGAGCCAGATGGCGCCGTTGCGCGATTCCGGCCACCAGAACGCGTCCGGCCCCTGGTACAGCGTTGCGACCTCGCCGGTCGTCACATCCACCGTTGCGACGCCGAACTCCACGCTGCCCTCGCCCGCCGGGGTCGCCACCGTGGTCTCGCCTGACGCCGTGCCCGAGGCTGCCGGCGTCATGGTCGGCAGCGTCCCCACGGCCGTCCGCGAGACGGACACCAGCGGCTCGTCATCCTCGGCGGGGGTGGAGTCCTCGCACGCGGCGAGGAGCAGTGCTGTCGTGGTCAGCAGCGCGACGGCGATGGAGGTACGCAGGAATCGGTACGTCATGCCTCGAACCGTACCCCGGCCCCGAGCGGCCTCGCCAACCCGCGAGGGCAACGGCGAGTTGCAAAGCGATATCAGCGAAGGGCGCTCCGGGATGCCTCGGAGGCCGCTACCGGAACGTCGCGGGGTCGGGCTCCGTGGACCGATACACCTCGTCGCGCGGGCTCATGAACCCCACCGCCTCACCGCCTGGAGAGAGGACGATCGCGTACCTCGACCCCCAGAAGGCATCGAAGGGCGGCTTGAGGCTGGTGTGCCCCGCGGCCACGGCGCGCTCGTACAGCGCGTCGACCTCCTCGCGAGTCTCCGTGCCGAACGTGAGGAGGACACCGGCCGGTATGCCCTCGTCTGCCCAGTAGGAGCGCGCGAACGCGAGGCTGTCGATGTCCATGTCGAGTGGTTGGCCCTCGACGCTCCGGTGGTGCGACTCATAGCCGCCTCCCGATTCGCCCACCTCGACGCCGAGCAGGCGATAGAACGCCGCCGACGCATCGACGTCCGGCGCGACGATGTTCACCTGCTTCAGGCGGAGGGTCATCGCACTAACTCCGCTGGGCATTCGAGGATGCTCTTCGCCTGCGCCCCGTCGTGCGAATCGAGTCGGGGGCCGTTCCGGGCGTCAAGAACGGGTAGTGGGTTATCTCGGCCGGCGCGGACGAAAAGATAGTCGTTCCCTTGTGAGGTAGTGCTCCAGGGCCGGAGGTGGTTGAAGCCGAGAACGGCGAGCACGCTGCGGTGGGTGTGAGGCTCGCCAGATCCCCAAAGTCCGCGCGGACCATAGAGAGCTTCCCGCCACGTGTGGGTACCGTCCGCCGCGACATCGAGGCAGTTGACCGCGATCACGAGTGGGCGACCGACGCCACCATAGCGCCGCGCCTTCTTCCTCAACGCCGAGGCCATTCGCTTTGCGGCGCCACCGTCGCCGCCCCATCCCCGCGAAGGTCCGGCCGAGACGAAACGGTGATCGGGTCGACCACGGGACGATGGAGACTTCGGAGCCGCTCTGAGTTCGAGAGTCCAGTCAGGAGCTAGTTCGAAGTGTTGCTCATGCACGGTCTCGTCCCTCGCGTCCAGTTGGCGATGCCATTGCAGGACCTCGGTTCGAACCATGCTCAATCGCGGGGTCCGAACCCCCTCACCTCGGAACTCCGCGTAGATCCAGTGATCCGGGCTCTGAATGTCCCGTATCGACGATAGGACCATCTCTTCCAGCGCGTTGTCTGCTCCAGGACTGTCCTTGGGATCGAAGACGAGCGCCTCGACGATCAGGTCTTCTCCTACCCCGAAGTCCGGCGTTAGGCCGTCGATCATCGGCTCGAACGTCACGCGCGAGGGGAGGCGCGTGAGCACTTCGTGGACGGCGAGCTCGAAGAACGCGGACTGGTGGCTCCTCTTGTCTCGGCTCTGCAGACGGCTCCGAAGGCTCCGCCGAGCGTGCGGTGGCACGCGGTCGAACCACAGGCTCATCCGCCGTCGAGCATCGGCGATCGCGCTCCAGGCCGACGCGTTCAAGAAGTCGTACGACGACTGGTCAGCGCGGATCGGCGCAGTCTGTGTTCGGGTGAACGAGCCGAAAAGTTCGTTCACTTCGCCCCGTCCAGCTCCGCCCCTGCGCGCTCCATGAGGAAGTCCCGGAGGAGCGTGAGGGCGGAGAGGACGGCGCGCTTCTTGGCGGCGTCGCGGCCCTGGTAGTAGCGGCTGTAGGCGTAGCGGACCTCGTTGCCATCGGTCAGCGCGATGTGCATCGTGCCGGGGGGCTGGCCCTCGACCTCCTCGCCGCCGGCGATGCCGGTGATGCCGAGGCCGATGTCCGCCTTCAGGCGCTCCCGCGCCGCCGAGGCCATCGCCTCCGCGGTCTCGCGCGAGATGACGCCGTGGATCGTGGTGACCTCGGCGGGGACGCCGTTGAGGTGCTTCACGTCCGTCGCGTAGGTGACGAGCGAGCCCCGGAAGTAGTCCGAGGAGCCGTCGACATCCGTCATGTTGCTCGCGATGAGGCCGGCGGTGGCGCTCTCCATGAGGCCGAGCGTGAGGTTCTGGCCGCGCAGCATCTGGCCGACGGAGGCGGCGAGCGACTCGTCGTCCACGCCCCAGACGTAGACGCCGAGGATCTTGCGCGCTTCGGCCTCGACGGGCTCGATGAGGAAGTGTGCCTCTTCGAACGTCGGGGCCTTGGCGGCGATACGCGCGTGCACGCCGTCCTGGCGGTGGTAGATGCCGATGGAGGGGTTCGTGGACGAGAGGAGCGGCGACAGCATCTCGTCGACCGTGCTCTCGCCGAGGCCCGTGGTCTTCAGGGTGCGGGAGACGAGGATGGAGTCTGCGCGCTTCTCGAGTTCCGGGGAGACCTCGTGCTCCCACATGCGGGTCATCTCAGCGGGCGGGCCGGGCATCATCACGATGATCTTGCCGTCGCGCTCCACCCACCAGCCGGGCGCGGTGCCTCGCGGGTTGGCGAGCGGACGCGCCGAGGGGATGACCATCGCCTGCTTGATGTTGCGCTCCGGCATGCGCCGGCCGCCGCGCTCCATCCGCTCGCGGAGGATGGCCTCCTGCTCCGCGTCCACGGTGAGCTGCTCTCCGAGGACCCCGGCGATGGTCTCGCGGGTGATGTCGTCCTCCGTGGGGCCGAGGCCCCCGGTGACGAAGGTGAGGTCGCTGCGCTCCCACGCGCGCTCCACCACCTCGCGCATGCGGCCGGGATTGTCGCCGACCTGGCTCACCCAGAGCAGGTCGATGCCGTAGTGCGGGAGATGGCCGGCGATGAAGGCCGCGTTCGTGTCCGTGATCTCACCCAGCAGGATCTCGGTCCCGATCGAGATGACCTCAGCGCGCATTCCTCGACTCCCGTCGTTGCTCTCATCGATCGCAGCGGCGCGAGTCTACTCCTCCCGCTTCCGTCCCCGGATGCTCGGCGGCGCACGCATGATTAGCCCGCCGCGCGCGAATCCGTGACAATCACCGACGGAGTGGGGGCTCGGAGGCGCGTCACAGGGCGCTGACCTCCGCCGGGAGGGGGCAGGCGATGGTGTCCGAGATCTTCGACGCGAGCGTGTGGGAGGACGTCCCCGGCTTCCAGTTCACGGACATCACGTATCACCGCACGCCAGACCGTCGCGTCGTCCGCGTCGCGTTCAACCGGCCGGAGGTGCGCAACGCCTTCCGCCCGCACACGGTGGACGAGCTCTACACCGCCCTCGACCACGCACGGCAGACCTCCAGCGTCGGAGTCGTGCTCCTCACGGGGAACGGCCCGTCGCCGAAGGATGGCGGGTGGGCGTTCTGCTCCGGTGGCGACCAGCGCATCCGAGGCAAGGACGGCTACCAGTACCAGAACGACGACTCCGGCCAGCTCGACCCGGCGAAGCTGGGCCGGCTCCATATCCTCGAGGTGCAGCGCCTGATCCGGCACATGCCGAAGGTGGTCATCGCCGTGGTCCCCGGCTGGGCGGCGGGCGGCGGGCACAGCCTGCACGTGGTCTGCGACCTCACGATCGCGTCGAGGGAGCACGCGATCTTCCGGCAGACGGACGCGAACGTCGCCTCCTTCGACGCGGGCTACGGCTCCGCGCTCCTCGCGAGGCAGGTCGGCCAGAAGCGCGCCCGCGAGATCTTCTTCCTCGCCCCGGAGTACTCCGCGCAGGAGGCGTTCGAGATGGGCGCGATCAACCTCGTCGTTCCGCACGAGGAACTCGAGCGCAAGGCGCTGGAGTGGGCCGCGACGATCAACGGCAAGAGCCCGACCGCGATCCGGATGCTGAAGTACGCCTTCAACCTCCCGGACGAAGGCCTCGTCGGCCAGCAGCTCTTCGCCGGCGAAGCCACCCGCCTCGGCTACGGCACCGACGAGGCGCAGGAGGGCCGCGACGCCTTCCTCGAGAAGCGCGACCCGGACTACAGCAACTTCCCCTGGCACTTCTAGCAAGCGGCCCAGTCATCTGACCCCTTCCGGTTCGGACCCCCTCTCCCGGTTTCGGGAGAGGGTTGGGGTGAGGGCCGTTCCGGATCTGCGTTCGTGCTGCCCGAGGACGGTCGCAGGGTGGGATGTAGAGGGGCCCTCACCCCCGGCCCCTCTCCCGAAACCGGGAGAGGGGAGGCAGAAGGGGAGACGGTTCGTCGGGCCGCGTACGCTACGGCTCGCTACACTCACGTCTCGTAAGTAGCCGTCACACCCGCGAGGAGCCCCTCATGGCGAACATCACCGAGATCCCCGTCACCACCATCGAGGGCGCCCCGGCCAGCCTCGGTGACTACCAGGGGGACGTGCTCCTCGTGGTGAACGTGGCCTCGAAGTGCGGGCACACTCCGCAGTACGAGGGGCTCCAGAAGGTCTACGACCAGTTCAAGGACCGGGGCTTCCAGGTCCTCGGCTTTCCCGCCAACAACTTCGGCGGCCAGGAGCCCGGCACCGAGGAGGAGATCGCGGAGTTCTGCACGCTCAACTACGGCGTCACCTTCCCGATGTTCTCGAAGATCTCGGTCGCCGGTGAGGACCGGCACCCGCTGTACAACGCGCTGATCGAGGCACGGCCCTCCCACACGGAGCACGAGGGCGGCTCGCCGATGATGAAGCGCTGGGCCGAGCGAGGCCGTGAGATCGAGGACCCCACTGCCGTCCGCTGGAACTTCGAGAAGTTCCTCGTTGACCGCCAGGGCAACGTCGTCGATCGCTTTATCACGGACCTGACGCCCGAGGACCCCATCGTCCTCACCGCGATCGAGGACGCCCTCGGGCGGTAGTCGTCGCCGAACCAGACGCGAAGAAGCCCGCCGAGAGGCGGGCTTCTTGCTGCTCTTGTTTGCAGCTCCCGGCGTGCCGAGGGCTAGATCTCGACCTCGGTCTCCTCGACCTTGGGGCCCATCTGGGTGAGGTACTGGTGGAGCCAGGTCGACGCGCGCTTGCCGTCCGCGATGGCGGTGACCACGAGGTCGGCGCCGTTCACCACGTCCCCGCCGGCGAAGATGTACGGGATGTTGGTCTGGCCCGTGCGCTCGTCCACGGAGATCAGGCCCCAGCGGTTGGCGGTCACCGGGGCGGTCTCCGCGAACTCGGCGTCCGCGCCGTAGCCGACGGCCACCACGACCGCGGAGGCCGGGAGGACGTACTCCGAGCCCTCGACCGGGACGGGGCGGCGACGGCCGCTCTCGTCCGGCTCCGTGAGCTCCATCTTCACCATCTCCACGCCGGAGACGTTGCCCTCGGCGTCGCCGAGGAAGCGGAGCGGGGTGGTGAGGTAGGCGAAGTTGACGCCCTCCTCCTTCGCGTGGGTGCGCTCCTCGGCGCGGCCCAGCATCTCCTTCTCGGTGCGGCGGTAGACGCAGGTCACGTTCTCCGCACCGAGGCGGATCGCCGTGCGCACGCAGTCCATCGAGGTGTCACCACCGCCGACGACCACGACGTCCGTGCCGATGTATGGCTTCTCGCGCTGGCCCTCCGGCAGCTCCTCCGGGCGGAGGTTGCCCCGCACGAGGAAGTCGGTCGCCTGGTAGACGTTGGCGAGCTCTTCGCCCTCCAGCCGTAGCTGGTTGCCGACGCCCGCGCCGGTGCCGATGAAGATCGCGTCGAAGTCGTCGCGGTCGTGCAGGTCGACGAGGGAGATGTCCTTGCCGACGCGGGTGTTGTTGACGAACGTGACGCCCATGTCGCGGAGCGCCTGGAGCTTCCCTTCCAGGATCTCCTTGCTCATCTTGAAGTTGGGGATGCCGTAACGGAGCACGCCGCCCGGCTCGGGCCACATGTCGAAGATCGTGCAGGAGTGGCCCCGCGCCTGGAGCTCCTCGGCGACGGTCATGCCCGCCGGACCGGAGCCGACGATGGCGACGGAGCGGCCGGTGGAGGGCGCCGTGAACCGCACGGGGAAGCGCCCGACCTCCTGGCGCTCCGAGTCCGTGATGAAGGACTCGAGCCGTCCGATGGCAACCGGCGGATGGTGGGTGCCGTCCGGGCGGATCGCGAAGCCCACGACGCAGGCGCCCTCGCAGAGGGACTCCTGCGGGCAGAGACGGCCGCACATCTCCGGGAGCGTGCTGGTCTGGCGGAACACGCCCGCGGCGCCGAGGAAGTCGCCATCCTCCAGCAGCTTCAGGGCGCTGGGGATGTCGTTGTGGACGGGGCAGGCCTGGGTGCAGGGCGCGGACGGGCAGTCGATGCAGCGAGCTGCCTCGACGATCGCCGCGTCCATGTCCATGCGGAGATAGGTCTCGTCGAAGTTCTGGATGCGCTCGCCCGGCTTCTGCTTCGGCACGGGCTGACGCGGGATGTTCAGGCGGTCACGGATGACCTGCGTCTGGGCATTCGTCTCCGCGTGCGCCGACGGCGCGTTGGGCGAGACGTTGGATGGAACGTTGGTCTGTTCGTTCGTCGTCATGCACATAGGCCCGGTCAGCGCTCCCCCCGAAGCACGTCCCGGGCCCCCTCCAGTACTAGCCACGGTATCAGGTTGGCTATTGCGCCCGGTGCCGTCCGGTTGAGTGGACGCGTCCGGATCGTGTCGCCGTGAGCCTCCCGAGGAGGGGGCGTTCCTCGGGACGACACGGCCCTAACCGAGGTGCTTCTGGAACAGCGCCACGCTCTCGCGGGCGCGCTCCAGGTGCCCTCGCACCAGCTCGGCGATGGATTCGCCCTCGGACTCCGCGAGGCGTACCGAACCGCCGAGGGCCTCGCCGGCGTCCTCGATGGCCGCGGCCGTCGCCTCGCCTGCCGCGGCGAGGTGGTCGCGCAGCCGCGCGAGGCGCATCTCCTGCGCGGCGTGCATCGCCTCGCCGCGGATGCGTCGCAGACCGGGAGTGTGATGGTCCATCCACCCCGTGCGGGCGGACTCCACGAAATGGCGGAGCTCCTCGTCTAGCGAGGCCACATGCGCCAGCTCGTGCTTCAAGGTCCAGCCGGCCCGCTCGGTGTTGCGGTAGGCGCGTGTCTCCGGCAGCTTCGCCGCGAGTTCCAGCAGCGCCTCATGGGCCTCGCGCCACTCGCGCGCGAGACGGGTGCCCTCGTGTTCGTCGCTCATCATGCCCTGCCTCTGGCGGTCGGCGCGCCCACAGGCGTCGCCGCTGCCGTCCGTCACCGCCATACGTGGTGACCACTGAATTGTAGCCCTCTGCCCGGGGCCCCGTTGCGCGGGTGCTCGCTACGCTGGTTGGACGTCTGGCGCGGCATCGCAGCGATGCGCGACGGGCGAGCGGGGCCTGGGTGATCCGGTTGGAGCCCGACAACGAATGACTGACAGTGCGATGAGTGTCGACCCCCGGGGCAACGACTCCGAAGCCCTGCTGGAGCGGTTCCGCGCCCGAGACGAGGCCGCGCTCGCTGACCTCTATGACCTGATGGGGGCGCGGGCGTACGGCCTGGCATTCCGGGTCCTCCGGGACGGCTCCGCCGCGGAGGATGTGGTGCAGAACGCGTTCGCGACGCTGTGGGAGCAGGCGGACCGGCTGGACGCCGGTCGGGGGAGCATCCAGGGGTTGCTCCTCACCATCGTCCACCGCCGCGCCATCGATGCCGCCCGCACGCGGCAGCGCGCCCTCGCGCGCTCCGGCACGCTCGAGGTCGACCCGCCCGACGGCGGTCCCACGCCGGCGGAGGCCGTGGCTGCCACCGAAGAGGCGCAGGAGCGCTCCCGCGAGGTGCGCGCCGCCCTGGAGGTGTTGCCGGACACCCAGCGCCAGGTGGTCATGCTCGCCTACTTCGAGGGCATGTCGCAGCAGGACATCGCGTCCAGCCTGGACGTGCCGCTGGGCACCGTGAAGAGCCGTCTGAGGCTGGCGATGCAGCGACTGAGGTACGAGTTCTCCACCGCGGAGACCGAGACGGCGTTGGACCAGGCTGCCACCTCCTCGGTGGATGCCGATGTCGACGCCGCCGAGGGCTCGGACCCGGGTGAGGGTTCGGGCACCGCCGAGGATGGGGCCGCCCATGCTTGAGCACCGCGACTGCGCCGAGATCGACGAGATGCTCCCCGCGTATGCGATGGGCGCGCTGGACGACGCCGACCGCGTGCGCGTGGACAGCCACCTCGTCTCCTGCGACCGGCACGAGGACGCCTTCGCCTGGGGCGAGGTTGCCCTCCGGCTGGCCGACCTCGCACCGGAGGTGACGCCGCCCGAGGTCCTGCGCGAGCGCATCCTCGCGATCCCGTCGGGCCCACCCGTGCCGGTGGCCGCCCCCGTCGAGATCGTCGAACCCGCCCCCGAGCCGATCCGCGTGGAGGTGCCCCCGGCACCGGTCGCGGACTCGGAGACGAGCGCCGCCAGCCTCCCGATCCCCGTCCCGGCACGTCAGCACCGCCTTCCGTACGCCCTCGCCGCGGTCTTCGCGGCGCTGACGGTGCTCTTCGGTGCGTGGACGGCCATCCTCCTCACGGGCGGTGGCGAGGAGGGCGAGCCGATGCTCGTCGCGGAGAACGTGGCGGACGGCCTCTCCGCGAAGGCGATGTTCATGGCCGACGAATCGGTGATCGTCGTGAAGTTTGACGGCCTCACCTCGCTCCCGGAGGGCAGCGCGTACCAGCTCTGGGCGACCGAGCCCGGCGGCGATGCCACCTCGGCCGGAATGCTCGAGGTGACGGGCGGCAGCGCGCTCGCCTCCATGGAGCACGCCGACCCTCCCGAGGGCTGGACCTTCGCCGTGACGATCGAGCCGGCGGGCGGCAGCGCGACGCCGACGAACGACCCGGTGGTGGCCGTCACCTTCTAGCGCCTTCGAACGCCTGCAATCTCCGACCCCCTCTCCCGGTTTCGGGAGAGGGTTGGGGTGAGGGTCTCTTCCGGATCTGCCTGCCGTTCGTCGTCGCGGTCGCCGCGCGGCCAGAAGGCCCTCACCCCCGGCCCCTCTCCCGAAACCGGGAGAGGGGAGTCAGAATCAGAGGGAAAGCGGGTCTGCTATCGTGCCTCGACCCAATCCCAGCACCATTTGGCACCCCGTGGTGGAGGCAACAGTGCAGGAGCGACCGGGGACGGACGCCGCTCGGGCGATCCATGACGCCGCGGAACGCATCCGCGCGAATGTTGCGCGTGTCATCGTGGGGGCGGAGGAGACCGTCGACCTCGTGCTGGTCGCGGTCCTCGCGGGCGGGCACGTGCTGCTGGAGGATGTCCCCGGCACCGGGAAGACCACGATGGCGCGGGCCTTCGCGCGCTCCATCGGCGGGGAATTCCGGCGCATCCAGTTCACGCCGGACCTGATGCCGACCGACGTCCTGGGGCTGAACTACTACTCGCAGCGCAGCGGCGAGTTCGAGTTTCGGCCCGGGCCGATCCACGCGAACGTCGTGCTCGCGGACGAGATCAACCGCGCGACGCCCCGCACGCAGTCTGCGCTCCTCGAGGCGATGGAGGAACGCACGGCCTCCGTCGATGGGGAGACGAGGGCGCTCCCGCGGCCGTTCGTCGTGCTGGCCACGGAGAACCCGATCGAGCTGGAGGGCACGTTCCCCCTGCCGGAGGCGCAGCTCGACCGCTTCCTGCTGCGGCTCAAGGTCGGGTACCCCTCGGCGGAGCGCGAGGCCGAGATCGTGCGGCGCTTCGAGCGCTCCTCGCCGCTCGATACGTTGGAGGCGGTCGTCACGCCGGAGGAGCTCGTCGCGCTGGCGGCGCGCGTGGGTGAGATCCACGTGGAGGACGCCATCGTGGACTACGTGGTCAGCGTCGTGCAGGCGACGAGGCATCACGGGGCGTTCGAACTGGGCGCGTCGCCTCGGGCGACGCTGGCGCTGTTCCGCGCGGTGCGCGTCTACGCCGCGATCCAGGGGCGGGACTACGTCCGCCCGGACGACGTGAAGGCGCTGGCCCACCCTGTCCTCTCGCACCGCCTCCAGCTCAACAGCGCGTCTCGCCTCCGCGGGCGTGACGCGGACGAGGTGCTGGACGAGATCCTCGCGACGATCGAGGTGCCGATCGCCGACCCCGCGGGCCTTCGAGGCTAGCGACAGGCAGGCGGGCCGCTCATGCGCGCCATCGTCACGGAAGCCTGGCTGGTCGCCGCGGTCGTCCTCGGATGGCTCGGGTTCGCGATGGGCTCCACGGCGCTGATCCTGATTGGCGCGATGGTCTTCGGCGCGGGGGCGCTTGCGCGGCTGTGGGCCCGTCTCTCGCTCGACCGAGTCACCTACGGCCGCCGCCTCTCGGAGCGCCGCGTGTTCGTCGGCGAGGAGGTCGAACTCGAACTCGACGTCGCGAACGACAAGATCGTCCCCGTCCCCTGGTTGGAGGTGCGCGAGACGCTCCCCCGGGGGATGCCCGCGGACGTGAAGACCTCGATCGGTGGGGCCGTGGGAACGCAGTACCTCACCCGCTCCACCTCGATGGCCGGGAACGACCAGCTGACGTGGCCGGTGCGGCTGAAGGCGGTGAAGCGCGGCTACTTCCGGGTCGGCCCGACGCGCCTCCGCTCGGGTGACCTCTTCGGCTTCTTCGACCGGGAAGAGCAGACCGGCTGGCCGACGGACGGCATCGTCGTCTACCCCCACACCTACGACCTCGCCGAGCTCGGGTTCGACAGCACCCGCCCCTTCGGGGACCTCCGCGGGGGCAACCGCATCTATGAGGACCCGACGCGCGTGGTCGGCGTGCGTGACTACGCCCCGGGCGACAACCTCCGCCGCGTCGACTGGTACGCCACCGCCCGGATCGGGCGGCTGCAGTCGCGCATCTACGACCCGAGCCGGTCTCAGGCGCTGATCATCGCCCTCAACATCCCGACGGAGCCCGAGGTCTGGCGCGGCCCCGAACCGGTGCTCCTCGAGCGTGGCGTGTCCATCGCCGCCTCCGTCGCGAGGTGGGCGGCCGAGCACCACTTCGCGACCGGCCTCGTCGCGACGGGGTCGTTCCCGGAGGCGCCGAGGACGATCCGCATCGGCGCGGGCAACCGGCCGGACCAGTTGAACGCCATCCTCGAAGCGCTCGCCGTCGTCTC
Source organism: Dehalococcoidia bacterium (assembly GCA_023228765.1). Classification (GTDB taxonomy): domain Bacteria; phylum Chloroflexota; class Dehalococcoidia; order UBA2979; family UBA2979; genus W-Chloroflexi-9. The sequence goes on from JALOAM010000073.1 coordinate 11,469, forward strand.
GGCGTTCACGACGATCGACATGGCGACGGCGCTGGAGGACCCCCGCCACCCGCTGCCCTCGGGCGCGACGGTGGTGCTGATCACGGCGCTGATGACGGAGAGCACGGAGGCGGCGCTGCACCGCATCCGCGCCGCCGGCCACGCGGTGCACGTGATCAAGACCGATCGACGAGACTGGGGGCGCGATCTCTCGCCGATCCCGGTGCGAGAGATGGCTGACGTCATGGAACCGCTGGAGGCCGCTGCGATCGCTGCCGGCCTCACCGCGGACCCGCAGGAGCCGATCCTGTGAACGTGCTTCCCTACCGCCGCTCCGCGCTGGAGGTGATCTACCTCGCGACCGAGGGCATCGCGTGGTTCATCGTGATCGCCGTGATCGCGACGCTGGTGGAGCGCTCCTTCCTCGAAGCCCTCGCGGAGCGCCTCGCGATCGGGGTGCCGGGCGGCTTCTCCGACCCGGCCGGGGCGGAGATCGTCCTGACCGAGCTGAGGGCGCACGCGGGGGCCGAGGGCGGACCACCGCTGCTCGTCGTGCTCCTGGGTGCGGCGGGTGGGTTCGCCCTCATGCGGGCCGTGCCGAGGCTCGACCTGGGCGCGGGGCTGGGCGCCGTGGTGCTGGTGGCCGCGTCGATCCTCGGCGTGAACGTGCTCATGCACCTGGCCATGGGCGACCTGCGGTTCTGGGACGCCTCGCGGCTCGTCGTGATGCTGCAGGACCCGAACTCGCAGGTGGCGAGCGGCGTGGACCTGGAGGCGTTCGTCGCGGACCCGGACATCGAGGGGCCCCACGCCGGGGCATTCACCGTGACCTTCGTCGGGCTCTGCCTGGTCTGGTTCCGCTTCATGCTCGCGGCACGGTCGAGGGTGACCATGGACCGGATGGCGCGCTCCTTCACCGCGTCGTTCGCGGCGGTGTTCGTGGCCCTCTTCGTGGCGCAGGCGGGCGGGGTGGATGCGGCCGGTCGCTACGCCGTGCCGCAGTTCGTCCTCGGGATGCTGGGGCTGGCGATCGCGAACCACGAGCGCGCCGTCCCCGCCGGAGACGCCGAGGACCGCGCGACGCCGTGGATGACCTCGGTGGGCGGGACGCTCGCGATCCTCGTCGCGGCGGCGGGCGTGATCGCCCTCCTCGCGGCGTTTCAGTTCGGGGCGGTGCTCTCCGCGGCGGGCGACGTGCTGCTCGTGGTAGTGGAGTTCCTCGCGATCATCATCGTCACGCCGATCTACTGGATCGTGTCCGGCATCCTCGGGTTCCTCCTCGGCGGGGCGTCGTTCGGTGACAACCTTCCGGAGATCCTGCGACAGCCCCTGACCCCGGCCGACGTCGGACTGGGGGAGGAGGAAGATGGCGCCCTGGTCCCGCCCGGCTGGGTGATCGACAGCCTCAAGTTCTTCGCGTTCATCGGCGTCGTGTACGGCATGTACCTCATCGGTCGGCGCCTTCTCGGGTCGAGGCAGCCCGACGCTCCGCCTGTCCTCGAAGTCCGCGAGCGGCGCACCGGCGGTGCGGGCGTGGGTCAACTGCTGGCCGACCTCGTCTCGCTCGGATGGCGGCGCAACCCCGACCGCTGGATGGAGACGAACGAGGTCTACCGCCTGTTCGGGCGCGCCCTCGCCGTCTCCAACGACCGAGGCCTCTCGTTGCTCCCCTCGGAGACCCCGCACGAGTTCGGCGAGTCCGCCCTCGTCCACATCGCCGCGCCGCCCGTCGCGGATGCCGCGCGCCTGTTCGAGCGCGCTCGCTACGGCCGCCACCAACCGCCGCCCGAGGAGGTCCGCAACGCCTCGCGCGCCCTCGCCCAGTGGGATGCGAGCAACCCCGCGACCGAGGAGCTCCGCGCCCGCGTCCGCGGCCACCGCCCCATCGACGAGGTGGACAGCATCCGCCTCCGCCTCTCGCTGACGAAGCGGGGCCTCAACCCGACGGATGACAGCATCCTGCGAGGTGAGTAGGGACCGTAGGGCCCTTCGCGTCCCGAGTCTGACTCCCCTCTCCCGGTTTCGGGAGAGGGGCCGGGGGTGAGGGCCGTTCCGGCTCCATCGATGCGAGGTGCTCGGTAGGACGCGAAAGCGGATCCGGACAGGGCCCTCACCCCAACCCTCTCCCGAAACCGGGAGAGGGGGTCGGACCGGGGAGGGGGCAGAACCGGTAAGGGGTGCGCCAGCCTCGGTAGCCATCCGAGGACAGCAGTCGTAGCCTGAGATCTGCGGTTCCACCCGGGCGGGGTACCCGCGGAGGGGCGTCCATGGCTGCCCGTGTCGGCATCTTCGACTCCGGCGTCGGGGGCCTCACCGTCGTCGCGGCGCTCCACCGATCCCAGCCGTCTCTCGAGATCACCTACATCGCCGACACCGGCTTCTTCCCCTACGGCGGGCGCGATCCCTCCGAGGTCGCGGACCGTGCGAGGGTGCTCGCGGAGATGCTGCTCGAGCGAGGGCAGGACGCCCTCGTCGTGGCGTGCAACACGGCATCCTCGGCGGCGCTGGAGCGGCTCCGCGACGAGTTCCCGCTGCCGATCGTGGGGATGGAGCCACCGCTGAAGCCCGCCGTGGAGGCGAGCACGAGTGGCGTGGTCGCCGTCCTCGCGACGCCGGGGACGGCGGCGGGCGAGCGGATGGCGCGCCTGAACGAGCGCTTCGGGGGCGAGACGCAGGTGTTCATCCTCCCCATGCCCGGCCTCGCCGACCTCGTCGAGGACGGGGAGGTGGCGGGCGAGCGCGTCGAGGCGATGCTGCGCGAGGCGCTCGCGGAACCGCTCGCGGAAGGCTTGGACGCCCTCGCGCTGGGGTGCACGCACTATGGGTTCTTGCGCCCGGTGCTCTCGCGGCTCTTGCCGGACGACGTGAGGGTGATCGACGCCGCCGAGCCGGTGGCGCGCAGGACGCGCACGGTCCTCGGCGAGCTCGGGTTCGACCTCGATGCGTCGGGGGAGTCTCGGGAGGTGCTCTGTTACGCTACGGGCGACCCCGCGAGGCTGGAGGCAACCATCACCGGCCTGCGCCGCTCCGGGGCGGACCTCCCCACGTTGCAGATCGGCCGGCCGGTCGCCTGAGGGCGATGCGGTCGCCGAGGAGACCCTCGAGGGGGACATGACCACGACCGAACGCGCGACCTTCGCCCAGCAGTTCCGGATCACGGCCGAGCGCAACAACTCGCTGCTCTGTGTCGGCCTGGATCCAGACCCGACGAAGATCCCCGCCGGCGTCACCACCCGCGAGTTCCTCTTCGGCCTGGTGGACGCCACCCGCGACGTGGTCTGTGTCTATAAGCCCAACATCGCCTTCTACGAGCCCGATCTCGCGGAGGGCATCACGCTGCTCCGCGACCTGATCGCATACATCCACACGGCCGGCTCTCGGGGCGATGGGGTGCCGGTCCTCCTTGACGCGAAGCGTGGTGACATCGGCCACACCGCGGAGGCGTATGCGCGTGCCGTGTACGACTCGCTGGGCGCGGACGCCGTGACGGTGAACCCGTACCTCGGACAGGACAGCCTGGAGCCGTTCCTCCGGCGGCCGGACCGGACGGCATTCCTCCTCTGCCGGACCTCGAACCCCGGGGCGCGCGACCTCCAGGACATGGAGGTGGAGGGGCACCCGCTGTACGAGCGTGTCGCCTACCTCGCGAACCAGTGGAACGGGTACGACAACG
>JALOAM010000074.1 GCA_023228765.1 Dehalococcoidia bacterium
CGCGAGCGCCGTGACGATACCGCGCAGGCCGTCGAACTCGCCCGCGAGTCACTCACCGACGCCGACCGCGCGGGCGCCCTCATCGTGGTCGCCAGCCCGGGGATCTCCTCGGGCATCGTGGGCCTCACCGCCGCCCGCCTCGTCGAGGAGTTCTCGCGCCCCGCGATCGCCATCGAGATCCGCGACGGCGAGGGTCGCGGCTCCTGCCGCTCCATCCCGGAGTTCGACGTCACCGCCCTCCTCCACCGCCACGCGGACCTCTTCCTGCGCTACGGCGGCCACCGCGCCGCGGCCGGCTTCAGCATCGAGGAGTCTCGCCTCCCCGAGATGAAGGCGCGCCTCGTCGCCGACGCCGGCGAGCACCTCGACATCGCGACGCTCGCCCCCACGTTCGACATCGACTGCGAACTCCCGCTCGAGGCGGTCGACCGCAAGACGCTGCAGTGGCTCGCGCTCCTCGGCCCCCACGGCGTCGGCAACCACGCCCCGACGTTCCTCGCGCGGAACGTGCTGGTCGTGCAGTCGCGGGCGGTGGGACAGGACGGATCGCACCTCAGCATGACGCTCAAGTCCGGCATCGCCACGTGGAAGGCGATCTCCTTCGGGAACGCGGACGCCCTCGTCCCCGCGGGTGAGCCCGCCGACGTGATCTACACGTTCAAGCAGGACGACTTCCGCGGCGACGGCGCACTGCAACTGGAGGTGTTGGACCTCCGCCCGGCCCGGGAGGACTAGCCTCCGGCCTCTGACGCCGTCCCCTCGCGGGGGAGAGTTGGGCTGGGGGAGTACGTTCGTCGCGCAGTAGTGAGCTGTGAGGCCGAAGGGACCCTCACCCCCGGCCCCTCTCCCGAAACCGGGAGAGGGGAGTCAGAGTCAGAGTGTGAGTCGGAGGGGTGGGGGCATGAGCGCCCTCAGACCTTGATCTAAGCCCGAGAATCTGCGGATCGGCCCCCTCTCCCGGTTTCGGGAGAGGGCTGGGGTGAGGGCCTTCCGGCCTCGGGCCCTACTCCACGTCCGAGGACACCCGCGACCACAGGGTGTGGTAGCGCTCGCCGGTGATGGCGGCACGGAGTTCCTGGTGCTCGATGCGGCAGAGGACCTCGAAGCACTCGGCGGCCTGCTCGGGGTCGTCAATGCGGTGGATGATCGTGTCCCAGACGCCCATCGTGACCAGCGAGGCGACGCGGGCGTCCCAGGGGATGAGGGTGATGGACTCGGGGCGGGAGAACTGAGGACGGAGCTTGCGGAGGGAGCGGAGGCGGTCCCCGCCGCTCTTTGCCATCGGGACCACTTTCACCAGCGTCCCGGCATAGTCGTTGGTGCGGGTGTCGATCAGCAGGGTGCGGCGAAGGGTGGGGAAGAAGAGACTGACTACCTCGGCTTCGGCGATGTTCTGTACGACTTCGTCGAGGTCGATCTCAATGCCACCGTCGATCATCGTCCGCCCTCTCCCCGACCCACTGACTCTACTGCTTCTCGCCAGCCTGCTGCGTGATCCGCAGGAAGCGATGGCGCCCCACGCGCACCTCGTCGCCGGGCGCCACCACCAGGGCGGCGTCCTCCACCTTCTCGCTGTTCACCTGGACGCCGCCGCCCTTCACCAGCCGGCGCACCTCGCCCTTGCTGGCGGCGAGGCCGGCCTCCACCGCGAGGTCCACGAGGGGCATCGCGGCAGGGATGGCGTACTCAGGCATGTCGCCCGGCGTCTCACGGCGCTGGAAGGTGGACTCGAAGTAGGCGCCCGCCTGCTCGGCCGCCTCTACACCGTGGAAGATCTCCGTGATCGCGGAGGCGAGGCGCTTCTTGACATCGATCGGGCGGACCGAGCCACCCTCCATCGCCGCGCCGATCGAGGTGACCTCGTCCGGGTGGAGGCGAGTGACGAGCGTGAAGTAGTCGAGGACTGATTCGTCGGGGATGGACATGACCTTGCCGAACATGTCGTTCGGCGGCTCCGTGATCCCGATGTAGTTGCCCAGGGACTTGGACATCTTCTCGTGTCCGTCCGTCCCCACCAGGATCGGGGTGGTGATGCAGATCTGAGGGCGCTCGCCGTTGGCCTCCTGCAGCTGCCGGCCGGCGAGGAGGTTGAACGTCTGGTCGGTGCCGCCGATCTGGACGTCCGTCTCCATGTGCAGGGCGTCGTACGCCTGCATCATCGCGTAGAGGAACTCGCTGACGTGGATGGGGTCACCAGAGTCGTACCGCTTCTGGAAGTTCTCCCGGCGGAGGAACTGCGCGACGGTGTAGTTGGCGGTCAGGCGGATGACGTCCGCGAAGGTCAGCTTCGACAGCCAGTCGCCGTTGAACAGGATCCGCGTCTGCTCCGCGTCCAGGATGTGGAACGCCTGCTCGGTGTAGGTCTTCGCGTTCTCCGCGATCTCCTCCGGCGTCAGCATCGGACGGGTCTTGTCCTTGCCGGTCGGATCGCCGATCAGGGCCGTGAACGACCCGACGAGGAACGTGACCTCGTGCCCGAAGTCCTGGAACTGGCGCATCTTCCGCATCGGGACCATGTGGCCCAGGTGCAGGTCCACCTTCGTCGGGTCGAAGCCGCAGTAGACGCGGAGGGGGCGGTCTTCCTCGAGGCGGGCTCGCAGCTCGCGCTCCATCGTGCGGCGCGTCGCGTCGTCGCCGAACTCGGTGCCGGCCATGAGGACGGCCATCTGCTCGTCGACTGGCGCCATTGTGCGTTCGGAGCTGGTGGACGGAGCGGTCACGAGAACCACCGTCGAGTGGCCTCGACGTCCGCGCGGATCTGCTCGACCAGCCCTTGAGGGCCGTCGAACTTCATCTCCGGCCGCAGCCGGCAGAGGAGCTGGATCGAGACGATCTGGCCGTACAGGTCGCCCTCGAAGTCCAGCAGGTGCGTTTCCACCTTGCGGTTGTTGCTGTCGTCGAAGGTGGGGCGGGTGCCGATGTTCGTCACGGCTTCGAAGGTGCGGTCGCCGAGGCGGGCGCGGGTGACGTAGACGCCGTTCGGAGGGAGCGCCCGGTCAGGCGCGACGCCGATGTTCAGCGTCGGGAAGCCGATGGTGCGCCCGCGCTCGTCGCCGTGCAGGACGGGGCCGCGCACCGCGTACGGACGGCCGAGGAGGCGCGCGACTTCCTCCATCTCGCCCTCGGCGAGGGCGCCCCGAATACGGGTGGAGGAGACGCGCTCCGTGTCGTCGTCCTCGTGGTACAGCGGGACAGGGACCACCTCGAACCCCTGCTCCTCGCCGATCTTCGCGAGGGCCTCCGTGGTGCCCTCGCCACCGCGTCCGAGCCGGAAGTCCGCGCCGACGACGAGGACGCGGAGGCCCGCCTCCTCCACGAGGAGGCGCGTGAAGTCCGCGGCCGAAACCTGCTGGAGCTCAGAGGTGAACTGGAGGACGGAGACGAACTCCGCGCCGACCTCCTTCAGCAGCTCAACGCGCCGCTCGAGGGACTCGAGGTAGGCGACGGGGGTGCCGGGACGGAGGACGGTGATGGGGTGGGGGTGGAAGGTGACGACGCCGCCCGTGAGGCCTCGAGCGCGGCCCTCGTCGAGCATCCGGCGGATCAGGGTGCGGTGGCCACCGTGCACCCCATCGAACACGCCGACCGAGATGGCGTGCTCACCGGGCGTCGCGCTCCGACGCAGTTCGTCACGGACGAGAAGCAACGGGAGCGGATCCTTTCGGGACGGTGTCCCTCAATGCTAGCACCGGGACTCCGCGGAGTCGGGTGCGCTCACGGCCGGCACGCCGACGATCTCCTCGAACCTCACACGCCGGTGAAGTCTTCCTCCGAGTGGGTGAACTCCGGCGGGCGGGCGCCCTCCAGCTTCACGAGCTCGATGTCCCCGAACGCGGCGGACTGCTGGGCCATGAGGTAGCGCTGCTTGATCAGCTCAAGGACGGCCATGAAGTCCACGATCACCATCGTGCGCGAGGTCGCGGACTGGATCAGCGCGCGGAACGAGGTGCGCCCGGTCGCCTGCAGCTGATCTACCAGCGAGCGCATGCGGTCGCGGAGGCGGACCGGGTCGCGCCGGATCTCGGCCTGCGGCTCCTCCTCCGGCATGCGCTCCATCACCTCGCGGATCACGTCCACCAGCGAGGAGAGCGTCACCGTGTCGAGGCCCGTCGGGAGCGGCACCGCGGGCGGCGGCACCTCGCGGCGATAGGTGCCGTGGCCCACCTCGCGCTCACGGAGGAACTCCGCGGCGTGCTTGAACCGGCGGTACTCGCGGAGCGCCTCGATCAGTGCGCGGGCGTCGTTCCCCTCCTCGGCGTCATCCTCGACGACCTCGTCCGGGTCGCGGGGCAGGAGGGCGCGCGACTTCAGCAGCAGAAGGCGCGCGGCGACGCCGATGAAGTCCGCCATCGCGCCGAGGTCGATCTGCTCCTGTGAGCGGAGCGCGGCGAGGTACTGGTCCGTCACCTGGAGGAGCGAGACCTCCGTGATGTCCAACTCGTTCCGCTCGATCAGGTGGAGGAGCAGGTCCAGCGGGCCGTGGAACACCGGCAGGTCGAGCTCGATCGCGCCGGGCGACGGCATCTGGTCGCCCTCCTCTGTAGTCCCCTCGGCGGTCTCGGCAGTCTCGGTATCGGCCGCTGTCTCCTCGACGCCCTCCGACCCGCCGTCAGCGGGCGGGGACTCGTCAGAGACGAGCGACGGCTGCTCCCCCTCAGCGGGGGGAGCAGCCGTGGCGTCGGCCTCGGGGCGTTGGTCCTCGGTCGTCACGCTCGCGCTACGCGGTCGCGGCCGTGGCGAGGGCTCCCGGCGGCTCGGCGAACGGGCGGCCGACGGCGGCGGCGAGGGAGCGGGCTTCCTCCGCCATGTCGGCGAAGTTGGCCGGCGTCAGTGACTGCGCACCGTCCGAGAGCGCGTGGTCCGGGTTCGGGTGCACCTCGATGATGAAGCCATCCGCGCCCACCGCGATGGAGGCGAGGGTCATCGGCTTCACGAGGTACCACTTGCCCGTGCCGTGGGAGGGGTCGGAGATCACCGGGAGGTGGCTCAACCGCTTCACGAGGGCGATCGCGTTCAGGTCCAGCGTGTTCCTCGTCGCGGTCTCGAAGGTACGGATGCCCCGCTCGCAGAGCATCACGTTGGGGTTGTTCTGCGACAGGATGTACTCGGAGGCGAGGAGCCATTCCTCGATCGTGCCTGCGAGGCCGCGCTTCAGCAGGACCGGCTTGCCGGTCTTGCCCGCCTCCTCCAGCAGCACGAAGTTCTGCATGTTGCGGGCGCCGATCTGGATGATGTCCGAGTACTGCGCCACGGCCTCCACATCGCGGACGGAGAGGCACTCCGTGATCACCGGCATCCCGAGTTCCTGGCCGGCGGCGGCGAGCATCTTCAGTCCCGGCACGCCGAGTCCCTGGAACGAGTACGGGGAGGAGCGCGGCTTGTAGGCGCCACCGCGCAGGATGTGCGCGCCGGCCTTCTTCACGCCCGTGCAGGCCTCCCAGAGCTGCTCCTCGGTCTCGATGGAACAGGGGCCGGCCATGAAGACCGGGCGGCCGCCGCCCACCTTCACGCCGTTCGACAGCTTCACGACGGTGTCTTCGGGGTGGGTCTCGCGGCTGGAGAGCTTGTACGGCTTGGAGACGCGGATGACCTCGTCCACGCCGGACATCATCGAGATCTCGTCGCGGTGGTCCTGGACCACCTGGCCCAGGCCGGCGATCACGGTGCGGACGGCGCCGTGGATCGGCTGGCCCTTCAGGCCGAAGTCGGTCATGCGGTTCATCACGGCATCCGCCTCTTGCGGGGTGTGGTCAAGCTTCATCACAACGATCACGGCTAGGACTCCTCGTCACCCACGAGGTCGCGTCGAAGGACGCGGGCCCCGCGGAGATACACGTGTTTGATCTCGGCGAGCGGAAGGTCCGTGTTGACGTGCATCAGGATGCGCAGGCAGCGGGCCAGCGATCCCGGCACGTTCATCTCCATCACGCACTCCAGCGCCACCTGGGTGTACCCGGCTTCCCGGGCCGCGACCGCGGGGAACTCCGCGCTCAGGTCCGGGGTGGCGCTGAACTGGATGGAGGCGACGAGGTCCGGATCGATCTCGTTCTGTCGGACGATCTCGTCCAGCAGTTCGCGCGCCGCGGCGAGGATCTCCTCGCGGGTGTTGTTGTCCACCGTGGTCGCGCCGCGGATGCCGCGTACCAGCATGCTGGAGGTCTCCCGTTCGCTCGTCTGAACCTCGTTAAGCCGAGGGGACAGGCCGGGCCATGATGCGCCCGGACCTGCCGATGTTGGTCATGAGGGGGTTACGAGCCAAACGACCCGGCCGCACCCTGGGGCACACCGGGGGTCGCGTGGCTCCACGTATACGCGCCGCCGAGGGCTGCGTACACACGGGCGAGGCCGAAGCGGGAATACCGCGGGGCGTGCGACGGGTGCCTATCCAGGGTCACGACCGGTGATCTCCTCCAGGTACGCCCGCACTCGGGCGGGCCGTTCCTCACGAGGCGTCTCGCCCACCAATTGGACGAAGGCGCTCCCGATCACTGCTGCGTCCGCGACCTCGCCCACCCGCTGCACGTGCTCTCGGGTCGAGATCCCGAAGCCGACCGCCAGGGGGAGGTCCGTCAGGGCTCGGACGCGGGCGATGTACTCGGGCAGTTCGTCCGAGAGGACCGACCGCGCGCCGGTGATCCCGACGACGCCGACGCAGTAGACAAAGCCGCTCCCGTGTTCGTCGACCAGCCGGATCCGGTCCTCGGTCGACGTCGGCGCCAGCAGGTACACCAGGTGCAGTCCCGCCTCGCGGGCCACCTGCTCCAGCTCCCCCGCTTCCTGCGGAGGAAGGTCGACGGTGATGAGGCCATCGACCCCGGCCTCGACGGCCGTCTGCACGAACCTGCTGATCCCGTACGCGAGCAGCGGGTTGAAGTATCCCATAACGATCAGTGGGACGGAAACGCCACGGGCGCGCAGCTCGCGCACGGCCTCGAACACCGTCTCCGGGGTCGCCCCGTTCGCGATGGCTTCCTCGTAGGCGCGCTGGTTCGTCGGACCGTCGCCCATCGGGTCGCTGAACGGCAGCCCGATCTCGACGGCGGCAGCCCCGCCGGCGACGGCGGCCTCCACGATGTCCGCGGTGGCGTCGATCTCCGGCCAGCCCGCGGGGATGAAGGGGATGACGGGGGTACGTCCCGCCTCGCGCGCCGCGGCAAACGCGAGGGCGATGCGATCCGTCGTGGTACCGGTTGGCGTCGTGGTCACGCTGCTGCCCTCACTCGTGGCTCCCTCGTCCGTCCTGCTCTCACTGGGTCACCCCGGAGATGGTCGCGATGAACGAGACGCCATTAAAGATCGCGTGCGCAATCACTGGCGTCCAGAGCGACCCCGTCCGGTGGTAGGCGAACGCGAACAGCATCCCGATCCCCCAGAACGGGAGGACCACGCTGATCTCGAAATGCACGAGGGCGAACATGAGCCCGCTGATCACCATCCCCGCGATCAGACCCCACCGCGCCTGCACCGCGCGGAAGATGAGCCCGCGGAAGAACAGCTCCTCGCCCAGCGGCGCGGCGACCACCACGGACAGCCCGAGGACCATCCACACGGTGTCGGTCATCGCCTCCGTGTCCGGCAGCGGGTTGCCCTCGGTGAGTCGGGAGAGGTCGTTCCCCGTCGCCTCCTGCACCGCGAGCACGATCATCCCGTACACGAGCACGATGAGGAGCCCGCCGGCCCACGTCGCGATCGGCCAGAGCATCGCGCTGCCTCGGAGGGGCCGGAACCCGACCTGCTCCAGCGTCAGGTCTTTCCTCGTCGCGAGGATGAGCACGATCGCGCCGAGCCAGACGGAGAAGCCGAGGGTGGCGACGGCCGCCGCCAGCGCGGCGGCGGAGTCCTCCCCCGGGTCGCCCACGTTGACCGCGACGATGGTGATGATGACCACCACCACCGCGTAGCCCAGCAGGAGCAGTCCGAGCCCCAGGCCCAGGTCGCGCCCGGACCACGGGACGCCCGGCAACGGCGAGTCTGGCTGAGGTGAGCGTTGCGGGGCTTCCACGCGTTCAGGCTAACAGCCACGGGCGACAGGCTCAGTTAACGGGAGCGCGCCGGCGAGTAGGATGGTGGTGTGCAGATCACCCACGTCATCTACGACCTGGACGGGACGCTCCTGGACACGGAGCCGCTCTTCATCCAGACCACCAACGCCATCTTCGCGCGGTTCGGGATGGAGCTGTCCCCGGACGTGCGCATGATGATGATGGGCCGCCCCACCCCCGTCGCCGTCCCCCTCATGCTGGAGCAGACCGGCCTGCCCATGACCGCCGAGGAGTTCATCGCGGCCCGCGAGGGCGCCCTCGCGGAGCTGTTCCCGCACACGCAGCCGATGCGCGGCGCGCGCGAGCTGACGGACCATCTCGCCGCCCACGGCGTGCCGCAGGCCGTGGCGACGTCCTCCTCGCGCCACACGCTCGCGCAGAAGCTCAGCGCACACCGCGAATGGTTCGAGGTCTTCGAGTCCGTGGTGATCGCGGAGGAGGTGACGCACGGCAAGCCCGCGCCCGACATCTTCCTCGAGGCCGCACGTCGCCTCGGCGCGCCGCCCGAGTCCTGCCTGGTGTTCGAGGATGCGCCAATCGGGGTGCAGGCCGCGCTCGCGGCGGGGATGCAGGTCGTCGCGGTGCCGGAGCCCGGCCACGAGCATCGTGTCGAGGACGCGCACGCCGTCATCGACAGCCTGGAGGCGTTCGACCCCTCGGCGTGGGGCCTCCCACCGTTCCCAATGCGGACCCTCGCGACGGGCGACTGAGGGCCAAAGCGACACTCCTCTAGAGCGAGACACCGAGGGCCTGCGCGACGGTGTTCATGTCCTTGTCGCCGCGGCCACTGAGGTTCACGAGGATGATGTCGTCCGGAGACACCTCACCCTTGAGCTTCAGCACCTGCGCGATGGCGTGCGAGGACTCCAGCGCGGGGATGATCCCCTCGAGACGAGACAGCGCCTGGAACGCCTCCAGCGCCTCGTCGTCCGTGATCGCACGGTACTCGGCGCGCTCGGTGAGCTTCAGGTGAGCGTGCTCCGGACCGACGCCGGGGTAGTCGAGGCCCGCCGAGATCGAGTGGGCTTCCTGGATCTGGCCCCACTGGTCCTGGAGCAGGTAGGAGCGGCTGCCGTGCAACACCCCCGGGCGCCCCTTCGAGATCGTGGCGGCGTGGCGGCCCTCCAGCCCCTCGCCGGCAGCCTCGACGCCGATGAGGCGGACCTGGTCCGGGATGAACTCGTGGAACAGGCCGATGGCGTTCGAGCCGCCACCGACGCAGGCCACGGCGATGGTGGGGAGGCGGCCTTCCTTCTCGAAGAGCTGCTGTTTCGCCTCGCGGCCGATGATCGACTGGAAGTCGCGCACCATCATCGGGTACGGGTGCGGACCGACCACGGAGCCGATGATGTAGTAGGTGTCGCGGACGTTGGTGACCCAGTCGCGGATCGCCTCGTTCGTCGCGTCCTTCAGCGTGCGGGAGCCGGAGTTGACCGCGACCACCTCCGCGCCCAGCGTCTTCATCTTGAAGACGTTCAGGCTCTGGCGACGGACATCCTCCGCCCCCATGTACACGACGCACTCCAGATCGAAGAGCGCGCACGCCGTCGCGGTAGCGACGCCGTGCTGACCGGCCCCGGTCTCCGCGATGATCCGCCGCTTGCCCATGCGCCGCGCGAGGAGCGCCTGCGCCAGCACTGCGTTGATCTTGTGCGCGCCAGTGTGGTTCAGGTCCTCCCGCTTCAGGTAGACCTTCGCGCCGACCTCCGCGGACAGGCGCGCGACATGCGTGAGCGGTGACGGCCGGCCGACGTAGTCCTTCAGCAGCCCATCCAGCTCCGCGAGGAACGCGGGGTCTTGCCTCGCACGCTCGTACTCCGCCTCCAGCTCCGCGAGCGCGGGCATCAGCGTCTCCGGCACGTACTGCCCGCCGAATTCGCCCCAGTGGCCGAGGGCGTCCGGTGCGTTGGGATCACTCGTTGGTGGCTCGGGCGTCATGCGTCTTCCTCTGCCGCGATCGCTGCATCGGCGGTGCGGACCGCCTCGATGAATGCGCGCACACGCGCGGGGTCTTTTTGGCCGTCTGTCTCGGTGCCACTCGCCACGTCGACACCCCACGGGCGGACGGTGCGCACGGCATCCCCCACGTTCTCCGGGGTGAGACCACCCGCGAGGAACATCGGGACGCGCTCCGCCGTCTCGCGCGCCACGCTCCAGTCAAACGTTACGCCGGACCCACCCCGGTACGGGCCATGCGCCGAGTCCAGCATGAGGGCGAGCGCGAACCCGGGCTGCACGAACTCCAGCGCGTCCGCCGGCGCATCGAGAGGCGAGACGTGGACCACCTGGATCACCGGCCGGTCCACGCGCAGGCAGTCCTCCCACGTCTCGTCGCCGGACAACTGCACAAGGTCCACGCCAGCCTCGGCGGCGATCGCGTTCACTTCCTCGATCGGTTGGTCGGCGAAGATGCCGACGGTCAGCGGGCGCTTCACGGCGAGGTAGGCGTCCAGCACCGACGCGCCGTACTGAAACCACGCGGTAAGGTCAGCGCGTGCCTCCGCCGAGGGCGGTGCGACCTCCTCGAACTCGTGCGCGGCGAGCGGCGAGCCGAGCGCGTCGACCAGCGCCCGGCCCGTGGCCGCGTCGATCCGGCGCTTCGAGGAAGCGAAGTTGAGCCCGACGAAGTCGGCGCCCGCCTCCGCTGCCACGAGGACGTCCTCCGGCGTGCGCATGCCACAGATCTTCACGCGCGTCACGCCATTCATCACTGCGGGGCCTCCGCGAGCATCAGCGAGCGCGCCGTCTCCACCACCGTCCCCGACCGCACGAGGGCTTCGCCGACGAGGAGGGCGTGCGCGCCCGCCTCGGCCATGCGGACGGCGTCCTCGGGCGCGCGGATCGCGGACTCCGCTACCAGGGTGACGCCCTCGGGTGCGAGCGCCTCAGCGAGAGCGGAGAGGCGCTCGAAGGTACCGAGGTCTTCGTGGAACGTGCGGAGATCGCGGTTGTTCACGCCGATCACGGTCGCGCCGGCCTCGACAGCGGTGCGCAGCTCGTCCTCGTCGTGCACCTCCACCAGCGCTTCCATGCCAAGGGCGCGGGTCTGCGCCAGCAGGTCGCGGAGGCCGTCCGGCTCCAGCAGCATCACGATCAGCAGCAGGGCGTCTGCGCCGAACGCGCGCGCCTCGAGCACCTGGTACGCGTCAAAGATGAAGTCCTTGCGGAGCAGCGCCGGCCGGTCCGCGTCCCCGTCGAACGAGGCGCACACCCCGGCGAGGTCGGCGATCCCGCCGCTGAAGTAGTCGGGCTCCGTGAGGATCGAGATCGCGGCGGCGCCCGCCTCGGCGTAGTCGCGGGCCTGCGCGACGGCGTCGAGGTCCGCGTCGAACACACCCTTGCTCGGCGACGCACGCTTGATCTCGGCCACGAGCCGTAGCCGCGAGGCCGGCGAGGCGACCCGCCCCTCTCGCAGCCGCGCGGCGAACGAGATCGGCGGGCGAGCACCCTCGATCATCGTGCGGAGCGCGGCCTCGTCGCGGAGTGCGCGGTCCTCCGCGAGGCGGAGACGACGCGACGCCACGATCCGGTCGAGGATCGTGCCGGTGACGCGGGCGGCGGACTGCTCCACCATCGCGGCGCTACTTCCCCGCCGCGCGGCGTGACACCTCGACGAAGGCGGCGACCTTCGCGGCCGCATCACCTTCCTCGATGGCGTCGATCGCCATCTTCACGCCGTCCTTGAGGGAGGCCGCGAGGCCGGTGACGTACAGGCCGGCGCCGGCCTGGGCCACGATCATGTCGCGGATCACCGGGACGCCCTCGCCCGCGAGCACCTCGCGGAAGATGCGAGCGTTCTCCTTCGCATCGCCGCCGACCACCTCGTCGGCGCGGTGCAGGTCCAGGCCGAGGTCGGCCGGTGTGATCGTGCGGTGGGAGACGGCGTTCGCGCGCACCTCGTAGATCTCAGTCGGGCCGGTGACGGAGATGTCGTCCACGTTGCCCTCGCCGCTGGCGACGATGGCGTGGCGCATCTCGAGGTTGGCCAGCACTCGCGCGAGGCGTTCCGCCAGTTCCGGGGTCGCGGCGCCCATGACGTGGCACTTCGCGAAGGCCGGGTTGGTCAGCGGGCCAAGGATGTTGAAGACGGTGCGGAACCCGATCTGCGGGCGCAGCGGCCCGGCGAACTTCATCGCCGGGTGGAACGTCTGCGCGAACATGAACCCGATCCCGGTCTTCTCGATGCACTCCGCCACCTGCGCCGGCCCGAGCGCGATCTGCGCTCCCAGCGCTTCGAGGAAGTCCGCAGCCCCCGAGTTGGAGGTCATCGCGCGGTTGCCGTGCTTCGCGACCTTCGCGCCGGCCGCCGCTGCGACGAACGCGCCGGCGGTGGAGGCGTTGAAGACCTTCTTCGAGCCGCCGGTGCCCGCGGTGTCCAGCAGCGGCTGAGCGCGGACCTCCAGCCGGAGGGCGTGCTCGCGCATGGCCTGCGCCATGCCGGTGATCTCCTCGACGGTCTCGCCTTTCAGTCGGAGCGCGGACATGAACGCGCCGAACTGCGCCTGGGTGGCGACCTCGCCCTGCGGATCCTCGAGGCCGGCGCGCATCATCTCGCGCATCGCCTCCGCGGCTTCGGCGCGTGTCAGGTCTCGGCGTTCCTCCACCAGCGCGATGAGGGCATCACGGATCACGAGGCGACTCCTGCCCGCTGGACGTTCGGCATCGCGAGGAAGTTCTTCAGCAACGCGTGGCCGTGCTGGGTCATGATCGACTCCGGGTGGAACTGCACGCCCTCGATCGCCAGCTCGCGGTGACGGGCGCCCATGATGATGCCGCGCTCCGTGCGCGCGGAGACTTCGAGGACGTCCGGCACGGTGTCCGGGCGGATCGCAAGGGAGTGGTACCGGATCGCCTCGAACGGGCTCTCGATGCCCTCGAAGACGCCCTTGCCGTCGTGCTCGATCAGGCTGGTCTTGCCGTGCATGATCTCGCCGGCGTACTCGACCACGCCTCCATACGCCTCGCCGATGCACTGGAGCCCGAGGCACACGCCCAGCAGCGGCGCTTCACCCTCGAACGCCCGTACGAGGTCGACCGAGATGCCGGCCTCCTTCGGCGAGCACGGGCCGGGTGAGATCACCACGTGCTCGGGCTTCATCGCGAGGCAGTCCTCGACGGAGATCTGGTCGTTGCGATGGACCTCCACCTCCCCGCCGAGCTCAGTGAGGTACTGGTAGAGGTTGTAGGTGAACGAGTCGTAGTTATCGATCAGCAGGATCACGGCTGATCCTCCTCATACTCGTCGGCGGCGGAGCGCAGGGTGGCGGCGACCGCCATCTCACGCAACTGGCCGGCATGGTCGCGGTCGTGCGCGGCGATCTTGGCGAGGCGATCGCCGATCTGGACCACGCCACGCTCCGGGTGGTTGGCGTACGAGTTCAGCGTCTCCGGCGGCTGGTACTGGACCCACGTCCGCGTCTCGGTGCGCACGATGTCCATCCGCTCGCGCAGGGTCGCCTCGTCGTCGCGGGGACGGAGGAAGTACAGGTCCTTCCACACGTCGTCGTTGAACTGCCGCCATGTACGGCCCGGTTCATCGACGCAGCGGCGCACCTCGTTGCGGTAGTACGCCTCCACGTCGATCGCGTGCGCGAGCACGTCGAGGGGCGCCCAGCCGTCCTCGTTCAGCGCTTCCGTCCGCAGGTGACGCGGGATCGCGTCGTACGCCGCGAGGAACTCGCCGCGCGCCTCCACGAGCTGCGCGAGGATCTCCTCGTTCGTGTACGCCGCGAGGGCGGGCTCGGAGCTGTCGCCCTGGAATACCGTGGTGAGCCACTCGCGCAACTCCGGCATCAGGTTCAGGCCGCCGATGTCAGCGGACGCCGCCCACAGAGCGTCGTCGAACAGCGAGGCCGGGAATTGCACCTCGCCCTGCCAGTCGACGCAGGTGAAGGCGTTGGCGATGAACCGCTCGTCGGTCGACGCGGTCAGGTACACCGTGTCGAGGAACTCGTACGGGCCGGGCTCCACGTGGAGGTAGTCACGGAGCAATCGCTCGAGGGCGTCCTCCGCCGTCTCGACGTCGGCGACGCCGACGAAGGGCAGCGACCACAGGCCAGCGAACGGGCCGGCCGCGTGACGGACGAAGAGCGACTTCGAGTCGCCCCGCACCATGAGGGCGAGCGAGGCGAGCTGAGGGCCGTCCTGCACCATCTCGTCCTCCCCTAGTAGCCGAGGCTGCCGACGGGGCCGCCGCCCTCGCCGCGCTCAGCGTCATCGATCGCCGCGAGGAGCGCGCGCGCCTTGTGCTGGCACTCCTCGTACTCCTTCTGCGGGTCGGAGTCGAAGACGATACCGGCGCCGGCCTGCACGTGGGCGAGCCCGTCCTTCATCACCAGCGTACGGATGGTGATGCATGTCTCGATGTTCCCCGAGAAGTCGAAGAAGCCGACCCCACCCGAGTACGGACCTCGGAGGTCGCGTTCGAGCTCACCGATGATCTCCATCGCCCGGATCTTCGGCGCGCCGGACACCGTCCCGGCCGGGTAGGCCGCGCGGAGGGCGTCGTAAGCGGTCATCTCCGGCCGCAGCTGCCCCTTCACGTGGCTCACGATGTGCATGACGTGGGAGTAGAACTCCAGGTCCAGCTTCTGCGTCACCGCGACACTGCCCGCTGCCGAGACGTGGCCGACGTCGTTCCGACCGAGGTCGAGGAGCATCACGTGCTCCGCGATCTCCTTCTCGTCGTTGATGAGCTCCTCGGCGAGGCGCTGGTCCTCCAGCGGGGTCTCACCCCGGCGGCGCGTCCCGGCGATCGGGTGCACCTCCACCTCGCCGTCTTCGATGTTCACCAGCAGCTCCGGCGAGGAGCCCACGATGTGGGTCTCGCCAAACTGGAGGAAGAACAGGTACGGCGAGGGGTTGATGCCTCGGAGGCTGCGATAGACCTCGAACGGGTGGGCGCCGGTCTCGCGGGAGAAGCGCTGCGACAGGACCACCTGGATGATGTCCCCGGCGGTGATGTACTCCTTGCAGCGGCGCACCGCCGCGAGGAAGTCCTCGTGCTCCCAGTTGGACGTGACCTCGTTGCCGCGCGTGCCGGA
>JALOAM010000293.1 GCA_023228765.1 Dehalococcoidia bacterium
GCGGCCCGGACACCGGCGGCGCGGTCCCCCTCCATGCAGGCGCGGCGCGCCTGGTGGATCGCGGTCAGCGTGAGGGCCAGCGCGAGCGCGCGGGTGAGCCCGCCACCCATGATCAGCCAGATGAAGGAGCGCGGCGCGAGCGTAAACGCCACCGCCGCGAGGACGACCGTCCAGCGGTCACGGAGCAAGGACTTGGAGAGCAGGTAGAACGCCGCCACGACCGCGACACTCTCGATCATCGGGAGCAGCCACACCACGTCGAGGAGCGAGAGCGGCGTGAGGTCGTCAAGCAACGCGGTCACGTAGAACCCGAGGGGCGGGTAGGCGAAGGGGATCGTGCCATCGTTGTAGGAGGAGAACTCCGGCAGTCGGTAGCCCGCGCGCTGAATGTCCTCCGCGAAGACGTAGAACAACCCACCGTCGTTCAGCGGGAAGCCCGCGCTCAGCACCCAGATGCCCCGCACCGCCAGCGCCATCGCGAGCACCTCGAGGAGCCCGATGCCCTCGAGGATGCCGCGCAGCGCCCGCAGGCGCTCGTAGATGCCGTCGATGGTGACGGTGCGGTCGCCCCACGGGATGCGCTCCGCCGTACGGGTCGAGGCGGCGTGCGCGGCGGCAGCGTCGTGGGAGGGCGCAGCGGTACCCGTAGAGACGGATGGCGGCCGCTCGACGACGGCCGCCTGTGAGGCGGCGTCCTGACCGGAGGCCTTGGCTGCGGCCTTGCCGCGCGATCCTCGACGGGACCGCTCGGAGACGGAGCGACTCATCGGACCTCGAAGATCCCGCTCGGGGAACCGGGAGCCCCCAGCGAGACCGGCGCTATGGCGCGCAGATTGTCCCGGTGACACCGACGAGGCTCACGGCTAGTGACGCTGCCGCCGGCCTGGAGGCCATGCATCCGCGAGGAGTGCATTGACCTCACCATCTCCACGTTCTCAGAAGCCCGTTGCATCCGGACTTCGGGAAATCATGCACAATTGCGATTTCATGTCGGTTAGGGCCCTCCGCATCGAGGCGATACATCCCTCGTCGGGTCGCGATCGCTCGGCTCGGTAGCGTCAGGAGATGCGGCTTTCCACGTTCGCACGCGCCGAGGTCACACGCTAGATCCCCGTCTTCGCTCTCTCGTGCGACATCGCTGGATCGGCCTCATCCCCGCACCACCTCCCGATACGTACGACATGCCCGAGGTAGACCCAGCCGACGCGGTATCCTCTACCCCTGCCGAGAGGCCTCCCCCAACTGGTGTCGTGACCGCGTGACCGCCGACTACCCCCTGCTCCGCACCGTCCTCGCCCGCGAACTCGCCGCGGGCGGGCGGGACGATGCCATCGAGGGCGGCCTGGACGACCTCCTGCGTCGCCAGGCCCACAACGAGCAGCCGGGCTCCGCCCTCCTGCGGATGGTGGCGGCCCTCCCCGCCGAGGGCTACGCATCCCTTGAGGGCGACGCGCGTGAGACGTGGCTGCGCCGCGCGATCGCCACGGTCCGCCGCGAACTCTCGCTGGAGGACGCCCTCGAACCCGTCGGGGCAGCCAGGAAACCGGCGAGGAAGAAGGCCCCTGCCCGCGCCCCGGCGAAACCCGCGGCGCCGAAGCAGACGGCGACAACCTCGAAGAGCGCTGCCTCGAAGATCGCGGAGGGGGCGGCGGGACTCGACGCGCCGGTGGAGAAGGCGGGGACGGGGCTCCGAGGAGCCGCCCTGCCGAAGCTGGAAAAGCTCGGGATCCGCACCGTGCGGGACGCCCTCCAGCATTACCCGTTCCGTTATGTCGACTTCGCGCACGCCACCCCGATCTCCGGGCTGCGCCCGGGCCAGGAGGCCACCGTCCGCGGCACCGTCGAACAGTCGCGCCTGATGCCGATGGGGCGCGGGGGACGGATGAAGTCGACGGAGGTCGTGATCTCGGACGGCTTCGGGCGCATCTCGGCGATCTTCTTCAACCAGCCGTTCCAGACGAAGAACTTCACGGTCGGCGCGGAGGTCGCGTTCGCCGGGAAGGTCAGCTCCTTCCGAGGGCGCACGGGCTTCAACAACCCGGACTGGGAGCGCCTCGACCGAGGTGAATCCGGGCGGATGATCCCGGTCTACCACTCCACGGAAGGCCTCGCGCAGCGCACCCTCCGAGGCGTCATCGAGAAGCTGCTCGAGCGCTTCCTCGACCGGCTCGAGGACCCGATCCCGGAGGCGATGCGTCAGCGCCACCACCTGATGGGCCTCGTCGAAGCGACGCGGGAGGTGCACTACCCCACCTCCGAGGCCGCCCTCCGCGAGGCCCAGCGCCGCCTCGCCTTCGACGAACTGCTCGCGGTGCAGATCGGCGCGATCGCCCGCAAGCGCGAGTGGCAGGCCGAGGGTGCCGCCCCTGCCATCGAGGACCACGCCACGTCCGAGGCGTTCCTCGCGACGCTGCCGTTCATCCTCACGGGCGCACAGCAGGACGTCCTCGCGGAGGTGCGCGGCGACCTGCAGAAGACGGTGCCGATGTCACGCCTGCTCGAGGGCGACGTCGGCTCCGGCAAGACCGCGGTCGCCCTCGCGGCGATGCTGGACCTCGTCGCCGCGGGAT
>JALOAM010000294.1 GCA_023228765.1 Dehalococcoidia bacterium
CGGCTGGGCCGGCGTCGGGCTCGGCGTGAGCGGGACGTGCGTGACCTCGTGCTCCGGGACGAGCTCCACGAGGCGGTTCGAGAGGCGCTGCGAGGAGTAGTCGCCCGAACCGAGCGCAGCGTACAGGTCGCGGATGTCCGCGAAGCCGAGCGCCTTCGAGAAGTCCGAGGGCAGGTCGCGCAGCCCGAGGCGCTTCAACTCGCGCTCCAGGTGCTCCTTGCCACGGTCGATGTTCTCGTCCCGCCGCGAGCGTCGGAACCACTGCCGCACCTTCTGCCGCGAGTGGCTCGATCCCAGGTAGCCCAGCGAGTTGATGAGCCAGTCCCGCGAGGGCCCTCGCGGCGTCTTCGATCGGACGATCTCGACGACGTCGCCGTTCCGAAGGACGGTGTTCAGCGGCACCATCCGATCGTTGACCTTCGCGCCCACGGTGTTGTGGCCCAGGTCCGTGTGGATGCGATAGGCGAAGTCCACCGGCGTCGAGCCGGCCGGAAGCACGCGCACCTCGCCCTTGGGTGTGTAGACGAATACCTGGTCGCGGAACACGTCCGTCTTGATCGACTCGAGGAAGTCGTCCGTGCCGGAGGCTTCCTGCTGCCATTCGAGAAGGTGGCGCAGCCACGCCATGCGCTCCTCGTACTGCTGGTCGCGCTTGGAGCGTTCTTCCTTGTACTGCCAGTGCGCCGCGACGCCGTACTCGGACACCTGGTGCATCTCGTAGGAGCGGATCTGCACCTCGAACGTCCGCATGCCGGGGCCCAGGACGGAGGTGTGCAGCGACTGGTAGAGGGACTCCTTCGGCGAGGCGATGTAGTCGTCGAAGGATCCGGGGAGCGGTCGCCACTTCTGGTGGACGATGCCGAGCGCGTTGTAGCAGTCCTGCACCGTCGGCACGAGCACGCGCACCGCGAGGAGGTCGTGGATCTCGCTGAAGGCGCGGCCACCGGCCTGGTAGCGCTCCATCTTCTGGTACACGGAGTAGAGGTGCTTCGCGCGCCCCGCGATCTCGGCCTGGATGCCCGCCTCCGCGAGGGCGGCCTCCAGCTCGCTCACCAGTTGCTTCACGTACCGCTCTCGCTCGCTGCGCTTCTGCGCCACCATGCTCGCGACGCGGCGGTACTCCTGCGGCTGCAGGTAGCGGAACGAGAGGTCTTCGAGCTCCCACTTGAACTGCCACACACCCAGGCGCGACGCCAGTGGCGCGTAGATGTCCATCGTCTCGCGCGCCAGGGCGCGCTGCCGCTCGGCGCTGAGCCACTCCAGCGTGCGCATGTTGTGGAGCCGGTCCGCGAGCTTCACGATGACGACGCGCACGTCCTCCGCCATCGCAAGGAACATCTTGCGGAGCGTCTCGGCGTCCGCCTGCGCGGTGTCCAGCGCCCGGCCCGGCATCTGGTCGATCTTGGTCGCGCCCTCGACGAGTTGTTGGACGTCGGCGCCGAACTTCGTCCCGATCGTCTCCGGCGCCACGTCGCAGTCCTCGATCACGTCGTGGAGCAGCGCGGCGGCGAGCGTGGGCGGATCCATGCGCAACGACGCCACGAGGCGCGCGACCGCGATGGGGTGCGTGATGTACGGATCGCCCGAGCGCCGCTGCTGATCCCCGTGCGCCTCGATGGCGAACGTCAGCGCGCGCTCCACGAGGGCAACACGATCCTCCGGGAGGTACTCGTGGACCTCATCGAGGAGTTCGCGGCCACCGGCCGGAAGCGGCCTGGATACGACCATGCCTTAGTTTATCGTCCGCGTCAGAGTTTCGCGCCAGCGGACGAGGGTCCTCCCGATCGCGCCGCCTAGCGGCATCCCGGCACCGCCCGTAGCATCACGCCATGCCCAGCTACCAGGCCCCCCGAGGCATGAACGACACCCTCCCGGAGGACGCTGCCCTCTGGCGGCACATCCGCGACACCGCGGAGCGCGTCGCGCGTCTCTTCGACTACCGGCAAATCACGACCCCCATCGTGGAGGACGCCGGCGTCTTCCTCCGCACCGTCGGCGACGAGTCCGACATCGTGCAGAAGGAGATGTACGTCTTCGAGGACCGCGGCGGCGACCGCCTCGCGCTGCGGCCGGAGGGCACGGCGGCGGTCTGCCGCGCCTACATCGAGCACGGCATGGGCTCCTGGCCGCAGCCGGTGCGCCTGTTCTACCTCGGGCCGTTCTTCCGCTACGACCGCCCGCAGGCCGGACGCTACCGCCAGCTGTGGCAGTTCGGCGCCGAGGCGATCGGCTCGGACTCCCCCGCGATCGACGCCGAGCTGATCGAGCTCCAGCACACGCTGTACGACGCCCTCGGGCTCCGCGACGTGGTGCTGCGGATCAACTCGATCGGCAACCTCGAGTCGCGCGGGCGCTACATCGACGCCCTCCGCGAGTACTTCCGCCCGCTGGTGCCGTCGCTGTCGAAGGACTCCCAGCGCCGGTTCGAGACGAACCTGCTCCGCATCCTCGACTCGAAGGAGGAGCAGGACCGCGCGGCCGTCGAAGGCTCCCCCTCGATCCTCGACTTCCTCGACGAGGAGGACACCGCGCACTTCGAGGCGGTGAAA
>JALOAM010000295.1 GCA_023228765.1 Dehalococcoidia bacterium
CAGGCGAGCCGGACGCCCTCGTTCAGGAAGGTGCCTTTGCCGATCTCGAGCCGGCCACGCGGCGCGACCTCGATGCGGACGCCCGGTGACAGGGTGCACCCGTCCGTGCCCGCGTATCCGCGGATCCCGAGCGCCGGCCGGGAGCGCCAGCCGCCCGCGAGGACCACCGCACCGCTGGCACGAGAGAAGTGCCGGCGCAGCCACAGCCCCGCGAGGTAGGACCGGAGCGGATGCCGCTTGAGCGCAGCGCGCACGCGTTGCACTCGCAGGCCCCGCGGGATCGCGGTGCCCGTCATGGGGTCGCTCGTCCTGGTGCCGGCATGCGGCTCGACCGTCCCATTGCCCGTCCGGATCTCGTGGCCAGTGCCACCTGCGTTCGATCCTCTACAGGCTACGGGTGGTCAATTGAGAAGTTGGGAAGGTGCCGTCCCAGACTGTGGATGCCACTCGCCGCAATCGACGATTCGCATCGATTGCTGCTTCGGAGGCGTGCTAGTAGCGCCAGGCCACGCCCGCGAAGCGCACGGAGCTCTTCATCCAGCGGTACGTGTTACGCAACGCGGAGTTCCAGCGATGGGCCCGGAGGTCATCGCGCACCCAGGTGAGCTTCACCCAGCAGGAGAGCAGGTGCCCCATCCGCGCGACGTGGCGCTGCTCAGGCGGCAGTGAGTGCGAGGCCAGCATCCGCCGGATCGCGGGCTCCGCCTGCGCCATCCACTTCCCGTCTCGGGACAGGCTGTCACTCCGCTCTCGCTTGGAGACCACGTACCGCGGGACGTAACCGAACGACCCATGGGTCGCCAGGCGCAGCCACAAGTCCCAGTCCTCGCTGGGCATCGAGCGCCACGGCCCGGCCGCCTCCAGGGCACCACGCTTGATGAGCACCTGCCCGGGCGTCTCGATGCAGGGCCAGATCACCAGCGACGCGAAGTCCGTGTCTTCCTCCGGCTGCAGGGCGCGGACGCGGAAGCGCCGGGCCTGCTGCCGCACGTGGCCCCAGGCCTCGTGCAGTTGTTTCGGCGCCGGCACGCCTCGTTCATCGATCTCGCGCGGGAGGCCGTGCGCCCCGATCACCCCGGGCCGCGACGCGGCCGGGAGCAGCAGTTCCAGGGCCTGCGGCTCCAGCATGTCGTCGGAGTCCAGGAACAGGCAGTAGTCGGCCTCCGGCGGGAGGGCGGCGACACCGGTGTTACGCGCACCGGACGGGCCCGCGTTCGCCTGGGAGATCACGGTGATCCGGTCATCGAACGTGGCGTAGCGGTGGGCGAGCGCGGCGGTGCCGTCCGTCGACCCGTTGTCGACGACGACCAGCCTCCAATTGCCGAAGGTCTGGCCTTGGACGCTCTCGATGGCCTCGGCGAGGAATTCTTCTGCGTTCCACGCCGGGATGACGACGCCGATCAAGGGCATGCAGTCAACCTCCCGTTGCCCGTGTGGGTCTCGTGGCAGTGACGATCTGCGCGCGATCCACTGGAGCCTACGGACGGCCAATTGAGAAGTTGGGAAGGTGCTGTTACAGAGGTGGGATAATACCGACGACAATCTCTCGATTGCCTCGATCACCGCATCGAGGCTGCCGACACTAGTAGCGCCAGGCCACGCGCGCGAAGCGCAGCGAGCTCTTCCCCCATCGGTACGTGTTGCGCAACGCCGAGTTCCAGCGACGCGCGCGGAGGTCGTCCCGCACCCAGGTCAGCTTCACCCAGCACGAGAGCAGGTGCCCCATCCGCGCGACGCGACGCTGCTCGGGCCGCAGCGCGTCCGAGGTGAGCATCTGCCGGATCTGGGGCTCCGCCCGCGCCAGCCACTTCCCATCACGAGAGAGGCTGTCGCTCCGCTCCCGCTTCGACATGACGTACTCCGGGACGTAGCCGAACGACCCGCGGGTCGCCAACCGCAGCCACATCTCCCAGTCCTCGCCGGGCATCGACCTCCACGGCCCGGCGGCCTCGAGGGCGTCTCGCCGGATGAGGACCTGCCCGGCCGTCTCGATGCAGGGCCAGATCACCAGCGCCGCGAAGTCGGTGCTCTCCTCCGGCCGCAGGGCGCGGATGCGGTAGCGCTGGGCCTGCTGCCGCACGTAGCCCCACGCCTCGTGCAGCTGCTTTGGGGCCGGCACGCCGTGCTCGTCGACCTCGCGCGGGAGGCCGTGCGCCCCGATCAGGCCGGGCCGCGAGGCCGCCGGGAGCAGCAGCTCCAGCGCCCGCGGCTGCAGCAGGTCATCGGCATCCAGGAAGAGGCAGTACTCGACCTCTGGCGGGAGCGCGGCGACACCGGCGTTGCGCGCCGCTGACAGTCCCCCGTTCGGCTGGGAGACCACCACGACACGGTCGTCGAGGTCGGCATAGCGCTGCGCCAGCGCCGCCGTCCCGTCCGTCGACCCGTCGTCGAGGACGACGAGCCTCCAGTCGGCGAAGGTCTGAGCGCGCACGCTCTCGATGCTCTCGGCAAGGAACGCCTCAGCGTTCCACGCCGGGATGACGACGCCGATCTGGGGCATGCAGTCCCGCCTCTAGAGCCCGCTGGCATCCCAAGTTAGGCCACGAG
>JALOAM010000296.1 GCA_023228765.1 Dehalococcoidia bacterium
ACCAACGCGATCGCGGCTCAGGTGGAGGGGTACCCCACCGCCGCGGCCCTGGGCGCGAGCCCGGCGACGACCCGCGTGGTCGGGACGCCCTCGCGCGCCGCGAAGCAGGAGGTGGCCGGCTCGCCCGCCGCTTCCGCCTCCGACATCCAGCTCATCACCGGCCGCTCGCTCTACCACTCGTGGGAGGGCTCCTCGATGCGGTCGGAGGAGGCAGACAAGCTCCACCGCGAGGAAGCCGTGTGGCTGAACCCGGCCGACGCCGCCATCGCAGGCGTCCGTGACGCCGAGATGATCGAGCTCTCGAACGACCGCGGCACCGTGCGTATCGCCGTGCGGCTCGAGGACGGCGTCCGCCCGGGCACGGTCTACGTCCCGCAGTACTACGACGGCGGCGCGGTGATGGCGCTCTTCGGCCTCGACGGCCTCGCGGGCGGCGTCCCCGCCGTGCGAGTGCGGGCCCTGCAGCCCGCGTAGCGAGCCGGCTATGATGGACGCAGCCCCACCGACGCGGTGGCACGCAGGTGACGAGGTCGTCCTGCGCTACATCACGCGGCAGGAGCGTCCCGGCATGTCCTGGCCAACCCGCGTCGTCGAGGACCGCGACGACCTCCTTGCGCTGTTCATCCCGCAGGGCGCGATCACCAAGCAGTGGCGAGGCGTCCGCGACGCCATGGGCCAGCCCGTCTCCCGTGAGCTCGTGGACATCCCCTGGCGCCGCGACACCCTGCGCCTGATGTACCCCGGCGAGGACTACTCGATCTGGCTCTCCTGGCGCCCCGAGGACGGCGAGCGCGTGTTCCACGGCTACTACATCAACGTGGAGGAACCCTTCCGCCGCACCGCGATCGGTGTCGACACGAACGACCACACATTGGACGTCGTCGTGCAGCCGGACCTCTCCTGGGTGTGGAAAGACGAGGACCAGCTCGCCGAGCGTGCCGCCAATGGCGTCTACGTCCCGGACTTCGCGCTCCGCGTCCGCGCGACCGCGGAGCGCGCCCTCACCGTCCTCGAGCGGCGCGAGGTGCCCTTCGACGGCTCGCTCGTGGACTGGCTCCCCGACCCCGCGTGGGAGGTCCCGCACCTGGCCGAGGGCTGGGACGCGTTCCCGGCGACCCTCTGGCCGGACCGCCGCAGCGCCTACGGGGACGCGCCTCCCGCGTAGCCCTCGCTACCATGAGGGCGATGGACGCGGACACTTCTCGACTCCGGCGCCCCCTTCTCGTCACCAGCAGCGTCAATCGCGCGGAAGAGTGGGCGGACACCCTCGACGCCGCGGGCGTGGACGTGCTGGTGGAGGTCACCGACGCCCAGACCGGCGATCCGGCGAGTTCACCCCTGATCGGCGTCTTCGGCACGCGGCCACCCGAGTTCGTCTACCTCGTGACGCTGCCACCCGCGCAGCGCGACCTCGCGGTGAACGCGCTGCTGGACGCCGGCTGGGACGGACGGGAGGGCCTCCGCGGCGGTCGAGGCATCCTCGGCCCCGGTGAGACCAACCTGCGGTCGATGGCGATCACGGCACTCTGCACGCTGGCCGGGATCGGCGCGTTCGTCCTCATCTGGATTGCGGCCGGATGAGCGAGGCCTGAGTGATCCCGTCCTGGGTGCGCTGGGTCGAAGTCGCACAGGTGCTGGAGGGCTCGCAGGCGGGCGAGCTCCAGGACTGGCTCGCCGACCACGGCATCGCCGCGCGCATCCGGAGCCACCGCGTGGAGCGCCCCGGCACGGGCACCAGCGTCGGCTACCAGGTGCTCCCGGACCGCGCCCCCGCCATCGGGCGCTACTCCATCGAGGTTCGCCGGGACGACCTCGACCGGGCGCACGCCGCCCTCGAAGCGTCCGGGTGGACCGTCGAGGGGTACGAGGGGCGGTGGTGGATCTCGCAGAGCCTGACGCTGGCGGGGATGGCCCTGACGGCGACGATCGTGATCGGGCTCGTCATCCTCATCCGCGTCCTCGGCGAGAACTGAGCGCTGCGAGCATGACGCGACTCCGGCTCTTCCCGCTCCGCATGGTGCTGTTCCCCGGCATGGCACTGCCGCTCCAGGTGTTCGAGGAGCGCTACCGCACCCTGGTCGCGGAATGCCTCGCAGCGCGCGAGCCGTTCGGCGTCGCCCTCATCCGGGAGGGGACCGAGGTCGGCGGGTCGGCGGTGCCGTTCAGCGTGGGGTGCACCGCGCGCATCCAGCGCGTCTCACCGACGCGCGACGGACGCCTCGCCGTGACCGCGGTCGGCGAGCGGCGTTTTCGCATCGTACAGAGGTACGAGGACCGTCCCTACCTCAGCGCGGAGGTCGAGTACCCCGTGGACGAGGCCGCCGAGGTGCCCGCCGAGGCCATCGAGGCGGCCCGCGAGCGCCTCCGGCAATTGTATCGCCTGCGCGATACCATCAGCGGCGAGTACCACCGGGACGCCAACCTGCCGGCCACGGCCGGATCGCTGGCGGACCGTGTCGGTGCACTTGGGCGGGGCATGGTTTCAGAACGGCAGTTGCAGGCGCTCCTCGGAGCCCTGGATGTGCGTCGACGGTTCGATACCGCTG
>JALOAM010000092.1 GCA_023228765.1 Dehalococcoidia bacterium
GCCGCGAGCGGCTGGTGATCGTCACCGAGAACGCCAGCGACTTCGCGCATGCCACGTCCTGCACGGTCGTCTTCGTGCGCAAGTCCTGGTGGCCGTCGGTGACGCTAGCGGCCTCCCTGGCAGCGGCCCTGGATCGGTGGGCGAGGGCTCATCCCGATCCCGGGCCGTGGCCTCACTGGCTCGACACCCGGGATCCGTAGGGAATTAGTCCCCATCCAGCAGCCTCCTCGCTCGACAGTTCGCCCAGCCTGGTGACGAGCACGTCGACGTCGGAGAGGCGGTGAGTCCGGCTGCCGTGCCGGTGATTCCCGGTCGTGAGCCACCGTCCTCTTCGCTCCCGGGCACCACCTGTTCCCGACACCCCGCCTTGCTCACTCAGACCCTCCTCGATCCCCGGTCGGTGCCGATGCGGGCGATCAGGGAGCTTCGGGCGCAATCCGGGAGCGATCGGGGAGTGCTGGGAGCGCGCCGAGAGCGCTGCGGGAGTGAATGGGGACCATGACCTAGCACGCTTGCCCTCGAGATCGCCGCCGTCACGCCGCCCAGATGGGCCGCGGAGGAGGCGACACGAAAGGGGGTGAACGTGCGAGGGGTGCTGCTCGCCGTCACCGTCGTGTTCGTCTGCTGGTTCGGGATTGCCTCGCCCGCCGCCGGCCAGCAGGCGAGTGACCCGCTTCGTGACCTCGTCCTCGCCGGCGCGCCCCTGGTCGCCTCGACGGGGATGCCGTCCGAAGGGTCCGCGGCGACGGCAGCAGCCTCTCTCCCGGCCGTGTCCCCGGATGCCGTCGACATTGCCGCAAGCGACGTCCCGGGGCTCACCCCCAGCGCGCCTCCCGAGGTCGGCGTCCCCAACCCCTTCAATCTGCTCGCGAGCCTCGACCCGCGCCACTGGGCGACCGCCATCCTCGACACCGTGATCGGACTGATCGCCGGGGCGCTGCTCGACGCCATCCGCGGCTTCGTCGACTGGGCGCTCGGCTTCGGCGACAGCTCGCTGAACATCATCACGCAGACCCCGGCGGCCGGGACCTACGAGAGCACCACCGTCCGCGCGCTGTGGGAGCTCTCGCGCGGCGTCGCCAACGCCGCGCTCGCGGTGATCGTGATGTGGGGCGGCTTCAACGTCGTGCTCAAGCAGCACACCCGCTCCCCGTACGACGGGGTGATGGAGCTGCTGCCGCGCGTGATCCTCGCCGCCCTCGCCGTGAACCTCACCCTTGAGATCGCCCGCGTCCTGATCGAGCTCAACAACGCCTTTGCAGGCGCCGTCGGCGAGGGGGGCCTTCCCGGGTACGACCAGGCGAACGCCTCGCAGGACGGCATGGCGCTCGTCATGGTCGCGGTGAGCTACGGCATCGTCGCCCTGCTGCTCGCCTTCCAGATGCTGATGCGTCTCGCGCTGATCTGCATGCTGATCGTGCTCGCGCCGGTGATGGTCGTCACCTGGGTGCTGCCGCAGACGCAGAGCTGGGCACGCTGGTGGGCGCACCTGCTCCCGATCACCGTCTTCCAGCAGGCGGTGCAGGTGCTGGTCCTGCGCCTCGGCACCGCGCTGATGGTCGAGCTCACGCCCGGGAGCGCCGCGAACGCCCTGCTCACCCTGCTCCTCGGAATCGCCGTCTGCTACCTGACGCTCCGGGTGCCGTCGCTGCTCTCCAGCCAGACGCGCTTCGCCGGCCTCGCGTCGGTCGTCTCCCTGGTCGTGCTGAGCCGGACGGTGGGTGGGCTCGGCGCGCGCGGCGGTGCGGCTGCGGCGGGAGCGCGCTGAGATGCCGAAGCTCGCACTCCTCGCCGCCTCCGTGTTCGGTGACGTAATCCGCGACGGTCTGCGGCTCGCGGGCATCGTGATCGCCGCCGTCCTCCTCCCGGTGATCTCCGTAGTGGTGATCGTGGCGATGTTCATCGCGGCGCCCTTCGCTGCCTTCGGAGGGGGTACGTCGGAGCCGCCCGTCCCGCCGGTCGAGCACCTCGCCGTGATGGTCGAGGTCTCAGCGGAGACGGGTGTGCCCTGGGCGCTCCTGGCAGCGATCGCCTCCGTGGAGAGCGCGTTCGGCACGAACATGTCGACCTCCTGGGCCGGGGCGATCGGCTACGGGCAGTTCATGCCCGCCAGTTGGGCCCACTGGGGCGCCGGCGACCCGTACGACTACCGCGACGCGATCCCGGCGATGGCGCGCTACCTGCTCGACCACCAGGTCCTCACGGACATTCCGCACGCCGTCTACGCCTACAACCACTCCTGGGAGTACGTCGCCCTCGTCATCGGACGGATGGGGTACTACACGGCGACCGCTGGTGAGGCCGCCGCCGCGCTCGGAGCGTCGTCGTGACCGGCGGGCGCGGCGCCGGGCTCGCGCTGCTCGCGCTCGCGGGTGTGCTGTTCATGGTGGCAGTCGTGAGCGGTTGGAGCGCCGCGAGCGGCCTCCAGGGACGCGAGGGCACGGCCCGCGCCGTCGAGCAGGCGGCTACAGACTTCGTCGCCGCCCACGGAACGTTCGACTACCGCGACCCGCACGTCTACGCGCAGCGCCTCGTCCCACTCACATCCGGGCTTCTTCACACGGCGCTCGCAGCAGCGGCCGTCGATCCCGCCGCGCTCGGGGCCGAACGTTCCGTCACGACGCGCATTGAGCGCGTCTCGGTGACGGCGCTCTCGGACGACGCGGCGACCGCGGTCGTGACTGCCGTGCAGGTGCGGCGCTGGGTGGACCGGGCCGCTGCCTCATCAGATCACCAGCAACTGCAAGAGACGGTCAGACAGCGGATGACCTGCCGCCTCGTCCGCGAGGACGGCCGGTGGCTGGTGGCCGCGGTGCACCTCGAGTCAGTGGAGCAAGTCGGCGCCACCGGGCGCTGAGAGAGGAACGGAGATGGAACAGATCAACAGTCTCTTCGAGAACCTGCTGAACATCGGCCTCGGCGTCGCCGTGGCGGTGGCAGCGTTCTTCGTGATGTGGGGGGCATTCCTCTACATGTCGGCGGCCGGCAGCCCCCGCCAGATGGAGCAGGGGAAGACGGCGATCGTCAACGCGCTCGCCGGCCTCGCGATCGTGCTGCTGGCGCGGGTGATCGCGGGCATGGTCCAGAGCGCGATGGGCGGGACCGCCTGATGGAGCGCCACGAGATCCCGACCCATCTGGAGGTCGCCGACCGAGCGTTCCTCGGGCTGACGATGCGCCAGCTCCTGTCGGCCGCGATCGGCCTCGCGATCGCGTACGGCGCCCTCGCCGACCTGCCGCTCCCCTTCGGCCTCCGCCTGGTGCTCGTGGTCGTCGTGATCGTCGCCACCGCCGTGCTGGTGCTCTGGCGGCCCGGGGGACGTCCCGCCGAGGAGTGGGCCTTCGTGCTCCTCCGCTACTCGGCCGCGCCCCGTCTGGCCGTCTGGCGTCCGCAGGGGCGCGATGCCACAGGCCCGGCGATCCACGAGGTGGTCGTCCCGGCGGCCCCACACGAGGCAACTGCATGGAAGGAGCGCGTCGATGCGAGCTAGACACGCGAGCGTGCAGGCGACGTTGCCGCTGGAGGCGATCGCGGGCGACATCGTGCGCCTGCGCGGCGGCGACTGCCGCGCCATCCTTGAGGCCGGGTCGGTCAACTTCGCCCTCAAGTCCGAGGCGGAACAGGAGGCGATCCTCGCCGGCTACCGGCGCTTCCTCAACGGCCTCTCCTATCCGCTGCAACTCCTGGTGCGCATCGTCCCGACCGACGTCGAGGGCTACCTGGCGGGCCTGCGCGGTGACCGCCGCCGTGACGGCACCGACGCCTGGCGGCGGCTGGCCGCCGACCACGAGACGTTCGTGCGGACGGTGGCGCGGGAGCGCTCGCTCCTCGACCGCCGCTGCTACGTGATCGTGCCGGCCGGAACCGGGGGCGCCTTCGAGCGCACCGGCATCGCCTGGCCGTGGCGGCGGCGGAAGCCCGGCCGTGAAGCGGCGACGCAGCTCGCATCGAGCAGAGCGCTCGCCTTCCGCTGCGCAGAGGTAGCACAGGGGCTCGCCGCAATCGGGGTGACGACGCGCCGCCTCGAAGGCGCCGACCTGATCAGCCTCTGGCACGCCTCGCTTGCCGGCACCGCCGTGGCTGCCCGCTCGGACCGTGCGCAGCGCGTGGGTCACGCGGCGGCCACGCCGGTGCTCTCCGTGCGTCTCGCCACCCGTGGCGGAACGGAGAAGTGGGATGCGTAAGCCGGCATGGAGTCGGAGCCGAAGGCGCCAGGTGCGCCGTCCGGCGGCCTGCGACACGTTCGGCCTGGGCGATCGGACCGTCGCCGACATCACGGCGCCGGCGGCGATGGCGGAGACGCGAGCCGAGGTCACGATCGACCGCACCGCCAGCCGGGTGCTCGCGCTGACGGACTACCCGCGTCACGTCTCCCCGAACTGGCTGGGACCCCTGATCGACTTCGACGAACCGATGGACCTAAGCCTGCACCTGGAGCCGCTCGACACGGGCGACGTCGTGCGGATGCTGACACACCGCCTGGTGGAGCTGCAGTCCTCGCGCATGCTGGACGCGAAGGGCGGACGGGTCGCGAGCATCGAGCGCGAGGTCGCCTACGAGGACGTCGAGCGGCTGCGCGATGCACTCGAGCGAGGGGACGAGCGGGTCTTCTCGACCGCCCTCTACCTGCGCCTGCACGGCCTGAACCCCGCCGCACTCGACCAGGCGACCACGCGGGTCGAGGGGATCCTGGGCGGCATGATGGCGGGGGTGCGTCCGGCGCTCTACGAGATGCTCCCGGGACTGCTCTCCTGCCTGCCCGCCGGCCAGGATCACCTCCGCCGGCGACGGAACCTCGACACCACCAGCGCGGCGACGATGATCCCGTTCGGGTCGAGCCACCTCGCGGTCGAGCGAGGCCTCCTCTACGGCGAGAACGTCCACAACCACTCGCTCGTGATCTACGACCCGTTCGGCCCGGATGCCGACAACGCCAACAAGGTCGTCTTCGCGAAGAGCGGCGCCGGCAAGAGCTACGCCTGCAAGGTCGAGGCACTGCGCGCGCTGCTGCTCGGCATCGACTACCTCGTGATCGACCCGGAGGACGAATACGGCCGCCTCTGCGAGGCGGTCGGCGGGCAGATGATCCGCCTCTCCGGCACCTCCGCCCAGCACATCAACCCCTTCGACCTTCCGGCAGTCGGAGCGGGCGCTGACGATGAGGACGGACGGTCGATCCTCGCCCAGCGCGTGCTGGCGCTGCAGGGCCTGCTCGGCGTGATGCTCGCTGAACCCGGCCAGGCACTCGGACAACGGGAACGCGGCGTGCTCGACCGGGCGCTCTACGAGACCTACGGGGGCGCCGGGATCAGCGATGACCCGGCCACGCACGGCCGTCCAGCGCCCCTGCTCCGTGACCTGCTCGGCGTCCTCCGCGGACTGGACGAGCCACACGGCCTCGCCGACCGGCTGACGCGCTACGTGGATGGCAGCCTCGGACACGTCTTCTCCGAGCCGACCACCGCGTCGTTGGAGCGGCCGTTCGTGGTCTTCAACGTGCGTGACCTCGAAGAGGAGCTGCGCCCGGTGGCGATGTACCTGATCGCGGATCACGTCTGGCGCGAGGTCACCCGCGACCCGCGGCCGCGGATGCTCCTGATCGACGAGGCGTGGTCGCTGATGCGGTCGCCGGAGGGGGCGCAGTTCCTCGCCCAGATGGCGCGCCGGGCGCGCAAGCGCTGGCTGGGCGTGACGACGGTGACCCAGGACGTCGAAGACTTCCTCGCCTCGCCCGAGGGACACACCGTACTTGCCAACAGCTCGGTGCAGCTCCTGATGCGCCAGGACAGCTCCACCATCGGCCTCGTCGAGGAGACCTTCGCGCTCTCCCGGGGCGAACGGGCGTTCCTGCTCGGCTGCCGCCGCGGCCAGGGTCTCTTCCTGGCGCGCGGCAACCACATCGCCCTTCAGGTGGAGGCGAGCGCCCTCGAACACGCCCTCAGCACCTCGAACCCGGCCGAACTCACTCCGCAGCGCGGAGAGGAGGGGTGATGACCATCGATGTCGAGCAGGTCAAGCGCGCGCACCCGATCGCTGACGTGATCGCCGCGCAGGGCGTGGCGCTCCGGCGGACCGGACGGCGGTTCATGGGCCGCTGTCCGTTCCATGAGGACGACCGCCCGAGCCTCGTCGTCTACACGGACACGCAGAGCTTCCACTGCTTCGGATGCGGGGCGTCAGGCGACGTGATCGACTTCGTCCGCCGCAGTCACGATCTGAACTTTCGCGAAGCGATCGACCACCTCGGAGGGCTGCCGCGGCTGTCGTCGCCCCCTCACCGGACGGTGGCCACCCGCGAGCGGCCGCGCCCCCTCTCGCTGGACGACCGGCTGATCCTGACGGCGGCGTGTGAGCTCTACCACGAAGCGCTCCTGCGGACGCCGCGGGCGCTCGCCTACCTGGAGGCGCGCGGCGTGCCCCGCTGGCTCGCCCGCCGGGCACGCCTGGGCTTCAGCGACGGGTCCGAGCTGGCTCCGTACCTCAAGCGTCGCCGCCTCTCCCTGCGCCGGGCCGGTGAGCTCGGTCTGCTCTATGGCGACGGACGCGAGGCGATGCGCGGGCGCATCGTGATCCCGGACCTGCGCAGCGGCTACTGCGCCTGGATGACCGGGCGTGCGTTCCAGGGCGACATCCGCGCAAAGTACCTCGGGCTCGCGCTCCCGCGCCCGTTGCTCGGATACGAAGGGGTACGGGGCCGGCGGCGGATCTTCGTGACGGAGGGGCCCTTTGACTGGCTCACCCTCACCGGCTGGGGACTCCCGGCGTGCGCGCTGCTGGGCACCCAACCGGGACGCGGCGTCGAGCGGTTGCTCGACCGCGCTCACTCGGTCGTCCTGGTGCTGGACACCGACGACGCCGGCCGCGCGGCGGCCGCGGCACTCACCGAGTCACTCGGCGATCGGACGTTGGTGCTGCGACTGCCCGGCGATGCGAAGGACGTGAGCGAACTCGGAGCCCGTCCGGGCGGGCGCGAAGCGTTCTTCCGCGCGCTCGCCGCGGCGGAGGCACGGGTGGGATCGGTCGAGCGTGAGGAGGCGCGACATGTGGCGCCGTCGCGCTGAACCCACGTTCCTGGCAGAAGTCGTCCCTCCGCGCGGGCTGGAGGACGGGATGGGCGCCGCCCGGGCGATGCTCGGTGCGCTCGCCGGCGAAGTGCTCACGCTCGAGGTCACAGTCACCGCAACGGGCAGGCGCTGGTTCGTGCGCGCGGCGACGGCGGACGGCCTGGAACGGGCCCTCGCCCAGCTCCGCGTCGCCTATCCACAGGCCGTGGTCGAACCAATCGATGGCGGCGACGTGGTGGATCCGGCGGGGCTGGCCTCCGGCGAGCGGGCCGTCGCCGTGCCGCTGCTGCCGTGGTCCGACGCCGCTCTCCCGCTGCGGCTGGACTGGCGTCGCGAACGCGATCCCCTCTCCGGCGTGCTGGCGGTTGCCGCCCCGATCGGCAATGAGCGGGTGGTCGCGCGGCTGGCGGTCGGGCCCGCGCCGCGAGGGAGCGCGGACCGTATCCGCCGGCGGCAGGAGCAGCGCTTTGGAAGCCGCACCGACTACCCATCCACCGTTGGTCCGAGCCTGATGCCGATCGTCGTGCTGATGGCGCTCGGCGCCGCGGTGCTGCAGGGCTGGCGATGGTACGAGGCCGGTGAGTGGGCACTGCTCGTCGGCACTGGCGCGGGCGCGTTCCTCGCGGTGCCCCTGCTCGCTGCGCTCGCCGTGCGGCTCTTCCGCGCCCCGGAACCACTCGCACCGACCGTCGTGACGGCAAAGCTCGGGGCGCCGCTGGTGGCGGCCGACCTCTCGGTGCTCGCACTGGGGCCAGACATCGACCGGCTCCGAGCACTCGCCACGCAGGTGGCAACGGCCTACGCAGCCTTCGACGACGCGGCGGGGGGCGGCCTCCGGCCTGGCGCGCCGAACGTGCTTCCGGCTGCGCCGCGGCCACGCTGGCCGCTGCTTCTGAGCACGGCGGAGGCGGCCGCTCTGTGGCACCTGCCGGCCGCCGTCGACGCACCGCTCGGCGTGCGCCGGACGACGGCGCAGCGCCTCGCACCGGCGCCCGGACACGTGGCGCAGGGGATCCGCATCGGTCGCGCTCCGGCAGGCGGCGCGCGACCGCCCGTCTACCTGCCGGAGCGGCTCGTCCACCGCAACCACTTCATCGTGGCGAAGACCCGGCGCGGCAAGTCGACGCTGCTGCGGCACATGGCGGCAGGCGTGATGGAGCGCGTCGCTTCCGGCGCCGAGGGCACGGCCCTCGTCGTGGTCGACCCACACCAGGACCTGGCCGAGGCGGTCCTCGCCTCCGTCCCCCACGAGCTGGTCGACCGGACGGTCTACCTCGACTTCGCCCACCTCGAACGCCCGATCGGGCTCAACCTGCTCGACGTCGCGCTCTTCCCCGACCGCGACCGCACCGTCGAGGGCATCGTCACGATCATGAACCGCCTCTGGCCCGCCAACTGGGGGCCGCGCATGGAAGGCGCGCTGCGCGCGTCGCTGTCAGCGCTGCACGAACTCAATACGCGGCGGTCGCGGGTCGAGCAGTTCACGCTGCTCGACGTGGCGCCGTTCCTCACCGACAAGGATCTGCGGGACGCCTTGCTCGCCAATGTTCGTGACCCCGCGCTAGAGGCGTGGTGGCGAGACAACTACACCTTTGCCGGGCCGACGCTGCAGCAGCAGACCGCCAACCCGGTCACGAGCAAGATCGGTCGCTTCACGGTGACCGAGGCCAGCCGCCTCGTGCTGGGGCAGCCGCGCTCGACCTTCGACCCGCGCGAGGTGATCCGGGACGGCGGGGTGCTGGTGATCAACACCGCCGTCGGCACGCTCGGTGAGGGAGCGGCGTCGCTCGTCGGCGCGACGATGCTGAACCTGCTGGGCCTGCTCGTGGAGGAGCAGGTCGCCTTGCCCGCCGGGCAGCGGCGACGCGTCGTCGAGCTCGTCGACGAGTCGAGCACGCTCGGGGCGGTGGACTATCCGCGCATGCTCAGCGAGCTCGGGAAGTACGGGGCGTCGTTCACGCTTGTCACCCAGTCGCTCGCCAAGCTCGACGCGATCGACCGGGAGTTGGTCCCCACGATCCTCTCGAACTGCGACGGCCTCACCACCTTCCAGTGCAGCGCCGAGGACGCACGCCGGTTGCTCCCGGAACTCGGAAGCGGGCTTGAGGTCGAGGACCTCGTCTCCCTGGACGACTTCTCCGCGTACGCGCGGTGGTGGGACGGCTTCGCCCGTCCGCCGGCGTTCACGCTGAACGTCGATCCCCCGCCCGCGCACGACCCGGAGCGCGTCGTCGCGCTCGCCCAGCGCTCGGCCGAGCGTCACGGCCGGCCACGAGAGGTCGTGTCGGCGGAGGTGCGGCGGGTGATCGCAGAGCGCTCCCGCCAGCGCCGGCGAGCCAAGCGCGCGCGCACGCGGAAGGGACAGACGCAGAAGCGCAGCAACGCCGGCACAGCGCCGACGGCCAAGGTGAACGAGTCCATCGATTCGGACGAAGGAGGTA
This sequence comes from Dehalococcoidia bacterium, assembly GCA_023228765.1. Classification (GTDB taxonomy): domain Bacteria; phylum Chloroflexota; class Dehalococcoidia; order UBA2979; family UBA2979; genus W-Chloroflexi-9. The sequence goes on from JALOAM010000092.1 coordinate 9,506, forward strand.
CGGGATGAGACAGGAAGAAGCACAGCTGGGGCGGGCCCTCGATTGGGTCGCCTCGCTGCCACTGCTGGGTGAACGGGAGCTCGCCGGGCTGCTCGGCGTCGATGAGCGGGACGCCCGCCGCCTGCGCGAGGAATTGACGCGGCGTGGATGGGTGGAGACCGTCACACCACGGAGCGGGGGACTGCACGCGCGACCGCTGGCCGTCGTGCGCGAAGGTGCCCTCTCACCGCTCGCCGACCGGTTCGGCGTCGATCAGGTCGAGCTCCGTTCGGCGTGGCCGCTCGGGCAGGCGGCAACTCTCGACCGGATCGCTCGCCACGAGGTCGTGCAGAGCGTGAACCACCTGCTCGCCGGGCTGGCGTCGCAACTGCGCGCGGCGGGTGATGGCCGGCTGGAGACGGCGTGCTCATTGCCGTTGTCTCTGCCGCCGGACGAGCGCTGGTGGCCGCCGGGTGTCGAAGCACACCTGAAGCTGCGCGACGGGCGGGAGTGCGGAACCGCCTTCATCGCCTGGGACCGTGCCGGTGCTCCGGACGTCCACCGCCGGGAGCGGGTCCGCCAGTGGTTCCGGCCAGCCGCGAGAGCGCACGACGCCGGCGAGCTGTACGGGCCAACGATACTTGTCGTGTGCGCGGGCGACCGGGAGCGCCATCTCTGGGAGCAGGCGGTCCTGCGGGAGCGCGATCGGGCGGGCGACACCCCTGTGGAGGTGCTTCTCGCCACCGCTGCGGACATGCACCGGGACGGCCCCCTGCACGCGGCCTGGCAGACGCCCGGATCGGCTGATTCCTGCCACCTCCAGCACTGGCTCGAATGGCGGGCGACGGCACCCACCCGAGACGACGGATCCGAGCCGCTTCCGATGCTCCCGGCCACGGATCCTCCGCTGCGCGCTCGACTGGTTGCACGGCCATACTCAAACCGTGAGGGGCCGTCGCACCGTGAGCGCGCTGCGGCGCTGGCGCTGACGACCGATGCACCGACACGGACCGTGCTCGAATGGACGGCGCGTCACCCCTGGCTCACGACCGAGCAGCTCGCGTTGCTCATCAACGACCCGCCGCCTGCTATCGAGCGTCGCCTCCGCGGGCTCGTGCGCCGAGGCGTCGTGCGCGGGGTGCGAGTCCCCGACGTGGACCGAGACCTCTGGATCGCGACCGACGAGGCTCTCCGCGTGCTGGCCGCGGCCGACCAGGTGCCCGCCTCGCGTTACCGGAAGCTGGGTGCGGTGACGATCCCGCGCGAGGTCGAGGGTCGGCCGGGAGAAGTCGAACTGCCACGCGCCTTCCTGCACGAACTCGGGGTCAACGGAACGTTCACAGCCCTCGCGGGACTGGCGCGCCACCGGGGAGGTCGGCTCGCCGTCTGGCGCAACGAGGCCGAGTCTACCCACACCTTCGGCGAACCCCGCGGCTACCGCGTCCGGCCTGATGGTTCTGGCGTGCTCGAACTCGATCGCGGTCGATTCCCCTTCCTGCTCGAATACGACCGGGGCACGCTGAGCCGACCGCAGATCCGGGCGAAGCTCCTGGCCTACGGGCGCTACTACGGTGCTGACGCCTGGTGGGAGCACTTCGATGGGCCACCCGTCACGCTCTGGGTCTGCGCCAACTATCGTGCCGCGCAGCGCGTGGCCCGCGAAGTGAGCATGTTTGGCGGAGCCCTGCCGGCCCTCGTGATCCGCGAGTCGGAACTCCATACCGCGCCTGACCGGTGGGCGGTCGTGCGCCCTGCTGTGCCCCACCGACCGCACGGCGCACCCGGGCGCCGGCGCCGGCGCGGGCACTCACTTCGAAGCCACGTCCACCTGGGTGAAGCAGAGCCTGGTGCCTCCTCGACACGACATCAGTGACCGCCGACTCCGTCGCGAGCCGCGGCAGGCAGGCGAGCAGCCGCTGCGTGGGCGGGAGCGTCGGGCACGTCACCACGACGAGTGCGCTAGGATGCCCAGTGCCGACGGTGCGGCCGTTGAACTCCTCATCAACGAATGGGCCACCGTCGCGCGCGCCATCATCTTGCGGAGGAGAGCACGGGGACGATGAAGCGGGCTGCCGGCTACATCAGGGTCAGCCTGGCTGAACAGGCGGACGGGCACAGCCTCGACGCACAGCGCCGGGAGATCGAGCGGTACTGCGAGCGCCACGGCTACGAACTCGATCGGATCTATGCCGATGAGGGCGTGAGCGCACACGTCGAGGAGATCGGGAAGCGTCCCCAGCTCGCGGCGCTGCTCGCCGACGCCGAGAGCGGCGCGTTCGACCTGGTCATCGTCCACACGCTCGACCGCTGGGCGCGGAACATCCGCGTCCAGTCCGCGGCGCTCCAGAGGCTGGGGGCAGGGGGCGTCGGCTTCGCGAGCGTAACCGAGAACTTCGACTTCACGACGCCCGCCGGCAAGATGACGCTCACGCTCATCGGTGGGGTCTCCGAGTTCTTCTCGGATCAACTCGCAGTCCACGTGGTGAAGGGGCAGCGGCAGCGGGTCGAGTCTGGCCTGCCCCAGGGGCGCCCGCCGTTCGGATACCGGGTCGACGAGCCAGGGGCAGTGCCCCGCGTGCACGAGCAGGAAGGGCCCGCGGTGCGTACGGCATTCGCGATGCGCGCGGCAGGGCGGAGCAACGGCGAGATCGCC
>JALOAM010000075.1 GCA_023228765.1 Dehalococcoidia bacterium
GGACAGCGCGGAAGGTCGAAACCTGTCCGATCGCCGTGTCCAGCGACGCCAGCAGCGTGTCCGCCTTCGTGGTCGTGGAGACAGCGGTGTTGTCCGCGACCAGCGTCGAGAGCTTCGAACCGTTGCCGAGGGCGCTCGAGCGCATGTCGTCGAAGGACAACGTGATGTCGTCGCCGACCTCGGAGCCGACGCGGAACGAGGCGGAGGAGGACGCGGTGGTGGTGATCTGGTCCGTGTCCAGGCCGGCCGCGATCGCGGTGCCGGTCACGTTGCCGGCGTTCGCGTCGTGCTCCAGCGTGAACGACACGCCGAGCTCCTCGAAGATGATGTCCTGCGAAGCGTTCGCGCCCATGTTCTGGACCGTGAACGTCTCGCTCCGCGTGAAGCCACCCGAGGTGACGGACAGCGAGAGCACGCCACCCGTCTCGTCGTTCAGGGTGTAGGTCGCGTTCGGGTCCGCGTTGCTCACATCGATCGCGCCCACGGACACCGTCCCGCCGTTCTCGACGACGGTGTCACCGATGAGCGACGAGCCGCCGTCCACGGTGATCGCGAGCGAGCCGTTCAGCAGGTTCAGGCCGTTGAAGCGCGTGCGCTGCGCGATGTTGTCGACCTCGGAGCGCAGGGCCACCATCTCCTCGCCGATCGCAGTGCGGTCGGAGGACGAGAGCGTAGAGTTGCCCGCCTGCACCGTCAGCTCGCGGATCCGCTGCAGGATGTTGTGCACCTCGTCCAGTGCGCCTTCAGCCGTCTGCAGCATCGAGACGCCATCGAGGGCGTTGCGCTGGCCCTGCTGCATGCCCCGGATCTGGGAGCGCATCTTCTCGCTGATAGCGAGGCCGGCGGCGTCGTCCGCCGCCCGGTTGATGCGCAGGCCGCTGGACAGCTTCTCCAGGGTCTTGCTGGTCTTGTGGCTGGTGACACCCAGGTTCCGCTGGGCGTTCAGCGCTGCCACGTTCGTGTTGATGATCACTGCCATGCCGGTGGCCTTCCTAACCTGTGGCTCCTCGACATCCGTGCCGAGGTGTCTGCGCCCACATCCCGTGGACCGCGCGTTGTATGACAAGAGTCGGAGGGGTTCGCCCGGCCTCCATCAGGGTGTTCCCTCGGTCCGGCGTCTTCCGACGCCCCCGCGCTTGTCACCTTCCTGTCGGCGAGCAGGCGTCAGGAGGGCCGAGCACACTCGGGGTTGCGTGGCACAGCGACCGTGAGACGCTTCACACCGGCAGAAGTACCGGTGGAGGCATCGGGTGACCGGATCCTTCGAGGAGACCGCAGGGGAGACGCCGGGCGAGGAGATCTCGCAGGCGTTTATCGACTCGCTGCCCGTCGGCGTCATCCACTGGGACCGTCGCCGCGACCCCGTGTACCGCTACAACGCCGTCGCCCGCCAGAACATGGGCATCGCGCCCGGCGTACCGTTCCCCTCCCGCGGCTCTGCGATGAGCGGGATGGTGGAGCCGTACCGCACCCGGGTCGCGGAGGCGATCCGCCGGGGCGCGCCGTTCGACGGCCGCGTCACCGTCACCAGCCCCTCCGGCGAGGTGCGTCACCTTCGCCTCCGCACCCGCGGTGACCGTGAGCGCGGTTGGGCGATCACCTCGCTCGCCCCGGACGATGGGACCGAGGATGGCGAGACCGACGCCGAGGAGTCCCCGCGCCATCCCCGCTTCGCACCGCTGTTCGAGCACTCGCGCGTCGCCATGCTTCTCGTGGACCCCACCGGCCTCATCCTGACCGCGAACGAGGCCGCCGCTCGGCTCCTCGGGCGGTCATCCGTCCGCGAACTGCTGCCCCACCGCCTGGAGTTCCGCCACCTCATCCCGGACGACGCGCTCCGCGACGGCCTCTTCGCCGACCTCCGCGAGCACGGTTATGTCGCGGGCCGTGAGGTACCCCTCACCCGCGCGGACGGGAGCCTGGCCTGGGTGCGGCTGGACCTCGCCGTGAACGAAGCCGACGGCCTGATCGAGGTGGTGGCGACCGACATCGGACTCGAGCGCGAGCATCGGATCGCCCTCGGCGAGAGCGAACGGCGCTACCGCGGCATCTTCGAGGGCGCGGTGGTGGGCGTGGTCCAGCTCACGATCGGGGGCGGGATCCTCGCTGCGAACCGCTACTCCGCGCGCACCTTCGGCTACGACACGGTGGAGGGCTTCCTCGCGCGCGCTTCGCGGGAGGTCCCGGATGCGATGGCGGCGTTCGACGCCGAGATCGAGCGGCTCCGGGCGGGGATGCAGGACGACGGCGCACGTGAGAGCCGGATCGAGGCCGCGGACGGCGCCGAGCGCTGGATCCGCGTCCGCAGCCATATTGACGCGGCGACCGGCACCGTGAACGTCTTCCTCGCGGACATCACGTCCGAGCGACAGGCCGAGGCCGAGCGCGAGCGGGCGTTACGCGAGCTGGAACTCCAGGCCACCGAGCGACGCCAGCTCGTCCGCCGGCTGCTCCAGGTGGGCGAGGACGAACGTCGCCTGGTCGCCCACGAGATCCACGACGGCCCGGTCCAGCTCCTCGCCGGGGCGCTGATGTTCCTCACCTCCGCCCAGCAGGAGCAGGAGCGTGGACGCGATGCGCTCGCCGAGGACTACATCGAGCGAGGCGCCACCTACCTCCGCACCGCGCTCGCGGAGATCCGCCGCGTGATGGCCCACCTGCGGCCGGCCGTCCTCGACGATCTCGGGCTGCTCTCGGCGATCCACAACACCGCCGAGGCCTCCCTGGAGCCGTACCGCATGCGCGTCCGCGTCGACCAGCTCGGCGAGGCGGCCGCCCTCGACGCGTCCACGGAGATGGTGTTGTTCCGCGTCGCGCAGGAGGCCACCACCAACGCCGGCAAGCACTCGGGCGGACGCGAGGTGGCGATCACCATCGACTATCGCGAGGCCGACCACGTGGTGCTCACCGTGGAGGACGACGGCAAGGGGTTCGACACTGAGGCGACGTTCGCCGCAGCAGACGGTCATCACCTGGGCCTGCTGGGCCTCCGGGAGCGCGTCTACCTGGTGGACGGCGGCTTCGCCATCCGCTCCACGGGGGAGGGGACGCGGATCACCGTGCAGGTGCCTCGACGGAACGTCCCCTCCGAGGAGTAGACGCGCCTACTCCGCGGTCGGGTGGACGAAGTCCTGGCAGATGCCGTAGCCCACGCCTCGGGCGGTACGGACCAGGTCTGGCACCCCGGCCTCGTCCAGCTCGCGACGCAGGCGGGAGACCTGCGTCTGCACGAAGCCCGGCTCGTCGCCGATCACCTGGTAGCCCCAGACCTTCTCGATGAGCTCGTCGTGCCCGGTCGTCCTCGGGTGGTTCTCCGCGAGCACGTAGAGCAGGTGGTGGCGGATGCGCGTCATGCGGATCGGCCGCTCGTCCACCATCAGGTCGTTGCGGGTGATGGAGACGTGCTGGATGCCGTTACCCAGCTCCAGCCGCCGGTCGCGACCGATCCGCCTGAGGAGCGCCCGCAGCCGGGCCCCGGCTTCCTCCGGCGTGATGTCCAGCGACCAGACGTCGTCGGCGCCGGCGTCGAACAGCTGCAGGCGGTCGGCGACCTCGGTCTGCTGGAACGCGATCACCGCGATCCCGTCCAGGCGGGACCACGCGCGGATGCACGCGAGCGTGTCCAGGTCGATGTCCTCGGTGGCGAAGAAGGCGTCCGGGTAGCCGCTGGCGGACAGCTCCGGCGGGACCGCCGTGCGTCCGACCTCGACGGCTACGCCCACCTGCCGCAGCGTGCGGCGGAGGAGGCGGGCGGGCAGCCCGGCACCGGCGATATAGGAGCGGACACGGTCCGGCGCGCTGGCGCCCGCGGGCCCCTGCGCGGGCCAGAGTGCATCGGTCTCAGCCACCATGTACTACGCCCCCTCATCTGACTGCCAGATCTCAGATGGATTGTCATGAGATTCGTCCGAATCACCCTCGGACAGCAGTCCCGTGCGACCACACCTGATTGGCCGGTTGGCCACGATCACGGATAGCGCGAAGCTCTTTCGACGTGACTTCGCACATTGATCTGGCCTCGATCGCCGGGAGAACAAGATGATCGGGAGGGGATGGAGAAGCGCATGAGCGCAATCGGCCTCATGGAAATCTGTCACAAATCTGTATCAACGAGATTCAAGTCCTACCCGGCAGCCGACGGAAGTCCTATCCAACACCGTCTGAGATACGGTATGAACCAGTTGAATCTGCCCGCAGGAGCATGGGGGTGTCGGCCGCTGTACGTGGTCAGATAGAGCATGATCCATCGCACCATTCCCCACTCGAGCTCCCACCTCCACCGCCCTGCTGTGCGAGGGCCTCGGTGACCGCCGCCGAGCCGACTCGCTCCGACGCACGACCGATCCGCGTGCTGGTCGTGGACGACCATCCCGTCGTCCGCGACGGCCTCCGCGCGATGCTGGACGCCCCGGGGATCGAGGTCGTCGGCGAGGCTGCGAGCGGTGTGATCGCCACCCAGCGGGTCGGTGAACTCGAGCCCGACGTGATCCTGATGGATGTCCGGATGCCGGACATGGACGGACTCACCGCGACGAGGCTGATCAAGGAGAGCCATCCCCACATCAGCGTCTTCATCGTCACCAGCTTCAGCAGCGTCGACTACCTCCAGCGCGCGATCAGCAGCGGGGCCTCCGGCTACCTGCTGAAGGGCATGACCCGAGACACCTTGATCAACAGCGTCCGCCTGGTCCGCGAGGGCGGCTCCGTCTTCGAGGGCGCGCTCCTCCAGGAGGTCCTCGCCGGCGTGGGGTACGACCCCGCCGCCGCCGCGGCCGTACGCCACCTCTCCGGCCGCGAGCGCGAGGTCATCCGTCTCCTGGCCGAGGGCTGCACGAACCGCGAGATCGGGGAAGCCCTCGGCTACTCCGTCGGCACGATCAAGAACACCGTGCAGGCGATCATGGAGAAGCTCGAAGTCTCGGACCGCACCCAGGCCGCCGTCCTCGCCGTCCGCGCCGGCATCCTCGCGGAGAGCGTCCGCACCCAGGTCTCCGGCGAGTAACACACCGAGCCACCCATCGATGCCGGACGAGCCCGAACCTGCGCGTTGTCTGACGAACCCTGTCTACTGGCTGGCAAACCTGCCGGGAGCGGGGCGTGCCCGCCTCACCGCCCCCGGAGGCGCGTCGAAAGTCTCTCTGCACCGCCATGAGGGCGGCGCCATGTCGCCTGTTGGCCGGCGACCAGCTCGTGGAGGGATCCCGACATGCCGAGACTGCGACTCCCGCGAACGCCTCAGAGGCTGACGACTGCCCTGTCGCCCGTCCTCGCAAGGACGGGGGGACTGCTGCGCAGAGGCGGTCGCGTGACGCGCACCGTCGCATCCAACGCCCGGAAGGTGCCGGTGCGGTCGGTCGCAAGCCGCGTCCGAGTGCCCGCGCGGGCGCGACCGGCGTTGAGCGCCGCCGCGCGAGTGCGACCCTCCTGGGTGCGGGTGCCCTCCTGGCTGCGCCTGCCGCGCGTGAAGATGCCGCGCTGGGCGCGCTTTTCGGTCCGCGGGAAGCTGTGGGCCATCTCCGGTGTGACGGTCGCCCTCAGCATCGCCGTCGCCGGGGTGGGCTGGATCTCCCTCAACCAGTCGAACAACGCAGCCGCGACCGCCATCGACAAGGGCGCGCGCCTCGAGTTCCTCGCGGAGGAGATCGAGACCACGCGCATGGCGATGGTGGCGACGGCCGGCTCGATCGTGAACGACGTGTACCAGAACGGCGCCGATGTCGCGGCGACGGAGGGCTCGTCCGAATACAGCCGCCTTGCGACGACGCTGCGAGGGAACACCGCCCTGGCCAAGAGCCTCACGACGGACCCGGCCCTCGACCCCACGTTCGAGGTCCTGGGCAGCGGGCTCCTGAAGCTGGACCAGCTCTTCTTCCAGCTCAGCGACGCCGTCCGCAAGCGCGGTGATACCGAGGTCGGCGCGGAAGGCACGCTGCGCGACGCCGCGGCGGCCCTCGGCGGGTACTTCCAGTACGACGAGACCTCGTTCGCACAGGCCCGCGCGGCGGCCCTCGCCGCCGAGACCCAGGCCGGCGGTACCGAGGCCAGCACGACCGGCACCACTGGCACCACTGACACCATGACGACCTCGGGCGCCTCCGGGACGGCCGACACGGCGACCGCCTCGGGCGCGGCGAGCACCACGGAGGGCTCCGCGAGCGCCGACACCTCGTTCAGCTCGGCGGAGGGGTTCCTCCGGGCGTCCGCGCAGGAGGCGACCATGCTCGCCCTGCAGCGCGTGCGCAGCTCGGAGAAGGACTTCATCCTGCGCCAGAGCCCGGCCTATGCGACCGAGGTGGGGGACGGCGTTGCCGTCCTGAAGCAGCGGATCACCGAGCTCGGCCTCGGCGCAGCGGAGGAGACCGAGGTCCTCGCCGCGGTGGACGCCTACCTGACCGCCTTCGATGCCTACGCCAGCGCCATCTCCGGCGTGAAGAGCGCCCAGTCCGCCATCGCGTCGGAGATGAGCTCGATGGCCTCGGCCAGCAGCGCCCTCTCGCGGTTCGGCACCTCGGCACGCGAGGCGCAGATCACGAGCCTGGGTGAGAGCGTGGACCTCGCCCAGAAGATGCTGATGGGGGCCGCCGCCGGCGCCTTCCTCATCGGCGCGGCGGGCGCGATCTGGCTCATCCGGACGATCATGCCGCTGAAGGGCGTCACGGACGCCGCCCTCGCCATCTCGCAGGGCGACCTGGCGCAGGAGGTCACGCACGACTCCAACGACGAGATCGGCGACCTGGCCGGGGCGATGCGCAGCACCATCGTCTACCTGAACGACATGGCCGCCGCCGCGAACCGCATCTCCGAGGGCGACGTGTCGCAGGAGGTGGCCCCGCGCAGCGAGCGTGACGTGCTGGGCAACGCCTTCAGCCGCATGCAGAACTATCTGCAGGACGGCGTGGCCACCGCCAGCGAGATCGCTCAGGGCAACCTCACGGTCTCGATCACCCCGGCCAGCGACCGCGACGCCCTCGGCATCGCGCTGGTCGAGATGCGCGACGCCATCCACGACGCGCTGACCGAGGCCTCTCGCGCCGCCGAGGCGCTGTCGCAGGCCAAGGACGAGCTCGTCCGGGTCTCGGACGACTCCGCCCGCACCACGCAGGACGTGGCGCGCGCCGCGGACCAGGTGGCCGCGGGTACGCAGGAGCAGGCGAAGGGCATCGACAAGGTCGCCGAGAACATGATGGAGCTCTCGGGCGCCGTCACGCAGGTGGCCCACGGCGCGGAGGAGCAGCGCGAGCTGCTGGTGGAAGCCGCGAACCTCAGTCAGCAGGTCGCGGAGTCCGCCGCCGGGATGTCCACGGACGCCTCGGAGGTCGCGTCGGCCGCCTCGGACGCCAGCGGTGTCGCGAAGAGCGGCGCCGACCGGGTGAACAAGACGATCGACAACATCCACCGCCTGAAGGCATCGATCGACAGCGCCGGCACGGCCGTGTCCGAACTCGGCGCCCGCTCCAACGAGATCGGCAAGATCGTGGGTGTCATCCGCGACATCGCCGCTCAGACGGACCTCCTCGCGCTGAACGCAGCGATCGAGGCGGCCCGGGCGGGCGAGCATGGCGCCGGGTTCGCGGTGGTCGCGGACGAGGTCCGCAGCCTGGCGGCCCGCGCCACGTCGGCGACGAAGGACATCTCGCAGCTCGTGATCGTGGTGCAGGAGGGCGTGGAGCGCGCCGTCACGGCCATGAACTCCGGCGCTGCGGACATGCAGACGGGCATCGGCTCCGCCAGCGAAGCCGGCGAGGCCCTCGCGACCATCCTCGAGTCCGTCGAGGCCGTCGATGAGCGGATCCGCGGCATCGCGGACCGCGCGGTGGAACTCCGCACCAGCGGCGAGCGCATGGTGGAGCAGGTGCAGTCCGTCCGCCAGGTGGCGGACCAGAACTCCGCCGCCGCGGAAGGCATGCGCATCCTCAGCACGGGCGTCGAGGAAGCCGCCGGATCGATCGCCGCCATCGCGGAGGAGAACTCGGCGTCCGCGGAGGAGACCTCCGCCTCGGCCGAGGCGATGTCCGCCCAGGTGGAGCAGATCCACGCCTCCACGGTGGAACTCGGGAACATGGCGGACGCCCTCCGCGCCACCATCTCCCGCTTCCGCCTCGGCGAGGAGACGCCCTCGGCGGTCTCGGACGAGTTCGAGGAGGAGCGGCTGGCGGCGTAGTGCTCGCCGCTGGGACGCACACAGAAGGGCCCGCCGATTGGCGGGCCCTTCTCTGTGTGCGAGGCGGGCGGCCTCGAACGCCGTCACCCAACGACCGAGGGGGGCCGCAGCCATGCCAGAGGCTCTTGTGCGACGCGCTGTCCCGCCTCCGCCCCGTTCCGCCTCACCCCAGCCCTCTCCCGGTTCCGGGAGAGGGCTGGGGTGAGGGCTTCCGATCCCCTCCTGCCGTGCGCCGTTACTTCCCGTCGCGCTCCGCACGACCGAGCCACTCGGGCTCGGGAACGCCGGCCCGGGCGTTGGCGACACGGGCCATGGTGAAGAGGCAGTCCGAGAGGCGGTTGAGGTAGCGGAGCACCGTGGGGGCCACCTCGGCGTCACGGGCGAGGGTGAGGACGCGGCGCTCGGCGCGGCGACAGACGGTGCGAGCGACATGGAGGTGGGCAGAGGCAGGCGTGCCGCCGGGGAGGATGAAGCGCGTCAGCGGCTCGATCTCGGTGTCCATCGCGTCGATCCAGCCCTCGAGCTTCGCGACGTCCTCGTCGGTGACGCGGGGGCCGGTGGGCTGACCCTTGCGGATGCGCTCTTCGAGGTCGGGCGTGGCGAGCTCACCACCGATGTCGAAGAGGTCGGACTGCACGATCTGCAGCCAACCGACGAGGTCAGCGTGCTCTCCGAGGGCCGACGAGGCGACACCGATGGTGGAGTTGAGCTCGTCGACGGTGCCGTAGGCCTCCAACCGGGGGTCGTCCTTCGAGACGCGAGGGCCGCCGAACAGACCAGTCTGCCCGTCGTCACCCGTGCGCGTGTAGACGCGTGTCTCGCTCATGCTGGCCTCCACATGCTCCGATGCACCCAACGCACCGAGGCGTGCGTCCGAGAGCCATCGTATGGGGCGACCGCGGAGGGCGCTCCGCTACGATCGAGGGGCAGCGATCGGACCGCACATCAGCACACGCCTGTTCACGACCCGGGCGGCGGGGCTCCTCCTGCTCGCAGCGGCAGCGCTCTGCGCGTCGTTCGCCCTCGCGTGTACGCAGGGGACAGACCAGACGCCGACGGCCTCGCCCACGGTCCCCACGCGCGAGGGCCCGACGATCCGCATCGCGGCGTTCAACTTCGCCGAAAGCCAGATCCTCGCTGAGATCTACGCGCAGCAGCTGGAGGCACGCGGCTTCGCCGTGGACCGCTCGCAGGCCTCGCCCGGCTCGTTGCGCGAAGCGCTTCAACCAGCGCTCGAGGCCGGAGAGATCGACCTGCTGCCGGAGTACGTCGGGACGATGGTCACGTCCCTCGGCGGGACGGCGACCTCGGACGGGGCGGCGAACCGCCAGGCGGCCGCGGACCTGTACGAGGCCCGCGGTGTCACCGTGCTCCCCCTCGCGGCGGAAGCCGAGGACGTGAACGCCCTGGTCATCACCTCGACGTTCGCGGAGGAGCACGAAGTCGCGACCGTCAGCGATCTCGTGGAGCACGCCGGCGACCTCGTGCTGGGTGGTCCGCCCGAGTGCCCCGAGCGCCAGTTCTGCCTCGTGGGCCTGCGCGAGGTGTACGGCGTGGAGTTCCGCCGCTTCGTGCCCCTGGAGTTCGAGGACCGCATCACCGCGCTCCAGGAGGGCGACATCGACGTTGCCGTGCTGTTCAGCACGGACGCCGCGATCCACACGAACCACTGGGTGGTCCTCGATGACGACCGGGGCCTGCAGCCCGCGGAGAACATCGCCCCGGTGATCCGCACCGAGGTCGTCTCCGAGTACGGCGAGGCGGGCGACGACCTCCTGAACGCGATCAACGCGGTCACCGCGAAGCTCACGAGCGAGTCGCTGGCGGAGATGAACGCGGACGCCGACGTGGACGGTCGCACCGTCGCGGAGATCGCCCGGACGTGGCTCCTCGAGAACGACCTGGTCGAGGGCACCCCAACCGCCGGCCAGTAGAGTCGGGCTACTCCACGACCAGGCGGTAGATGCCACCGCCGGTGTGGTCCGCGACGACCACCTCGCCCGCGGCGTCCACCCCGAACGTCACGAGCATCCCCTCGAGGTCGGCGAGCAGGGTGAGGTCCTCGGTGGCGACGGGGGCGTCGAGGTTCCGCGGAAGCGCCCAGATCTCGCCAGAGCAGAGGTCACCAAAGAGGTAGCGGCCGTCCAGGGCATCGATCGCGTCGCCGCGGTAGACGACGCCACCGACGGCGGCACAGCGGTCCTCTTCGTGCGCGTACTCGTAGACCGGCGGGACGAAGCCGGTGGCATCGCACTCCGCCCGCATGAGGCAATGCGTCCCTTCGAGGACACTCCACCCGTAGTTGCCGCCGGGTTCGATGCGGTCGATCTCCTCGGCGTTGGTGAACCCGACGTCGCCGAGCCAGATGGCGCCCGTGCCCTCCGGCCCCGCGTCGATGCTCATCCGCCACGGGTTGCGAAAGCCCCACGCAACGATCTCGGGACGGAAGCCCTCGTGGCCCACGTAGGGGTTGGAGGGCGGCACGCGGTACGGCTCCGCCTCGGTGGCGGCGCTCACGTCGAGGCGGAGCACGGTCGCGAGGAGTGTCGAGGAGTCCTGCCCCTGCTCGAACGGATCCGTGGAGGCGCTCCCATCGCCGACCGAGAGGTAGAGGTAGCCCTCGGCGTCGAAGCGGATCGCACCGCCGTTCTGGTTGAACCCCGGCTGCCCCAGCTCCAGCACCACGAGCTCACTCCCGAGGTCGAGCACGTCGTCATGGACCTCGAACCGTGCGAGGACCGTGCGCCAGGGCTCCTCGGCCGCGAAGTAGTAGGCCCAGGCGTAGCCGTTCGCCTCGAACGCCGGGTCGAGCGTGACCGAGAGCAACCCCTCGCCGAGTCGTGCCTCGACGAGCTGTGCGAGATCCGCGAGGAGCACGCGCTCGCCGGCCTCGGAGGCGAGCCAGATGCTGCCGCCGCGTTCCACGACCATGAGCCGCCCACCCGGGTAGGCAGCGACCTCGACCGGCTGATCGAAGACCACGCCGCCCAGGGCCGGCGCCAACCGCAGGCGCGGCACCGCCTCCTCCCCGGAGCATCCGAGGAGGAGAGCAGTGAGGATCGCGAGGCCGAGCGCGAGACGAGACGTGACGGCCACTCCGTCACTACTCCGGGAGCGGCGGCGAGACGCCCTCGGGCAGGGGGACCTCGAAGACGTTCAGGGTCATCGAGACCAGGCTGTAGTAGCCAACGATCGCGATGAGGTCGAGGATGCCGCGCTCCTCGATGAGTTCGAGGCCGCGCTGGTAGGTGGCGTCCGAGACCCGGTGCGTCCGCAGGTACTCCGTCACGAAGTCGTAGACGTACTGCTCACGGACATCCTCGAACGCCGCGGTGCCACCCGTGCGGATCGCCTCGACGGCCGCCTCGGGGACGCCGGCCTCGAGGGCCAGGCGGGCGTGGGCGTAGAACTCGTACTGGGCCGCCCAGTGCTTCCCGGTGAGGATGATCGCCAACTCGGAGAGGTTGCGAGGCAGGCTGGTGCCGTACCGGCAGTACGCGCCCAGCTTCTGCCCGTGATCGGCGAGCTCCGGGCTCCGGAGCCAGGCCTGGAACGGACCACGGAGGCCGCCCCGCGGGCCGGCCATGATCGCGTCGGCGACGGCGCGCTGTTCCGGGGTCATGTCATCAAGTTCGAGCGGTGCCAACCGGGCCACGGGCTGCCTCCAACGGTTCGAGGGCTACAGGACGTCTCGCGATGAGCGTGAGGCGACAGCCTACCCGCTAGCGGCGGCCTCGCGCGCGCCCTCCACCGCGCACGCCTCCTCCAAGTGAGCGCAGGACGAGCGTGAGGGCGGCGCCGGCGGCGAAGCCGAACACGTGCGCCTCCCACGCCACGCCGGGATCGGTCACGAGGAACTGTGCGCCCACCCACAGCCCGATGAACAGCAGCGCCGGGACGGGGAGCAGGAAGAACCCGGCGAATGCCAGCACCGGCCGCAACGGGTACAGCACCAGGTACGCGCCGAGGACCCCGGCGATCGCTCCCGACGCCCCGATCAGCGGCGTCACCTCCTCAGGCCGGAGGAAGACGAAGCCCAGCGTGCCGGCGATGCCCGAGAGCACGTACACGAGCACGAAGAGCATGTGGCCGAAGTGCTCCTCCACGTTGTCGCCGAAGATCCAAAGGAACCACATGTTCCCCAGCAAGTGCACGAGGTTCGCGTGGAGGAACATCGACGTAGGGATCGCGAGCCAGACGTTCTTGTCCGGGAAGAGCGTGCCGCCCACCGCCTCGGCCTGGCAGGTGTTCGCCGCCAGCTCGCCGATGGTCAGCGGACGGCCCTGGACGAGCTCGCAGGCGACCGCGGCGCGGCGGTAGAGGAACTGAAGTTCCGCATCGAAACCCTGACCGAAGGGCTGCCAGAAGAAGAACACGACGACGTTCGCTGCGATCAGCAGGAACGTCACGACGGCCGTGGTCCGAGTGGGATTCAGATCCCGGATCGGGAACATCGCCGTCTCCGGGGACGACGCCGCGCGTCGCCCGCGCAGCGTCCGAGGGTTACACCAGCGGGCCGGCTACTCGTCGATCCAGATCTTCCGCGCGACGTCCACGGACATCGCCACGTCCACGTCGCCCACGCGCACCGTGAACGTCCCCGCGCCGCGGCTCAGCTCCACTGCCTCCACCTCGACGCCAAGGCGAAACCCGTGGTTGCCCAGGAACCGCAGGAGGTCGGGGACCTCGTGCTCCGCGACCTCGGAGATACGGCGTACGCGCGACTTCTCGCCCGACTTCAGGCCCACCAGCGGACGCTCGGAGCCGGGGACGGGCTCGGAGCCCGGGATCGGGTTGCCGTGCGGGCAGGTCCGAGGGCGTCCGATCATCTCGTGCAGACGGTCGGCCACCTGACCGGAGAGCGCATGCTCGAGGCGGCTGGCCTCCTCGTCGGCCGTCAGCCAGTCGAAGCCCAGCACGTCCGTGAGCCACCGCTCCGCGATCCGGTGCCGGCGCACGATCTCCGCTGCGATCTCCCGCCCACCCGAGGTCAGCGAGATCTCCTTCTGTGCCGAGATGTTGATCAGCTCGTTCTCGGTCATCCTCCGCAGTGCCGCGGCCACCGTGGCCTGCGACACGCCGAGCCAGTCCGCCAGCCGAGAGGCGCGCACCGAGTCGCCCTCGGCGTCGATGTAGTAGATGGCTTCCAGGTAACGGGAGACGGCCTCGGACGGCATCTCCGTGATGTCAGGAGCACTCGCCAACAGTCAACCTCGCATCAGCAGGGCATCGTCGGTGGGGCAGCATCGTACCAGAACCAGCAGCGCCCTCGCTGGCGGTTCGGTCATGTTCTCGATCTGGACTGAGTCTAACATACCGAGGCTCGCTGGCCGGCGCCTCAGCGCTCCTCGCGCTGTACGAAACGCCCTCCCCACCTCTGCCCCCCTCTCCCGGTTTCGGGAGAGGGCCGGGGTGAGGGTCTGTCCGGCTCCGGTCCTTGGGCCATGCGACGTTCGAGGCGAAGAAGTGCCGTCCCGAGGAACGCGGGCTAGCTCACGTCTGGCTTCACGGCCACGTGCATCGCCACCGTGCGGAACATGAGCATCCGCACCTGCGTGACCATGAACCCGGTGTCGCGCAGCAGTTCGGTCAGCTCGCGGGGGGCGAGGAAATGGTCGACCGAGACCGGGAGGTAGCGGTAGGCGCTCGAGTGACCGGTGACGACGCGGCCGATACGAGGCACGACGTACCGGAAGTGCATGCGGGCGAACGGGCGGAGCAGGCCCGGCTCCATCCTCGGGATCTCGAGGATGGCGAGACGGCCGCCGGGCTTGAGCACGCGCCACGCCTCCGCGAGGGCGGCGGGGAGGTCCGGGATGTTCCGCACGACGAAGGCAGAGCACCAGGCATCCACGCTCGCGTCGGGGAGGGGAAGGCGGGTCGCGTCGCCGAGGGAGAACCCCGTGGAGGCCTCGACGTCACGGGCGTGGGACTTCTCGCGCGCGCGCTCCACCATCGGCCCGGCGACGTCGATGCCGAGGACGCGCGACGCGCCGGCCTGGAGGCAGGCGAACGCGAGGTCGCCGGTGCCGGTGCCGGCGTCGAGGACGGTCGCGCCGGGGCGCACGATCTGCGCGGCGGCAAGGCGACGCCAGGACTGGTCCTGCCCCACGGTCATGATGCGGTTCACGAGGTCGTAGCGGTGTGAGATCTCGCCGAACATCTGCCGGACATACGCGGCGCGGTCCGTGTCGCCCTCGAACAGGGCTTCGGGGTCGGATGTCGGGCGGTCGGGTGCAGTGCTCACGAGCCGAGCGTATGCGAGGAGCGCGCTACGCCCGAGCAGGAGGGCGCTCGAATACCCCCCCCACTCGAACGCTCGTTCTAACCCTCGTGACGCACTACAATCCGTCCATCTCCCCTCGGCTCGGTGGTCGCATGCCTGTCCGTCTTCTCCCGTGGCAGCCGGAGTACGGCACCGCCATGCAGTTCGACGCCGACGCCCCCGACTTCGGGGACGACGACGAGGTCGTCGTCGACCTCACGATCGAGCGCGCGACCTGGGCACCCATCACCCGCACCGCCGAGGTCCACCGCGTCTACCTCGTAGACGGCGTCCGCCGCGCCGAGGCCCATGCCCTGGACGATGACGGCGGATCCGCCAGCGGCACACCCGCCCTCGGGCTGTTCGGGTCGTACGCGATCGGCGCCGTCGAGA
>JALOAM010000297.1 GCA_023228765.1 Dehalococcoidia bacterium
ACGAGCTGCTCGCCGGGACACAGCAGGAGGCGTCCCGGCGAGAGCGGATCGAGAAGGCGCGGGAGATCAGCGAGGCGATGAGGGGGGCGCGGTAGCGATGTCGCCAGTGTCCGACCGCCTAGGTACAGGCCGCCTTGAAGTGGCTCAGGGTGGTCTCCGTCTGCGCGATGGCGAGCCGCTGCGCAGCATTCGCCATCGCCGTGTCGAAGGCGAGGCGGTGACTGGTGGCCTGCATCCAGTAGTCGAGCGCGACGCTCATGTTCGCGCGGGCCGTGATCAGGTCCGGGTGAGTGATGCGGTCGAGGTTGCGCCGCACGACGGCGAGCTTGTCGCCTCGTTCGCGGGTGAACCCATCCAGCGACTCAGTCAGTCCCTGCACGACCTCTCCGAACGAAGCGCAGGCATCGGACAGCGCCTTCAGTTCAGCGAGGGGGTCCGGTGTCGGCTGCTGGACGGCGCTCGCGCCGGAGCAACCGGCCACCATCGCCGCAACAACCAGGAGACACAGCACGGATCGCAATTCGGCCCCCGTTCGGCGGCGAAGTATAGGGCGTCGGAGGCTACGCGATGGTGAGCATCGCCGAGGCCTTCGCGACGATCCGGCCGGACTTCTCGAAGTTCGACGCTGAGACGCAGGCCGGGCTCCAGAAGAGCCTGAACGCCATCACGGGCTCCCTCCTGGGCGCGGGTGCGGCGCTGACGGCCGGCCTCACGGCCCCGATCGTCGGGGTGGGCGCCGCCGCGCTGAAGTCGTCGATGACGTTCGAGAGCGCCTTCGCCGGCGTCGTGAAGACCGTCGACGCCACCGCGGGGGAACTCGACATCCTGCGGACCGGCATCCTCGACCTGTCGAAGGACCTCCCGGCGTCTGCGGCATCGATCGCCGACGTGGCGATGTCCGCCGGTCAGCTGGGGATCCAGGTCCCGAACATCCTCGACTTCACGCGGGTCATGGTGGACCTCGGCGAGGCGACGAACCTCACCGCCACCGACGCCGCACAGGCGCTCGCCCGGTTCGCGAACATCACGCAGATGTCCCAGCAGGACTTCGACCGGCTGGGGTCCGCGGTGGTGGCGCTGGGCAACAACCTGGCGACCACCGAGGCGGAGATCGTCCAGTTCGCGCTGCGCATCGCCGGCGCGGGGTCGCAGATCGGCCTCTCCGAGGACCAGATCCTCGCGTGGGGCGCCGCGCTGTCCTCGGTCGGTGTCGAGGCGGAGGCCGGTGGTACGGCGATCTCCCGCGTCTTCGTGGACATCGCCAATGCCGTCGCCAGCGGCGGGCCCGAGGTTGCGAAGTTTGCGCAGGTCGCGGACATGTCGGTGCGGGAGTTCTCCCAGTCCTTCCGCGAGGACGCCTCGTCCGCCGTGATGACCTTCATCGAGGGTCTCGGCGACCTCCGGCAGTCCGGCGCGAACGTGTTCGCCGTGCTGGAAAACCTCGGACTGGCCGAGGTCCGCGTGCGGGACGCGCTGCTGCGCGCCTCGGGCGCGGGAAACCTCCTGCGGCAGTCGCTGGACCTCAGCGCAGAGGGGTGGGAGCAGAACATCGCCCTGACCCGCGAGGCCGAACTCCGCTACGGCACCGCCGAGTCGCGCCTCGCGATGTTGCGAAACCAGTTCCAGGCCGCGGCCATCACGCTCGGTGACGCGCTGGTGCCGATGATGCTCCGCCTGGTCGACCTCGTCTCCGCGCTCACCCCCTACATCGAGGGGGCTGCCCGCGTGTTCGCGGAGCTGCCGGGGCCCATCCAGGTCGGCGCGGTCGCCCTCGCCGCGCTGGCGGCGGCGATCGGCCCGGTCCTGCTCCTCGCGGGCGGCATGGCTGCCGGGTTCTCGGCGCTGGTGCCCGTCATTGGAGCGGCCACGGCGGCGCTGACCGGGTTCAACGTGGCCGTGCTCGCGAACCCCGTGACGGCGGGCCTACTCGTGGCCGGCCTCGCTGCGGGCGCGGTCGCTGCCAAGCTCTTCGGCGACGCCATGAAGGACGCAAACGAGGAGCTGGCGCGGTCGATCCGTATCTCCGAGCAGTCCAAGGCGCAGACGCAGGAGTACATCTTCGACCTCCAGCGCCGCGAGCAGCTCATCCGCGAGGAGATCGCGGCACTGGAGCAGGACGCGGACGGCTGGGTGCTCTTCAACGGCTACCTCCAGAGTACGCAGGTCGTGAGCGGCTACCTGCAGGCGGAACTCAAGGGCGTCACGGAGGAACTGTCCGCGCAGGAGGCGGCGCTCCTCCAGTTCGCCAAGCAGGAGAAGCTCACCGCCGAGCAGACCGACGCCCTCCGCAAATTGATGGACGAGTTCGGCGGTTCGGCCATCGGCGCCGCGAACGACCTCGCTCAGCTCACGCCGCAGATGGTCGCAACCGGCGTTGCGGCGCGGGTCATGAAGCTCTGGATGAGCGAGACGCTGCCCCCGATGGTGGGGATGGCGCTGGGTATGAAGACGCTGGTCGAGGGCATCCAGCAGGTGCAGCAGGTCGCGGAGATGCAGGCGGGCCTCAACGGCCTC
>JALOAM010000298.1 GCA_023228765.1 Dehalococcoidia bacterium
GGTGCGACCGGACTCGTTGTCGAGGCTGTTCGCCCGCACCCAGTTTCAATCCTCACCCAGCACTGAGGCCGGGTGCGACGACTTCTGCTCGAGCTGCGGCCAACGCACCCGGATCGTGTTTCAATCCTCACCCAGCACTGAGGCCGGGTGCGACGCCGGGGCGGTCGCCCACCACCGCGAGCGTGGGCTCGGGAATGTTTCAATCCTCACCCAGCACTGAGGCCGGGTGCGACGGCCCAACGCGAGCGGCCGCTTCACCACGCGCGAGCAGGTGTTTCAATCCTCACCCAGCACTGAGGCCGGGTGCGACTCCCAGGGGACGAACGCCGTGAGGTAGAGCGGGAACGTGTTTCAATCCTCACCCAGCACTGAGGCCGGGTGCGACGCTTTCAAATCTTGCGGAAGCTCCTGGGGACCGCAGGGTGGTGGTGTGCGCAACACCTGGCGAGGGCGAAAGCGGGCCCTCTTCGGTTGGTTGTGGACTGGTTATGTGCGCGGACGTGGTGGGGCACGACCGATCACGGTGGGTTCGCGTGATTCTCTCCGGCGGGGGGTGTTGGTTACAAGATCAGCGGGTCGTGGATGTCGTAGGCGGGCTCTACGCCGAAGACCTGGGTGTAGCGGCTGCGCGGTTCCAGCAGGTGGTAGACGCGCAGGCTGTCTTCGCCCGGGTCGATCTCGGAGAGGAGGCGGTTGATGAGCTGCTCCCGCCGGACGCCGTCCACCACGCACTCGAAGACGGACTGCTGGACGCGCTGGCCGTAGCCTTCGCAGACCTTGGCGACACGGCGGAGGCGGCGACGGCCTTCGCGGGTCTCGGTGGAGACATCGTACGTGACGAGCAGTTCCAACTGTGGCTCCTTGGGTGGTGTCCGTGGCCCGGTGTTCGGGCCTCCTGGCGGGTGTCGGTCAGCGGCCGACGTAGGGCGGGTAGTCCGGCAGGTCGCCTCGGAGGTGGCGGGCGAGGAGGCGGGCCTGCACATGAGGGAGGAGGCCGACGGGGAGGCTGCGGCGCAGCACTCGATGTCGCACGACCTCTTCCTTTCGTCGCTGGTAGGCCGCGAGGACGGTGCGGCGGCCCTCGTCGGTCAGGTATACCGCGCCGCCCGGGAGCTCCTCGAAGTCGTCGGGCTTGATCTGCCGGCGGTTGACGAGGGTGAGGGCGAGGCGGTCCGCGAGGACGGGGCGGAGCTCCTCCATCAGGTCGAGTGCGAGCGCCGGCCTCCCCGGGCGGAGCGAGTGGAGGTAGCCGACCTGTGGGTCCAGCCCCACGCCTTCGAGGGCGGACGTGCACTCCGAGCGCACGAGCGCATAGAGGAACGACAGGAGGGAGTTCATCCGGTCGCGCGGTGGCCGGCGACTACGGCCGTCGAGGGCGAACACGTCACGGTCGACGCGCACGAGCGACGTGAATGCGGCGAAGTAGCCTCGGGCCGCATCGCCCTCCACCCCGCGGACGGTCTCGAGGTCCGTGACGGTCTCCAGCCGGACGATGGCCTCGGCGAGACGGTCGCCCTGTTCGGCGAGCAGGGCGGATTCGGCGGCGTCGGGTGTCTCACGGGCGCCGCGGAGCATGACGTGGCGCGCGTTCTGCAGCTTGCCGGCCACCACCTGGCGGGCGATGCGGCAGGTACGGTCCACGTCGCTCAGTGCGAGGTGCTGCGCGCGGCGGAGGAGGACGTTGCCGCGGGCGCGCCCTTCCACGCGAGCGAGGAACCGGCCGCGATAGTCCAGCCAGACTACGCTCCGCCCATCCTCCGCGCAGCGTGCGAGCAGGCTCGATGTCACCGTCACGCGGCCGACGGCCACGATCCCCGCGAGGTTGTTGAGCGGGAACCGCGACCGGAGGTTGCCCTCCACCTCCACGCGCACGGCGTCGTGGTCGAGCCGCAGGACGGAGTAGGGCGTGACCACGTAGAGGACGTTCTGGAGTTCGAGCATCGAGCGTCCTGCTTCCTCCGATGTTCGACCGTCGTTGCTAGTCCCCGAGCGGTTGCGGGACGAACAACTGATGGCTGTCAGTCCGACGCCGGCGAGCGCCCACCACTGAGGGCAGGCAGGCGTTGACGAGCGAGCAATTGGGGCAGCGCTTGTCGTTCGGGGCATCCGGGACGATCTGCCGAGCGAGTTGCTCGCGGACGCCCTCGATTGCGTCGAGCGTGCGGTTGCGGAGCGACGCGTCGAAGCGCACGGGGTACCGCCGTCGCTCGGCACGCGAGTACACCGCCCCCGCAGGGACGGTGACGCCGAACATCTCCTCGAGGCACAGTGCCTGCGCGCAGAGTTGGAGGTCGGCGTGTGCTTCACCCGTGACCGGGTGAGCGGAGCGACGCCCCACCTTGTACTCGACCGGGAAGGGGACATCGTCGTGGATCTCGACGACGTCCGCCTTGCCGATCAGGCCGTGTTCGTCCGACCACAGCGGCAGCGCGCGCAGGCTCCGAGTCCCTCGGGTGCTGCGGTCCTCGCCGCTGTCGACCCGCTCATGAGCGATGCGCCCGCGGATCG
>JALOAM010000299.1 GCA_023228765.1 Dehalococcoidia bacterium
GCCATCGGCGGGCACGCCCTCGGACATGCCGCTCACGGCGCCGATCTCCATCAGGCGCGGGTCCACCGTCGCACCCTGGGCCGCTGCCGAGGCGATCGCCATCAGCTGCTCACCCAGCGACGCGAAGGGGCGCGGCGCGGTGCTGCGCTCAGACGCCTCGTTCGTCGGGGGGCGCAGGCCGGCGGCCACCTGGCCCATGCCGCGCGTCACGACGGCGAGCGTCTCCTCACGCATCGACTCCACCGCCGCGTCCACCCGCGCCTGAATGGCGGGCTCCAGCTGCGGCAGGATCGCCTCCGCGATCGCCGTCGCCTGCTGGTGCACCGGGTCGCTCAGGTCGACCGGGTTCTCCACGGCAGTCGTGCCCTCGTTCTCAGCCATGCCAGCTAGTCCTTTCCCTGGATGCCGGCAGCAAGCCGCGCGCCCAGCGCGTTCACATCGATCGCGGGCAACTGCGCCCGCGGCTCACCCTGGTTGTCGTGCTCCGCCCGCGTGCCCCGCGGGCGCTCACCGGCTGCGGACTGCACGGCCCGCAGCGCGTCCTCGAGCGTGCCGACGTGGTCCGCCATGCCTCGCTCGACGGCCTCGGCGGCCCGGTACGACCGCCCCTTGCCGAACTGCTCGTCCACGTGACCGACGCTCACACCCCGGCCACGGGCCACCGCCGAGCGGAAGTCGGCGTGATACGAGTCGACCATGCGTTGGAACTCGGCGCGGGCCTCCGCACCGAGGGGCTCGTAGGGGTTGCCCTCGGCCTTGAACGGCGCCTTCGTGCTGGTCATCAGCGTGATGTCCACGCCCAGCGTCTCCAGCGCCACGCTGATGTCCTCGTGAGCCGCGATCACGCCCACGCTGCCGACCATCCCGCTCGGCGTGACGTAGCCGAAGCCGGGCGTCGCCTGCGCGAACAGCCAATACGCCGCGCTGTGGGCGTTGGTGTCCGCGACGGCTGCGATGGTCTTCTTGGATCGGGCTGCCCTGATCTCGTCACCGGTCTCCTGGACGAGTGCCGTCGATCCGCCCGGCGAGTCGATGTCGAGGACGATCGCGCTCACCGATGGGTCGTTGACGAGGGCCGAGAGGTCGCGGCGGAACCGCGTCAGCGAGAACATCCCGCTCGACTCATCCATCGCGCTGACGCGCGGCAGGATGGTCCCGAAGACCGGCAGCACCGCAGTGAGGTTCCGCGCCTCACCCGGAGGCCGACCGCTCGCAGCGTCGATGGGCACCGACTCAAAGCCGCCGGCCGTGGCGGCGTAGAACGACGCGGCCCCGAGGCGGCGCGAGGCACTGACCGCCTCGACCTGCTCGCGCGGGAGCTCGCCCCGGAACGCCCGGTGCACCACCACCTGCGCGATCGCCCGCATCTTTCGAGGCTCGATCGCCCACGGGTGAGACAGCAGGTAGTCCACGACGTGCGGATACCGCCCGGCTGGCATCGCGCCCGCGAGCGGTCCGTACGTCTGCTGCTGATCAGTGGGTTCGGCCACGAGCACACCCCAGTGCAACTCACAGCGCCCTCGCATCGAGGACGGCTGCAACGTTGGAACTGGGGCTCAGTGGCCCTCGGCATCCGTGACGTGGATGACGCGCGCCCGTTGCGGTGGGCGGGGCCGTTGGAGTGTCCACGTCGGCTGGCTCGCTACCCCGAGGGGCCGTGCCTACCGATCCGTGGAGGCGATCGAGTCGCTCACCACTCCGCGCACAAGCTAGATCACGTCAACAATTCCTGTCAACCGCGACCTAGAACATCCGCTCGGCGATGATCTCGGCCACCTGCGAGGCGATGTCCTGCTCGTCCCGTGGCACCTGCCCGGCGTGCTCGGTCACCATCCGCCCGACTGGCGTCATCGCCACCGCCGGCAGCGACGTCACCACCTGCTCGGCCTTGCACTTCCGGCACCACGCGGTGGTCGTGCCCTGGAGGTTGCGCGTGATGAGCGTCCCGCACCCCGACGGGCAACGCGCCTCCGCCAGCAGCGGAGCCTGCGCGAACGGCCGGGCGCCCGACGCGGCCTTCCCGGCGGGAGCCCCGTCAGCCACCTCGCCCGAGGTGAGCAGCCGCGTCATGTTCTGCGGCGTCAGGTAGTCGTCCGGGATCCCGCGCGGCGGCAGGTCCTCGAGTTCGAGGATGGTGTCCGCGCTCATCGCCCCCATCTGGCGGAGCGTCCGGTAGAAGTTCGCGCGCGCGTTCATATCGCCGCGGAGCAGGTTCGCCACCGTGAACTTGAGCTGCAGGTCCGGGTCAAGGCACTCCGTCGAGTAGAGCTCCTCGAACGGGATCAGGAACGGGAGCGCCACGGTGACGAGGAAGCCGATGAACATCTGCTCGATGCCAGATCCCCAGCTGGTGGACTTGGACACGATCGAGACCATGTGCGGCGGCACGCCGTAGATCTGCAGCGGGATGTCCTGCGCGAAGTAGCCCAGCACCTCCAGCAGCTGCGCGTCCTGGGGCGTGATGGTGATGGGCTCGAACTTCGCGCCCTTGCCCAGCACGATCGGCC
>JALOAM010000076.1 GCA_023228765.1 Dehalococcoidia bacterium
CGCCAGTATGACGCCCTGAACGGCAGCAGGGGTGTGACGCCCGCGCTGCACCTCATCGCCTCCGTCGCACAGGCGGACCCGGGTGACGGCACCTACCTCGGACGGATGCCGCTCGCCGACGTGGACCGCTACGTCGAGGTCACCGCCGAGCACGACCAACTGCTCTTCGTCGACGTCCAGGTCGGGTGGGGCGACCCCCTCGCCGAGGTGAAGCGGTACGAGCGGCAGCTGCGCAACCCTCACGTCCACATCGCGCTCGACCCGGAGTTCTCGACGAAGTCGGACGGGGAAGCGCCGGGCGTGTCGATCGGGTCACTCACAGCCCAGCAGATCAACGAGGTACAGGGGTACCTCGCCGCGCTGTCCGCGACGTACGAGTTGCCCTCGAAGGTGCTCGTCGTCCACCAGTTCCGGGACGACATGATCGAGGCGCCCGAGCGCATCGCTGCCGTCGACGGCGTAGACCTCGTGATCGACATGGACGGATGGGGGCCGCAGGGCCAGAAGCTCGCGGGCTACGACCGGTACGCGAACTCCTCCTACGCGGAGTTCGCCGGGTTCAAGCTGTTCTATGAGTGGGACGTGCCCTTGTTCACACCCCGCCAGATACAGGCGCTCGACCCGGCCCCGGACTACGTCATCTACCAGTAAGGCAACCGCCCGAGAAAGGTCATCTTTTGCCTGACCCGCTACCAACGCTCGATGAGATCCTGCAGGGCAACGCCCGGTTCCGTGAGTCGTTTGCGTGGGGAGGGCTGGATGTCCACCCTCGCCGCCAGGTTGCGATCCTCACCTGCATGGACTCGCGCTACGCCGCGCAGCCCTCGCTGGGGCTGGACCAGGGCAACGCGCACGTGATCCGCAACGCGGGCGGACGCGCCACCGAGGACGCGATCCGCTCACTGGTGCTCTCGGCGCATGCCCTGGGCACGCGCGGCTGCATCGTGATCCACCACAAGAAGTGCGGCCTCTACGGCACCACGAACGACGACATCCGTTCCGCCGTCACGGAAGCCACGGGCGCGGATGCCTCCAGCGTCGACTTCCTGCCGTTCGACGACCTCGAGGAGAGCGTGCGCGAGGACGTGCGCACGCTCCGAGCGTGCGAGCTCTTCCCGGCGGGGTACGCCGTGCTGGGATTCACCTACGACGTAGACACGGGGGAACTCGCCCCGGTCGAGGTGTAGCGGCCCCAAGGATCCCTCGATGAGTCAGAACGCGAAGGAGGAGGCGCGTGCCTCCTCCTTCGTGTGATCCTCGCGACAAGCGCTTCGGGGCAACTAGCGCTTGGTGATCTGGTCGACTTCCGCCATTTCCTCGGGCGTGAGGCGCCAGGCGGCGGCAGCGGCGTTCGCCTTCACCTGCTCGGGGCGCGTGGCCCCGGCGATGACCGAGCCGACGTGCGGCTGCGTCGCGAGCCAGGAGAACGCCAGCTCGAGGAGCGTGTGGCCTCGCTGGGTGGCGAACTCCTCCAGCGCCTCGACGGTGTCGAAGTTCTTGTCGGTGAGCATGCGGTCCGCCATCGGGCCGGAGGCGAGACGGGTCCCCTCGGGGGCATCCGCGTTCCGGCGGTACTTCCCGGTCAGCAGGCCGCTGGCCAGCGGGAAGAACGGCAGCACACCGAGGCCGAACTGCTGCGCGGCGGGCACGATCTCGGCCTCGACACGCCGGTTGAGCAGTGAGTACTCGTTCTGCGCGGAGATGAACGGCGCGAAGCCGCGCGTCTGCGCGATCCAGTGACTGTTCGCGATCTGCCAGCCGCTGTAGTTCGAGTTCCCGAGGTACCGCACCTTCCCCTGCGTCACGAGGTCATCGAGCGCACGGAGGGTCTCCTCCTCGGGCGTGTTCGGGTCCGGCCGGTGCACCTGGTAGAGGTCGATGTAGTCCGTCTCCAGGCGGCGGAGGGAGTCCTCCACGGCCTGCATGATCCAGCGACGCGAGCCGCCGGAGGTCATCGGCCCCTCGCCCATGGGGCTCGCGAACTTGGTGGCGATGACCGCGTCCTGGCGATGGCTCTTCAGCGCCTTCCCCAGGAACTCCTCGGACGGCCCGCGACCACCGTAGACGTCCGCGGTGTCGAAGAAGTTGATGCCCTCGTCCAGGCAGGCGTGGACCACGGCAGCAGCGTCCGCCGGATCCTTCATGCGCTGCCCGAAGTTGTTCGTGCCGAGGCCGACGATCGACACCTCGAGTCCTGAGCGGCCGAGCTTGCGGTACTCCATGGCTTCTGTCCCCTCCTCGACGGTGTCAACCCTCGGACCATCCGGGGCAAGACACGGTGACTGCGGAATCGCGCAGGAGAATATACACCGCCATGGTCGTGACCACCCTCCGTCGCGCGCACGCACCTCGAAGCCGCGCGAAGGTGTCGGGCGAGCTTGTATCACCGGCGTTGTTTGTTATACTCAACGGCGGAGCGTAGATATGAAACAAGAATCTGTATCAACCATGCAGTACGCCACGGTCTCCGAGAAGGGATGGATAGTCATTCCGAAGGACGTCCGCGACCGGTTTGGGCTGGAGAAGGGGGACAAGGTGGCCATCATCACGGTGGGAGACTCGATCTCCCTCGTCCCCGTGCCGGCCGGTGACCCGGTCGAGCGGGCGCGTGGGCTCCTCGGGTCGGGCGGGCCCTCCCAGGTGGAGGCGCTGCTGGAGGAGCGACGGCGCGAACTGGAGCAGGAAGAGCGGGACATGCCCCGTCCCCTCCAGCGGGGGGTCGCGGAGGAGCCCGAGACGTACGACCCTTCGTAGGCATCGAAGGGGTCGAGGATGCCTGAACCACGCCTGCTGCACGAGCGGCGGGAGCCTCCCGCCCCCCCCCGCCGCGTCGTCCTCGACTCCTTCGCGATGATCTCCCTCCTCCGCGACGAGCGCGCCGCTCCTGTCGTGGAGGACCTCTTGCGGCAGGCGCGGGCCGGGCAGGTCGAGCTCGCCCTCAGCACGTACAACCTCGGCGAGGTGGTGTACCGGATGACGCGCGTCGTCGGGCGACCCGCCGTCCGGCGCTTCCTCCAGGAGCTCCAGGGATGGCCCGTCGAGGTCATCGACAGCGACCTGGAGCTGATCCTGATGGCCGCCGACCTGAAGGCGGACCACCCGCTGTCCTACGCGGACGCGATCGCCGCGGCCCTCGCGATGCGACTCGACGCCGAGGTGGCGACGGGCGATCCCGAGTTCCTCCAGCTGGAGGGCCGCATCCGCCTGCTCTGGCTGGAGCGCTGACCCCTCGCCGAGGTTGCCGCTACGCCTTCACGCCCACCACGGAGTCGACGAACTCGCGGACGGGGGCGTTCCACTGCGCGGGCATCTCGAAGTACGCGTTGTGTGGTGCGCCGGGCATCTGCACATAGCGCGCGTCTGGCCGCGCGTCCCGCAGCGCCTGGGCTGCCTCCAGCGCGGTGTCGAGGTCGCCCGTGACGATCAGCATCGGACTCTTCACGACGCCGACGCGCTCGGCCATCGACTGGCGCTCCTCGGAGGTGGCCTGACTCGGGCGGCGTGGGTGGCGGAGCGCCTCGATGCGAGTCGCCGTGCTGCGGATGCGGAAGTAGCGCTCGTGCTGGTCCGGCTGCTGCTCCTTGAACTCCGGGGTGAACGAGGCGCCGAAGGGGATGTACAGCCGTTCGAGGTCCATCGGCTCCGGGGCGGCGGGGACGGCTGCCTCGCCGCTGCGGACGCCGGCACCCGAGATCACGAGCGCGAGCGCTGCCTCCGGGTGCCGGATCGCCCACCGCAGCGAGGTGTTCCCACCCATCGAGTTCCCCGCGAGGATCGGGCGCTCGATGCCGAGGGCGGCGAGGAAGCCCTCCAGCTCGTCGACGCGGTCCGGCTCGTCCTCGTCGCGCGGTGAGTTGGCGGACATGCCATGGTTCACGCTGTCGTAGGCGATGCAGCGGAAGTCCTTCGAGAACTCCTCGAACTGCCGTTCCCACGCGACCGAGCACGAAGAGTTCCCGTGGAGGAACACCATCGGCTGGCCGCTCCCCTGCTCGATGTAGCGGATGTCATATCCGTTGACGTTGGCCCAGGGCATGTTCGGTCTCCTTCTCCGGTGACCTCACCGGGCCCGAATCGTACGCCGATGGACAAGGCATCCGGGCGCCTCGACCGTCGCGCGTACACTCCGCGCGTCAGACGGGGCCGCGTCCGAGGGCGACCGGGAGAGCGAGGGGCCGCGATGGAGATCTCCGAGGCGCTGGTGCGCCACCTGTACGGGTACGACCGGACGCTGCCGCTGTTGGCGACGTGCGAGCCGGAGCCAGCGATCGACCTCGCCACGCGGACGCCGAGGACGGACATCCGACGCGAGCGCGTGACGTTCGGGTCCACGCATGACGAGCGGGTGCTCGCGACCATCGTGAAGCCCTCGGAGGGTGGGCCGTTCGCGGCGGTGATCGTGCAACACGGGTCGACACCCAGCGGGCGCCACCGGAACGTCACGACGACACCGGACAACCCGGAGCCGGTGGCCGTGCAGTGGGCCGCGAGCGGGATCATGACCGTGGTCGTGGATGCCTACGGCTTCGGCTCACGCGAGAGCCCGGACAACCGAGGGCGGCTCACCCCCACGCGCCCCGACCTCATGTTCCGCACGCGCGACCAGCGGATGCAGGCCGTGCAGGACCTGATGCGCACCGTCGACTACCTCCAGACGCGCGAGGACGTGCGTCCGGACGCAATCGGCTATCACGGCGTCTCGATGGGGACGCGTATCGGCGTGCCGTTCATCGCCCTCGACCGGCGCGTGAGGGCGGCCTCGCTGTTCGTCGGCGGGAGCGGGGACTATTCGCGGTTCGTGACGGAGGGGACGGAGTTCGCCGGGCTCGCGGAGGACGAGGAGCTGGTCAACCGGCTCACCGACCCGCTGACATTCGCGCCGTGGACCGGGCACGTGCCGAAGTACGTCGTCAACGGCGAGCACGACCGCACCGTCCGAGGGCGGGAGCCGGCGGAGCGGCTGCACGCGGCGATGGCGGACCCGAAGGAGATCCACTGGTACGACGGCGACCATGGCGACTACGCGCCGTCGCTGCCCGGTGCGCTGGCGTTCCTGAAGGAGCACCTGGGCGCCCGGTAAGGATCAGTACCACGTGCGATTACCGCGTCGGGCAAGACGCTGCGGGCTGCATCAGCGGCGCGGTGGCGTAACGCGAGCAGAGACGCGCTCGGAGTCGTGCGTGTGGCGGGAGGACTGTCACAGCACTGTCACGGCGCAGGGACGCCCTTGACGATGCCGGGAGGGGTACGGGCAGACACTGTGCTCATCACGAGGCGGTAGAGGTGGCCCAGACCGCCCCCCGCCGATCGATAGGGCTGGAGGCCCCCGCACATGTTGAGCCTGGATGTCCGTCCGAAGCACTCGATCGCTCAGGTGCGGAAAGACGCCCGGCACTACTTCGGAGAGCAGTTGGGACTGGAAGAGGGCGAGACGGCGGAGCAGCGTCGGATGCTGTTCACCGGGTCCGGCGGCTACGTGTCGCTGGAGTTCTCCTCGGGAGCCGCGACGATGGAGCCCACCGTGCTGATGCATACGCGCGAGTACGAATGGCAGATTCGAGAGTTCGCCCGCATCATCGGATAGCCCAATGCGACGGATGGCGAGTGTGATGCCTCCCCCCAACCCCCACGGCGCATCCGACTTCGAGCACTCCCCCGTGCCTCAGGGTTCACTCCCTCAGGAGTCCAACCACACCTTGCGAACCTCGGACGCTGCGGACGAGGGCGCACCCGATTCCCTCGGCCATGTCTTGGTGGTGGACGACGATCCCCTCGTGCGCCGCCTGCTGCGGGTGACGCTGGCGGACGAGGGCTACGACGTCGCACTCGCCGAGGACGGCGAGGAGGCGCTGCGGGTCGCCGCCGAGGAGCCCGTCGACGCGATCGTCCTCGACCTGGAGATGCCGCGACTGGACGGGCGCGCGGCGTTCCGCAAGCTGCGTGAGCAGGGTGTGGACGCGCCGGTGCTGGTGCTCTCGGCGAATGGGGCGCACGCCGCGAAGCGTGAGTTGTCGGCGGATGCCGCCCTCGAGAAGCCCTTCGAGCCATTCGAACTCGTGCGCCGTATCGAGCGGCTCCTGCGCCGGAGGCACAACGAGGGGATGGCCTTCGCTGGCGACTAGCGCGATCCCTCCACCGGTGCGCCGCCAGGTGCGCCACAGCCGAAGGCGCCGCAGTGCGGCGCCTGTTCGTATCCGCTGTGACGCGGAAGGCACACCGGGGCCGGCCCTACACCTCCGCGTCGGAGCGCTCGGTAGCCTCGACATCGTCGAGGCCCTCGGCACCACCGGAGCCCTCGGAACCGTTATAGGCACCGGCGTCCTCGCGGGCGCGGTCCTCGGCGTCGATGTCGCGGAACATGTACCCCATGCCCGGGAACGTGCGGATGATCGACTCCTCCGGGCGGTCCGGCTCCAGCTTCCGGCGGAGACGGGAGATCCAGACGCGGAGGTACTGGAGGTCGTCAATGTACTCGGGACCCCAGACCTTGCCGAGGATCTCCGGGTTCATCAGCGCCTTGCCCTGGTTGCGGACCAGGACCTCCAGCAGGTTCCACTCGGTGCGGGTCAGCGGGACGAGCTCGCCCTCCCGCTCGACGACGCGCCGCTCGATGTCGATGACCAGCGGGCCGACGCGGACCGGCTCGTCCGAACCGGC
The DNA here is from genome assembly GCA_023228765.1 of Dehalococcoidia bacterium. Classification (GTDB taxonomy): domain Bacteria; phylum Chloroflexota; class Dehalococcoidia; order UBA2979; family UBA2979; genus W-Chloroflexi-9. The sequence continues at coordinate 6,658 of JALOAM010000076.1, forward strand.
AGCGGTCTGGCGCGACCGGCGGAGGACGGCGCGGATCCGGGCCGCGAGCTCCTCCGGGTTGAAGGGCTTCGGGATGTAGTCGTCCGCGCCCATCTCCAGGCCGCGGATCTTGTCGCTGTCGCGCGTCTTGCCAGTCAGTACGATGACGGGGACGGGACCACGCTCGCGCAGGCGGTTGAGGACCTCGAAGCCGGAGATGTCCGGCAGCATCAGGTCCAGGACCACCAGGTCTGGCCGCTCGTCGATGGCGCGCTGGATCGCTTCTTCGCCCGTCTCGGCCGTGACGGGGCGAAAGCCCTCCTCCACGAGCTGGAGGCGGACGAGCTTGAGGATCGACGGATCGTCGTCTGCGACGAGGATCACAGGACGGATAGGCTCGGTCACGGGCTGCCTCTCTGCGGTTCCGATCCGACCACCTGCGTTGCATCATATACGCGAGAGTGAATCTGCCGGTGAGACACAGGTGTGGAGGCCGCCCCACCACTGCCGAGGAAGTAGGAGCGACGCACTGATCCCGGAGTCGATGTCCTCGATCGCGATCGCCGTGGCGAGCGCCGCGCTGGTGCTGGCCATCGTCGCGCTGGTCCGCGAACGGCGCGCGCTCAACATCGCCCAGATCGCCCAGTCGCGCTTCCTCGGCATGATGGAGGCCACCGGGTTCGGGGTGCTGATGCTGGATGAGCGGGGCCGGATCGGCTACGCGAACCAGGCCGCCGCGGACATCGTGGGGTACCCCGTACACACGCTCGTCGGGCAGGAGCAGCGCACGCTGCTGCACGACGGCGCGGTCGACGAACCCTCCGGCTGCCCGCTGCAGCAGGCGCTGGAGGACCGGGCCTCGTTCTACGGGCACGACCACTTCGTCGACATCCGGGGGAACCTCGTCCCCGTCGCCGTCTCCACGGCGCCCCTCGCCGGGATGGTCGGCGGGTTCGCGATCGTGTTCCGGGACCGCTCCACGGAGGTCGCCGAGGAACGCCAGCGCCATGACGCCCTCTCCATGATCTCGCACGAGCTGCGGAGCCCCCTCACCAGCGTGGTCGGGTTCAGCAACCGCCTGGAGCGTTCCCTCCAGACCGGCCGGCTCGAGGTCGACGACGCCTACGGCGAGGAGATCATCCTGCTGGCGCAGGAAGCACGCCGGATGCGCGACATCGTGAACGTGGTGCTGGACGTCGCCAACCTCGAACGGCACAAGGAGGTTGAGCCGGAGCCGGTGCTCCTCCGCCAGGTCGTGGAGGAGGAGGCGGACCGCCTCGCGCGCGAGCGCCCCGGCGCGGTGTTCCACCGCAGCGGGGAGGACGACGCTGTGGTGGAGTCCGACGAGCGTTATGTCCGGCGCATCATCCAGAACCTGATGGAAAACGCCCTGAAGTACGCGGGGATGTCCGAGCCGGTGGACGTGATGATCGAGCGAGACGGCGAGGGCTACGCCATCCGCGTGTGCGACCGCGGCCCCGGCGTCCTGCCGGAGGACCAGGAGCGCATCTTCGAGCGCTTCTACCGCGCCCCCAGCCGCTCCAGCGCCAGCAGCGGCCTCGGCCTGGGCCTGTTCCTCTCTAGGCGCCTCAGTCGCCGTCTCGGCGGGCGTCTGACCGTGCGGTCCGAGTTCGACCAGCCCGGCTCCGTCTTCACCCTCTGGCTCCCGATGGAGCCACCGGTGACCGCTCCACGCGAGCAGGCGCAGGGCGCCGACCGCCTGATCTGGTAGCGACCAACCTCGCCGGGCTCGATTGGTCCAGAAGAACCAGTCCGCCCGCTGGCGTACCGTATGGGCTCGCGGGGAACACGCGGGGCGTCTCGGTTCGAGACGGCTCGACGGTGGACGCAGAGCTACGAGGTCGCATGGTGGACCACCGGTGCTGATCTACCTCGCGCGGCGCGTGTTCGCGTCGGCCGTCACGCTGCTCCTCATCTGCCTCATCACCTTCCTCTTGATGCACGCCGTGCCCGGCGGGCCGTTCGACGCGCGCTCGGAGGGGCGGCTCTCCGCGGAGGCGATCCAGCGGCTGGAGGCCCACTACGGCCTGAATGACCCGCTGCCGGCGCAGTTCCTCGGGTTGATGGGGAACCTCGTGCAGGGCGACCTCGGGCTGTCGTTCGCGCAGTCCGGACAGCCGGTGTCCTCGCTGCTCGCGGACAAGTTCCTGCCGTCGTTCCTGCTGGGGGTGATGTCGTTCACCTTCGTCATCGCCGTCGGCATCCCGCTGGGGGTGATGGCCGCGGTCCGCCGAGGCTCCGCGTGGGACATCGCGAACCTGGTGACCAGCACGATCCTCGCCGCGGTCCCTCACTTCGTGATCGCGTTCCTGATGCTGCTGATCTTCGCGGTCGGCCTCGGATGGGTGGATGTGCGCCTCGGGCGGGGGTTCGGCGACTCGATCGCCAGCCTGCCGCGAGGCATCCTGCCCGCGATCGCGCTCGGCGCGCCCTCTATGGCCATCCTCAGCCGGCTCACGCGCGGCAGCATGCTCGAAGTGCTGCAGGAGGACTACGTCCGCACGGCGCGCGCGAAGGGACTGCGGGAGCGCACCGTGGTGGTGCGCCATGCGCTGCGGAACGCCCTGGTACCGGTGATCACGCTCCTCGGCCCGATCTTCGCAACACTGATCACGGGGTCGATCGTGATCGAGTCGATCTTTGGACTGCCGGGCGTGGGCGCCGCGTTCATCGACTCCGTCCGTCAGCGTGACTACGGGATGATCATGGGCGTCACGCTGCTGTACGCCGTCGCGATCATGGCCGCGAACCTGGTCGTGGACCTCCTCTACCCGCTCGTCGATCCTCGGGCAGCGCGACGCCGATGAGCGACGCCCGATGAGCGCCTGGGAGACCACGTTCGACGTCTGGCTCGGCGCACCGAGAGGCGGCGTCTGGCACGCCGCGTGGCGGCGCTTCCGCCGGCACCGCGCGGCCGTCGTCTCCGCGATCGTGATCGCGGTGCTCGCGGTCGTGGCCATCGGCGCGGACGGCCTCGCGCCGTACGACCCCGCGGCGCAGTTCCTCGAAGCCCCCGCCGAGGCGCCGCTCGACCCGCTGGCGCAGCGGGACACGGGGAAGTACGAGGCGCCGAGCATGGAGCACTTGCTGGGCACGGACCAGCTCGCGCGGGACATCTTCAGCCGCACGCTGCATGGCCTTCGCATCTCGCTCGCTGCCGCGCTGTTCGCCGTGATCGTCGTCACGATCCTCGGCGTCAGCATCGGCGCGGCGGCGGCCTCGGGGCCCGGGTGGCTGGACGGTCTGCTGATGCGCACGACGGACGTGGCGTACGCCTTCCCGGACCTGTTGCTCGTCATCCTCCTCAGGGCGGCCCTGGGCGACGCGATCCTCGGGCGCTCCTCGATCCTCGGCGTCTCCTCCAGCGTGCTGCTGCTGTTCTTCGCGATCTCGATCACGGCGTGGCCCACGATGGCGCGGCTGGTGCGCGCGCAGTTCCTCGTGCTGCGGGGGATGGAGTTCACCACCGCGGCCGAATCGCTGGGCGCGAGCCGCTGGAGGCTGGCGACGCGTCACTGGCTGCCCGGTGCGGCGGCGCCCATCATCGTGGAGGGCACCTTCCTCGTACCTCGCGCGATCTTCGCGGAGGCCACGGTCTCCTTCATCGGCATCGGGGTGTCCGCCCCGGCGCCGAGCCTGGGGACGCTGATCGCGGACCACTTCGGCTTCGTGACAGTGCAGTGGACCGCGCTGGCCGTGCCGATCGTGGTCCTCGCGGTGCTGTTTCTCGCGTTCCAGTTCTGTGGGGACGGCCTGAGGCAGGCGCTGGATCCGCGTACGCGCCGCGACTGACCCACACCACACCGGCCAGAAGTCCCATGCGGCACGCCGCCCGGCCACCTACGATCCCGCTGACGTGAGATCGGGAAGGGACGTGGCATGAAGATCGCCGTTGCCTATGACAACACCGAGGGTGCGCGCAAGGCAGCCCAGGCCGCCGTCCCGATCGCCCGCGCCAGCAATGCCAGCCTGGTCCTGATCCACGTCCTCAACCCGCGCGCTGACCTCGCCGAGTTCGAGGGATCGCACGAGGAGGCGCTGAACGCAGCCATGCGGAAGGCCGAGGGCAACGCACGCGACTTCGCCACGGGACTCCTCGACGGTGTCGAGGTGCGCATCGAGCTGCAGGAGCGCGGCGAAGACCCTGGCGAGGCGCTTGCGCGGTACGCGCGCGAGCTCGGTGCGGACCTCATCGCCACCGCCACGCGGCGGGCGGGCGGGCTCTCCGGGTTCTTCCTGGGCTCCGTGACGCAGCAGCTGATCCAGAAGGCCGCGTGCCCCGTGATGGTGGTGCGCGTCTAGCGCACGCCGGACGCGGCCGCCCCGGTAGCCGATAGCACTGAGGGGCATCGAGGCCCCTCGACCTGACGCGCAACCTCGAGGCTGGCGCTAGCCGGCCGGCGAGGAGCGCGCTCCCACCTCGTGTTCGAGGGGGTCCCCCAGCGTCTTCGGATCGCGCAGGCCAGCGCGGGTGATGCGCAGCACACGCATGATGTCCTGGCGCTCCCGCAGCAGCAGGACCGTGCCCAGCACCATGTAGACCACGCCGATCGCCATGCGGATCGACTCGATGGGGATGGCGAACTGCAGCAGGAACAGCACCGCCAGCATGACCGCCTCTCGCCCGGAGAGGCTCAGGCTCATGATCACGGCGATGGCGAAGTAGGACTGCGCCGCCGTCAGGAAGATCTCTTCCTTCTGCCGCAGGTCCAGCGGGAGGCCCTCCACGTGTCCACCTGAGATCGCGTAGGCGATCGGCAGACCGCCGATGAGCAGCGTCCACTGGTTCACCTTCGACGAGAGCAGCGCGCCCATCGCCACGGTCGCGCGACCGCGCCACGCGAGGATGCCCGCGACGAGGAACTCCGGCGCCTCCGACGCGAACGGTGCGAGCCACTGGACGAGGATGAACTCGTCGATCCCGAGCTGCGTGCCCGTGTGGATCAGCCCCTCCGCGAACGGTTCTGCCGAACAAAAGATCGAGGTAGCCGACACGATGAACAGCCCGATGATCGCCGCCCGCCGCTGCGGGCGCTGCAACGTCCCGATGAACCTCGCGGGACCCACGAGCTCGGGCTCCTCGGACGGGGCACGGGCGATGACCCAGATGTAGAGCACGAACAGCAGGCCGAGGATGGCGGTGTCGAGGAGGGTGATGCTGTCCTTCAGCGGCAACGTCAGGGAGTAGAGCGTGGCCACGGCGAGCGCGGAGACCTCCACCGCGTGACTGCGCTCGAAGTGGAGGAGCTTGCTCTTTGTCCGCCACCAGAAGATGAAGAAGATCACGGGCCAGGCGCCGCCGATCAGCAGGCGGTTGCCGCCGGTCATGTTCGCCACGGCGTAGGGGGCGAACTCCGGATCCTGCGCGGCCTTCCACGCGAAGGTCATGTCCACCGCGTACTCCGGCAGGACGGCGATCAGCGCGATGAACGCGACGGCCAGGCCCTGCGGGATCTCGACCTCGGAGGCCTCAGCGCCCCAGGACAGGAGGAAGGCGGCGGAGACGATGGAGAGCCCGAAGAGGGCCGTGTCCTGGATAGTGCCGAACTCGATGCCGCCGATCCGGAGGATGATGCCGGGAGCCGCCCCCAGCAACGCAAGTAGGATCGCGAACCGAATCGACAATCAGGGCTCCGATCGATGATCAGCGGCGCTGTCCGCGTACGGTACTCCAGCGTCCGTTACGTGCTCCCTCGAAGGAACCGAGGCTACCCCGCGGCCTGACCTCGGTCCTGCGCGCCTCGGTCGGCGGTGCCGGCGGCCACGGCCGCCCCCGGGGTGCGGCCGGTGAGGCGGTCTGCCTCCTCCTGCGAGATCTTGCCCTCGGCGACCAGGACGGCGGCCTGCGCGGGTGACATCTCGGCCTTCTCGAGGTTGCCGAACTCCAGCCGCCGGAGCTGGGCGCTGAGTCCAAACATCAGGATGACGACGGCGATCGCGGCGATCTGCGAGACCACGATGGCGATCGGGGCGCCCCACTCGTCCGCGGCCATCGTCACCGGGATCACGCCGAGCGGCATCGTGCCGAAGGACATCATCAGCACGGACATCACGCGCCCGCGGTACTCGTCTGGCACGCGCGCCTGGATGATGGTGTTGTTCGTCACCTGGAAGATCATCGCGCCGATGTTGCCCAGCACGAGCATCGCGACGCCGATCCAGAACGCCGCCACGATCGGCAGCCAGAGCGAGGTGGACGCGAACAGGGCGAAACAGATGCCCATGAACAGCGCCCCGAACCCCATCAGCGGGCCCTTCTTCGGGATCTCCGACAGGTTGGTCGCCACGATCGCGCCCACGAGCCCTCCGACGCCGGTCGACCCCATGAGGATGCCGAGCGCCAGGCCATCGCCTGCAAAGATCGAGCCGAACACGTCCTCCGAGAAGACGGGGAGGATCTGCTGCACGGGGAACATGAACAGCGGCATGAGCAACGCAGAGCCGATGAGCAGGCGGAAGAGCGGATCGCGCGCGATATACGCGAAGCCCTCGGACAGGTCGGCGAAGAAGGCCGTCGGCTCCTTGCCCTCCTTGGAGACCATGCCGTGGCGCGGCAGCGGCGCCAGGGACACCACACCGATGGCGAACAGCACTACCGTGACCGCGTAGACACCACCCGCGCCAATCGGCGCGATCATCAGTCCCGCGATCGCAGGACCGATGATCCTCGAGAGGTTCATCCCGCCCATCTGGAGCGAGATCGCGTTCATCAGCAGGTGCTGCGGGACCAGCGCGGGAATGATCGCCTGCCGCGCCGGCATCACCAGCGACATGATGATGCCGGTCAGCACGGCCGCGACCATGAGGTGCCAGAACGCCACCACGCCGGTCAGTACCAGGATCGCCATGCCGAGGTTCACGACCCCGGTGCCGCTCTGCGCGATCATCAGCAGGTTGCGCTTGTTGACCCGGTCACCGATCACGCCGGCGATCGGCGCGATGAACATCATCGGGATCGCGAACCCGAACGAGACCAGTCCCAGGGCGGTTGCAGAGTCGGTCAGCTCGAACGCGAGGTAGCCGCGGATGACCACGTTCATCTGCATCGCGAGGAAGAACGCGGTGTTGCCGGCGAAGTACCAGACGTAATCGCGCTCGCCGAGCGACTCGAAGGTGCGCCGGAACGAGGATGCCTGTGCCGGACGCTCCTCGGCGGGCGCCGCTGCCGTCTCACCCGCCATGGACCAGCCCCCTCGGGGTCGCTCCGCGAGCGATACCTCCCCGGAGGCCCTCGCGAGGTGCAACGTATCCTTCCACCTTACGCGATGGTTCAACCCCGCTCGGGTCGAACGGCGACCGCAGGCAGGTTTCGGCCGGTGCCGAGCCCGGTGTGAGGCCCAGTGTTAGGCCCGAGGCCCCCGCACGCGCAGGTCCAGTTCGCGCACCATGGCCTGCAGGCCCGTGCGGAGCTGGTCGAGCTCCTCGTCGGACAGCCGCTCCAGCGCGCCGCGGAGGCGCTCGTTGTTCGCGGCGGCCACGGCGCGCACAACGCGCTTGCCGTCCTCCGTCAGGAGCACGATGGTCGCGCGGCCGTCGTCCGGGTCCGGAGCGCGGTACACAAGCCCTCGGTCGGAGAGCCGGTCCAGCACGGTGGTGACGTTGGGCGGCGCCATGCGAGTGCGCTCGGCGATGAACGAGGGCCGCGCGCCGCCCGGGCGGGCAGCGGTGAACAACACCTTCATCTGCGGGATCGTCAGTCCGCTGTCGAACAGCGGATGCTGGTCATCCCACTCGAGTTCACCTTTGCGAAGGAAGAGTCGGAGGATCGCCTGCTCAGCCGTGCCACGGCTCGCGATCGGAGTCTTGGGGTCAGTGGGTGCGGTCATCGGAGCCCC
>JALOAM010000077.1 GCA_023228765.1 Dehalococcoidia bacterium
GAGCCCGCGCCCGTCGACCTCATCCGGAAGGACGTCCGTGAGCTGACCGCAAGCGATATCCCGGAGGTGGACGCGGTGGTCCACCTGGCCGCGCTCTCCAACGATGCGCTGGGCCACGTATCGCCGGACATCACCCACGAGGTCAACACCCTCTCCACGCTCCGCGTCGCCGAGCTGGCGCGGTCGCGAGGTGTCCAGCGGTTCGTGTTCGCGTCCTCCTGCAGCCTCTACGGCGCGGGCGAGGGTGACACACCGCTGGACGAGCACGCGGACATGCACCCGCAGACCGCCTATGGCCGCTCGAAGCAGGACTCCGAGGCCGGCCTCACCAAGCTCGCGTCCGAAGACTTCAGCCCGGTCTACCTCCGCAACGCGACCGCCTACGGCTACTCGCCGCGGCTGCGCGGGGACCTCGTCGTGAACGAGCTCGTCGCCCGCGCGCGCGTGGACGGCGTGGTGAAGCTCAACAGCGACGGCACCGCCTGGCGTCCCCTGGTCCACGTGGAGGACATCTGCCGCGCGGTCATCGCCGCGCTGCGCGCGCCTCGGGAGGTCGTCCACGACGAGGCGTTCAACGTGGGAGCCACGTCCGAGAACTTCACGATCCGCGAGATCGCGGAGCTGATCTGCTGGGCCGTGCCCGGCAGCCGCGTCGCCTTCGGTGATGGCGCGGGGCCGGATACGCGGTCGTATCGCGTGTCCTTCGAGAAGCTCTCCGTCGCGATGCCGGAGGCGGTCCCGAAGTGGACGCTCCGGAAGGGCATCCGCCAGCTCCTGGACGCCTACGACGAGTACGGGATCACGGTCGAGGACCTCGTGCAATCGCGCTACTCGAGGATCTCGTGGCTCCTGAAGGAGCGCGACTCCGGCCGCCTGGACCAGTCGCTGCGCATGATCCGCGCGTACGAGCGGGCGGCGTCATGACCACGGACGTCTCGCCCTCGACCGCCGCCCCGCGCCGCGCGACGTACGAGGAGCTCCAGCACACGGACGCGGCGACCTACCACTGCACCGCCTGCGGCGCGCCTCTGACGGAGGCGTTCGCGGACCTGGGGATGCAGCCACCCTGCCAGGCGTTCGTCTCGCCGGCGATCGCGGCGTCCATGGAGCCGTTCTATCCGCTGATCGCGTACGTCTGCTCGGAGTGCTTCCTCGTGCAGGCGCCCTCCAGCGTGGCGCCGGACGAGATCTTCACGGACTACGCCTACTTCTCCTCGTTCTCCACGTCGTGGCTGGATCACGCCGCGCGGTACGTCGCGATGGCCACCAGGCGTTTCGGCCTCGACGGCGACTCCTTCGTCATCGAGATGGCGAGCAACGACGGCTACCTGCTCCGCAACTTCGTGGAGCGCCAGATCCCCTGCCTCGGGATCGAGCCCGCGGTCAACGTCGCGAAAGCCGCCGCCGAGGTAGGCGTGCCGACGATGACGGAGTTCTTCACGACCGCCCTCGGGCGGAAGCTCGCGAGCGAGGGCGTCACGGCCGACCTGATGATCGGCAACAACGTGCTCGCGCAGTGCCCGGACCTGGAGGACTTCATCGGCGGCGTGGCCGAGGTCCTCAAGCCGGACGGGGTGCTCACGCTGGAGTTCCCGCACCTGGTCCGGCTGATCGAGGGCCGCCAGTTCGACACGATCTATCACGAGCACTTCTACTACTTCTCCCTGATGACGGTGGAGGCGCTCCTCGGGCGGCACGGCCTCCGTGTCTTCGACGTCGAGGAGCTGCCGACGCACGGCGGATCGATCCGCGTGTACGGCTGCCGGGTGAACGGCGCGCACGAGACCACCGAGCGTGTCCCGGTGATGCAGGCGATGGAGCGCGAGTACGGCCTCGGGTCGCTGGAGCGCTACCAGGCGTTCCAGCAGGAGGTCCTGCAGGCGAAGCGTTCCGCCCTGCGCTTCCTGATCGATGCGAAGGAAGCCGGCAAGCGGGTCGTGGGCTACGGCGCCGCGGGGAAGGGCAACACCCTCCTCAACTACTGCGGCATCCGCACGGACTTCCTCGACTACCTCGTGGACCTCAATCCAGTGAAGCAGGGGCTGCTGGCCACCGGTTCGCGCATCCCCGTGGCAGGGCCGGAACGCCTGAGGGCGGACCGGCCGGACTACGTGGTGATCATGCCGTGGAACCTGAAGGACGAGATCGCAGAGCAGCACTCCTACATCCGGGAGTGGGGCGGTCGGTTCGTCACGTTCCTCCCAGATGTCCGCGTCCTGGGTGACGATGGGGAATGGAAGCTCTTGTGAAGGTCGTGTTGTTCTGCGGCGGTTACGGCACACGGATGCGCGAGTACTCGGACCGCGTCCCGAAGCCCCTCGTCCCCATCGGTAGCCGGCCGATCATCTGGCACATCATGAAGTACTACGCCCACTTCGGGCACAAGGAGTTCATCCTGTGCCTCGGCTATCAGGGCGAGGTGATCAAGCGGTACTTCCTGGACTACGAGGAGACGCTGTCCAACGACTTCGTCATGACGAATGGCGGAGCGGACGTCCAGCTCCTCGATCGCGACATCAGCGACTGGAAGATCACCTTCATCGACACCGGCCTGCAGTCGAACGTCGGCGAGCGCCTGTGGCGCGTCCGGCACCTGCTGCAGGACGACGAGATGTTCATCGCGAACTACAGCGACGGCCTGACGGACGCCTACCTCCCGGACCTGGAGGAGCGCGTCCGGCACTCTGACGCCGTCGGCGGCTTCCTCGCGGTGCGTCCGCCGTACTCGTTCCACGCCGTGGACACGGAACTGGACGGCACCGTGCGGTCCGTCCACGACATCACGAGGACGGACCTGCGCATCAACGGCGGCTACTTCGTCTTCACGCCCGAGCTGTTCGACTACATGCGCGAGGGCGAGGAGCTCGTCGTCGAGCCGTTCCAGCGGCTCATCGACGCGGGCCGTCTGACCTCGATCCCCTACGACGGCTTCTGGATGTCCATGGACACGTTCAAGGAGAAGCAGCACCTGGACGACATGTACGCCCGCGGTGTGCGCCCGTGGCAGGTCTGGAACGCACGGCAGGACGTCGTCCTGGCAGCGGAGGGGGGCCGGCCATTCTCCGCCTGACCACGACCCACCACGACACGCTGGGAGGGATGCTGCGCCAGCCGCTGCGCATCCTCGCCATCGGCGCGCACTGCGACGATATCGAGATCGGCCTCGGCGGCACGCTGCTCGAGCTCGCCCGCTCGGAGGACGTGGAGGTGGACTGGTTCGTCCTCACCTCCACGCCGGAGCGCGCGCAGGAGACCCTCGCGAGCGCGGACAGCTTCCTCGGCCGGCACGGCGGGCAGTACGGCTCCGACCGCGTGCGCATCCACGACTTCCGGGACGGCTTCCTGCCGTACCAGGGCATCGAGGTCAAAGAGGCGTTCGAGGCCCTGAAGGCGCACGTCCAGCCGGACGTCATCTTCACCCACTCCCGGGACGACTCGCACCAGGACCACCGCTTCGTCGCGGAGCTGACCTGGAACACGTGGCGCAACCACTTGATCTTCGAATATGAGATCCCGAAGTACGACGGCGACCTGGGCCCGATGAGCGCCTACGTGGAGGTGTCCGAGGAGCACGTCCGCGAGAAGTGGGAGCTCCTCCGGCGGCACTACCCGTCTCAGCACAGCCGCCAGTGGTTCACGGAGGACACCTTCCGCGGCCTGATGCGCCTCCGCGGCGTGGAGGCGAACGCACCCAGCGGCTACGCGGAGGCGTTCCGCGCGCGGAAGCTGCTCATGGACCTCGTGCCTCGCTCCAGCTCGTCCGAGGCCGGCATCCCCGTGTTCGCCGGCGTGAGCGAGGGACTCTCGCGATGACCGACCCCGGCGCCCTCGTGCTGCCCCAGTCCTCCCGCACGGCCCGTCCGGCGGACGGCCTCGCGACTCGCGATCCGCGGCGCTGCCCGGCGTGTGGCCGGGGCGCCCTGGACGTGTTCTTCCAGCAGCATCAGGTGCCGGTGACCAGCAATGTCTCCTTCCGCTCGCGGGAGGAGGCGCTCGCGGTTCCGCGAGGCGACATCCGTCTCGCGTTCTGCCACGCCTGCGGCATGATCACGAACGTCGCGTTCGAGGATCAGCCCGTGGGTGACGAGGTGGAGACGAGCCAGGCCGGCTCGCCCCGCTTCCAGGAGTACGCGACCCACCTCGCGCGCACGTGGATCGACCGGTACGCCCTCCGCGGTGAGACCGTCCTCGAGATCGGCTGCGGGCGCGGCGAGTTCCTCGACACGATGGTGCAGCAGGGCGCCGGACACGGCGTCGGCGTCGACCCCGTGCTCGCGGGCGCGGACGCGCCGTCGAGCACCGAGCGCGTGACATACGTCGGCGAGTTCTTCCGTGCCACGCACCTCGACGCGTCCGTGCGCGCCGTGATCTGCCGTCACACGCTCGAGCACATCTACGACACCGCCGAGTTCCTCGACGCGCTGCGCGAGGCGATCGGCGATCGCGACATGGTGGTGCTGTTCGAAGTGCCAGACGTGGAGCGCATCCTGGCAGAGGCCGCGTTCCACGACATCTACTACGAGCACTGCACGTACTTCAGCGCGGGCTCCCTCGGACGGCTGTTCCGGCACTCGGGGTTCGAGGTGCTGCGCCTGGACCGGACGTACGCCGATCAGTACCTCGTGATCGAGGCGCGCCCCGCCCGAGGCGTGCCGGCAGCTCCGGCGACCGATGGCGACGACCGCTCTCGCCTCTGGCGGGGGACGCAGGACCTGCGCGCCGGCTACGTCCGCGGCGTCGCGCACATGGACCAGCTGCTCCGCACCGCCGCCGAGGAAGGCGAGCGCGTGGCGTTCTGGGGCGCCGGCTCGAAGGCGACGGCCTTCCTCACGGCGCTGTCGGAGGACGCCCCTGTCGACTGCGTCGTCGACATCAACCCCCGCAAGTGGGGGACGTACATCGCGGGGACCGGCCATGCCGTGGTGTCGCCGGAGCACCTGCGGGAGGTGCGTCCCGGCCTCGTAGTCCTGATGAACCCCGCGTATCGAGCAGAGGTGGCGCGCATGCTGGCCGACCTGGAGGTCGACGCGCGCCTGATCGGACCGGACGGCGATGAGTAGCGCGACCCTGGAACGACCTGCGGCCCCACCCGCCCCCGCGAAGCGACCGTCGCGGACCGAGGCCGGGCTCGAAGCCGAGAAGGCCTCGGTCGACCTCGATCAGCACGTCCCGCGCGTGAGCGTCGGGCTGCCCGTCTACAACGGCGCGGCCTACGTCGAGCGTGCGCTGGAGTCGCTGCTGGGACAGGACTTCGAGGACTTCGAACTCGTCATCTCGGACAACGGCTCCACAGACGGCACGGAGGCGATCTGCCGCCGGATCGCCGCCAGCGATCCGCGGGTCCGCTACTACCGCGAAGAGCAGAACCACGGCGCGGCCTGGAACTTCAACCGCGTGTTCGAGCTCGCCCGGGGCGAGTATTTCCGCTGGGCCTGCCACGACGACTCCTGTGAGCCGACCCACCTCCGCCGGTGCGTGGAAGCGATGGACGAGGCGCCCGAGTCGGTGGTGCTCGTCTACAGCCGCACGATGCTGATCGACGAGCATGACACGCCGTTCTGGACCTCGGACGAGAACCTGGACACGCAGGGGATGGCACCACACCAGCGGATGCGCCGGATCGCGGAGCGGCTGCGGTACTCGAACGTTCTGTATGGCCTCACACGGCGCGAGGCGCTGGAGCAGACGAGCCTGATCGGGCCGTACGAGTCGTCCGACTACGTGCTGCTCGTGCAGCTCGGGCTCCTCGGCGAGTTCGTGGAGATCCCGGCCTATCTCTTCCGCCGCCGCATCCACTCCGGCATGTCGAGGCAGGCGAACCGCTCCGCGGAGTCGGTGGCGGCCTGGTTCGCGGCCGGGAAGGGCCATGTGCCGCGACTCGCGCACGTGCGCCTCATGCGTGAGTACGCGAGGGCGGTCGCCCGAGCGCCGATGGGCCGCGTGGAGCGCATCCGCACCACGTTCGCCCTCTGGTACTGGTTCCGCCGCGGCGCCCGTCCGCTCGCGAAGGAGATCCTCGCCCTCCTGTCACCCCGGTACTCCGCATACCAGTGATCGAGGTCGTACTCGTGATCGAGGCAGGCCGATGACCCGAAGCGGTTGGCGGGCGCCCGGCTGGATGCCGGGGTGGGCCGAGTTCGCCTACCGCCCCGCGGCTGCGTTGGCCTCCCGGGGTCGGGCGATGGTCTATCGTCGGGCGAACCCGGACAGCCTCGGCGGGCAGGTGGTGCTCAACAGCGGCTGGCTGATGGCTGAGCGCTTCATCCGCATGGGCCTCGGCTTCGTCGTCACCATCTGGGTCATCCGCTACCTGGAGGCGGACGCCTACGGCGTCCTCGCTTACGCGCTGTCTCTCACCCTGCTCGTGGACGTCATCGCCACCATGGGCATGCGCAGCATCGTCGTGCGCGAGCTGGTCGAGGATCCCGAGCGCGAGCCGGAGATCCTCGGCACCACGCTGGGGGTGAAGTTCGGTACCGCGGTGATCGCCGCGGCGCTGATGATCGGCTTCGGCTGGCTCACGGCGTCTGGCTCAGAGGTCTTCCCGGTGCTGACCGTCCTTGCGCTCGCGCTGCCGATCAGCGCACTGTCCGCGCTGGACCTCTCGTTCCAGGCGTCGCTCCAGTCGCAGTACGCCGTGGCCGCGCGCACCTCCGGCCTCGCGCTCGCCGCGCTCGTGCGCGTAGTGCTGCTGCTCGTGGGCGCGCCGCTCATCGCGTTCGCCATCGCGAGCGCGATCGAGCTGGGTTCGGTGGGGCTGGCGTTCGCGGGGATGTACGCGTGGAAGCGGGGGCGGAGGCGCCTCTTCGCGCTGCGCTTCCGGCGTCGGCGCGCGTGGTCGCTGATCTCCGTGTCGTGGCCGCTGTTCCTGTCCGCCCTCGCCGCCAGCGTCTACCTGAAGATCGACCAGGTGATGCTGCATGCGCTGACCAGCTCACGTGAGGTCGGCCAGTACGCGGCGGCCGCGCGGCTCTCCGAGATCTGGTACTTCATCCCGGTCGCCCTCGCGAGTTCGCTGCTGCCGATGCTCGTGATCCGCCGCGCGGAGGACGCCGCGGGCTACCGCTCCACCCTGCAGCGCGCGTTCGACGTGAACGCGTGGATGGCGATCGCGCTGGCGGGCGGCATCACCGTCGTCGCGATCCCGGCGGTCGCGATCCTCTATGGGCCGGACTTCCGGGAGACCGCGAACATCCTGATGGTCCATGTCTGGGCCGCGCCGTTCATCTTCATGGGCACGGTCCTCGGGCGCGCCCTCATCGCCGAGGACCGCCGCGCGTTCGAGCTCTCGAGGCACACGGCGGGGGCGCTGCTGAACGTGACACTGAACTTCCTGCTGATCCCGGGCTACGGGGGGATGGGCGCGGCCGTGGCGACGGTCACCTCGTACGCCTTCGCCTCCTACTTCGCGTGCTTCTTCTACTCGCCCGCGCGCTTCCACATGCACCTGATGACGCGCGCCCTCCTCTGGCCCGTGCGCCTGTGGAGGCGCCCTTCCTCCCGAGGAGGGCCGGGCGGCGACGGTCCGCCGGAGATGCCGGGCCCGCGCGAGCCGGTCCTCTGGCCGGACGAGCCTCCGGCGCATCGCGCGCTCCATGACGCACCTCAGACACCACGCATCCGATCGGGGTCGGCTCGAGTCCGCAGGACAAGGAGCCGGGTATGACCAACCAACGTGCTGTCGCGCGCTCTCCGATGCGGGGCGAGCGGCCTCGTCGCGTGCTGATGATCGTGGAGAACCTGCCGGTACCGTTCGACCGGCGTGTGTGGCAGGAGGCGACCACCCTGCGGGCGAACGGATACACCGTCAGCGTGATCTGCCCGAAGGGGCGCGGCTACGAAGCCGGCCACGAGGTCATCGACGGGATCGCCGTCTATCGCCACCCCCTCCCGTTCGAGGCGGACGGAGCGCTCGGGTACCTCCTCGAGTACACCATGGCGACGTTCTTCCAGTTTCTGCTCGCGTGGCGCGTCTGGTTCGACCGGGGCTTCGACGTGATCCACGCATGCAACCCGCCCGACACGATCTTCGTGGTCGGTGGGTTCTTCAAACTGCTGTTCGGCCGCCGCTTCATCTTCGATCACCACGACCTCTCGCCGGAGCTGTATCTCGCGAAGACCGGTGGGAAGAAGGGCAGCCTGTACCGCGTTCTCGTCCTCCTCGAACGGCTCACGTATCGCACGGCCGATGTCGCCATCGCGACGAACGACTCCTACCGCGATGTCGCCATCGAGCGTGCGGGGATGTCGCCGGACCGCGTGTACGTGGTGCGCTCCGGCCCCGCGATGCGCCAGCTCCAGCCGCACGACCCGAACCCGGAGGTCAAGCACGGCCGCGACCACCTCGTCGTCTACGTCGGCATCATGGGCGCGCAGGACGGCGTCCCCCTGCTGCTCGAGGCGGCCCGGCAGGTGGTCTACGAGCATGGGCGCGACGACGTGCAGTTCGCCCTCGTCGGAGCGGGGACGGAGTTCCCGCACGTCTGCGAGTTGACCCACACGCTGGGCCTCGACAATCAGGTGACGCTCACCGGCCTCCTCCCACGCGACTCCGACCTCATGCTGGACATCCTGGCGACCGCGGAGGTGGGCGTGAGCCCGGACCCGCCGACTGAGATGAACGACAAGTCCACGATGAACAAGACGCTGGAGTACATGGCGCACGGCCTGCCCCTCGTCCAGTTCGACCTGACCGAGGGCCGCGTGTCCGCGGGTGATGCCGCCCTCTACGCCGACGGCGCGAGCGCGGACGACCTGGCCTGCAAGCTCATCGAGCTCCTCGATGACCCCGAGCGACGCGAGGCGATGGGGCGCATCGGGCGGGAGCGCATCGAGCGGATGTTCGCCTGGGAGCGGCAGGAGCCGGCGCTCCTGTCGGCGTACGACCGAGCCTTCGGCACTCCCGTGCGGCGTCGACGCTATGCCACCGAGTAGGCCGCTCGGCCGGTGGTGGCAGAGTGCGGTCGCCCCGATCAGTGGGCGCGCCACGCGGGCGCATGCGACCGGCGTGGAGGGCGCGCGTGCCCTCCACGGTCCCGTGCTGATGGTGGACGACGGGATGCGTGGCGGTGTCCGGCGCGTCTCCGAGTACCTGATGGCAGAGTGGGCACGGCAGCCGGACGCCCCCGCCGTGGAGCGCATTCCCCTCCGGGGCGAGGGCTCGCTGCGCTCCTCGGTGCCGGTCTACCTCGGCGGGCTCGCGCGCTTCGCGTGGCGGCTCGTCGCGCGGCGTCCCGCGGTGGTGCACCTGAACATCACCCAGCGAGGCAGTACGTGGCGGGCTCTCCCGGTCGTGGCGCTCGCGCGCCTCGGACGGTTGCCCGTGCTGCTGGCGCTGCACAGCAGCGAGTACCGCAGCTTCACCGGAGGCCTCCCCGCGCCGTTGCTCGGCGTCGTGCGGTGGATGTTCGGCTCGGCGGGAGTTGTCACCGTGCTGGGCGAGGGCTGGGCGGACTACGCGCGCGACGATCTCCGAGTGCGTCCCGAACGGCTCCACGTCGTCCCGAACGCCGTCCCCGGCCCGGCGCGCCTCGAACCCCGTGAGCCCGGTCCCCCGCGCCTGCTCTTCCTCGGCCAGGTCGGACGTCGGAAGGGCGTCGCGGACCTCCTCGATGCCCTCGCCACGCCGGAGGTCGCCGCGCTCGAGTGGTCGGCCACGGTCGCTGGCAACGGCGAGGTCCTGGAGTACCGCGAGCGCGCCCGCGAACTGGGGCTGGCCGGGCGTGTCCGGCTGACCGGCTGGCTCGGCCCGGACGACGTCGCCTGGGAGCTCCAGCGCGCGGACGTCTTCGTGCTGCCCTCGCACGCGGAGGGGCTGCCCCTCGCGGTGCTGGAGGCGATGGCGTACGGCCTCGCGATCGTGACCACCCCCGTCGGGGCGATCCCGGAGGTGATCGAGGACGGCGAGACCGGGCTCCTGGTGCCTCCCGGAGACCCGGAAGTCCTCGCCGTGGCGCTCCGCCTCGTCCTCGGCTCCGACGTGCTGCGTGACGCCCTCGCGACGGCGGCCCGGAGCCAGTGGGAGCGCGACCACGACATCACGCAGGGCGCACGCAACATGCTGCGCCTGTACGAGCAGCTGGCGATGTCGGCCTAGGGCGAAGGGGGCTCGGTAGGAGCTAGCTCCCGGCCGTCGCGACCAGCGCGATGAGGCCCAGGCAGAGCAGCCCGACCCCGGACATTACGAGGCCTCCCGTGACGCGCACGTTCATCGGGCGGTTGAACGTGTTGCGGACCAGCCAGAGCAGGTCGCCGACGACGAACAGGATGAGGCCCGCGATGAACAGGATGAGTGGGAGTCGGTCGAGCACGCAGCGAGCATACCCTGGCGTATGGTGCGCCGATATCGGGGAGCCCGGAGGGACGGTTACGTCTCGGTAGAGCCGGGAGGCAGGAGACGGCGATGACAGATCTCCACGGGAAGCGCGCCCTGGTCACCGGCGCGGGGTCCGGCATCGGCCGCGCGATCTCGCTCCGGCTCGCCGAGGACGGCGCGGGGGTCGTCTGCGCCGACCTCGACGCCGCGAGCGCGGAGGGCGTCGCCGCGGAGATCGCGGAACATGGCGGCCGCGCCGAGGGCATCGCGCTCGACGTGTCGGACGAGGCCGCGGTGCGTGCCGCCCTCGACCGGAGCGTGCAACTGCTCGGCGGGCTCGAGGTCATCGTGAACAACGCCGGGATCGGCGGTGGCTTCGGCTGGGAGCGCACCACGGCCGTGAACCTGGATGGCGTCTACTTCGGCCTCGCGCACGGGGCGCGCCTGCTCGCGGAGGGCGGTGGCGGCGCCATCGTGAGCACTGCTTCCATCGCGGGCCTCGTGGGGCTCGTTGGCGCCCAACCCGCCGAGGGCCTCCCCGATCCCGAGTCCGGTGCGGGCGCCTATGTCGCGGCAAAGCACGGCGTCCTCGGGCTCACGAAGCAGTTCGCCCTGACGTACGCGCGGTACGGCGTGCGTGTGAACGCGGTCTGCCCCGGGTACGTGGACACCCCGCTGATCGCGGGCATCACGTCCATCGATGAGGGCCGGCGCTTCCTCGAGTCCCTCCATCCGATGGGGCGGCTCGGACGGCCCGAGGAGATCGCGGCGGCGGTGGCGTTCCTCGTCAGCGACGAGGCGTCATTCATCACCGGCGTCGCGCTGCCGGTGGACGGCGGGTACACCGCCCGCTAGTGGCGGGTACACCGCCCGCTCGCGGCGGGGCGAGGGAACCGGCGGCGTCTGGAATTCGTCTCACTCACACCAGACGGACCCACCACGCCGCCCCGGAGGACCCATGCCCCGCATCAGACTCCGAGCCTTCGCGCTCCCCCTCGCCGCGGCTGTGCTCTCGCTCGCCCTCGTCGCCTGCGACGACGCCGACGGCGACAGCACCGCGACACCGACCGCCACCCCGACAGAGACGACTACCTCGACCGGCACGCCCGTGAACGACGGCGGCGGCACCTCCGGGAATGCCGGTGGCAACGCCGGTTCGCCGGCCGTGTCGCCGACGGCGCCCGGCTCCGTCAGCGCCACGCCCGGTCCCGACAGCCCGGTGTCCTCGGACGACCCGTCGTCGCCGACGCCCGCGCCGACCGAGGACCCCGGCCTCGCGGACGGCACCCGCGTCGTCGCACTCGCCCCGATCGAGTCGATCGACGTGCTCTTCCTCGAGTCGTTCCCGGTCCAGTACCGGCTGCACGTGGTGTCCGGCCTGCCCAGCGGCTGCGCCGCCTTCCACGGCGTCGAGGTCGAGCGAGAGGGCACGACGTTCACGGTCACGGTGACCAACACCGTCCCCGCGCCTAACCAGCAGATCGCCTGCACGATGATCTACGGCCTGAAGGAGACCAGCGTGGACCTCGGAACCGGTCTCGAGTCGGGCACCGAGTACACGGTCAACGTCAACGACCACACCACCACGTTCGTTGCTCAGTAAGGTGAGTCAGAGTCGCCGCGAAGGGGGAGCCGGGCGAGGCTCCCCCTTCACGCGTCCCCTCCACGTCGGCGACAGGACGGCGACAGCCTCGGGAGGAATCGCGCTGGCCTCGGGCGCGCGACGCTTGTCGGAGGGGAGATGTAGCATCGGGCGCGCATCTCGATCTCGAAAGGACGGGAACGCGTGCCAACTGAACCGGTCGTTGTCCCCCAGGACCAGCAAGACTCCGCCAGGCGCTACACGCCCGAGGGCTACGAAGTCCCCGCGCCCTCCGAGGATGACGTCCTCTACGAGATCCGCGACCAGGTCGCCTGGATCACCCTCAACCGCCCGCTCATCCTCAACGCCGTCGACTGGTCGCTGACCCACCACCTGGGCCGCTGCCTCGAGCGCGCGGAGATGGACGAGGACGTACGTGTCGTCGTCCTCCGCGGCGCCGGACGCGCCTTCTGCGCCGGCGGCGACCTGCAGTCCGCCCGCTTCTACCCGAAGCCGGACGACCTCCCGCAGCCCTCGATGATGGACAACGTGCTCCGCATCTGGCGCATGCCGAAGCCCGTCATTGCCGCCGTCCGAGGCCACGCGCTCGGCCAGGGCATCGAGATCGCCGGCATGTGCGACCTCACCATCGCCGCGGATGACGCCCAGTTCGGCGAGATCCAGATCCGCCACGGCTTCGGCCCGCCGATGCTCGTCACGCCCTTCCTCACCGGCCTCAAGAACGCCAAGTTCGTCATGCTCAGCGGCGAAGTCTTCCCCGCCGAGGAAGCGTTCCGCATCGGCCTCGTCAACCAGATCGTCCCCGCCGCCGACCTCGACGCCGCGGCCGAAGCGCAGGCGAAGAAGCTCGCCTCGCTCCCCCCGACCGCGGTCGCCCTCAACAAGCTCGTGGTCAACCGCGTCTACGAACTCGCCGGCTTCGAAGCCGCCCTCAACTACCGCGACGACCCCATCATCCGCGCCCTGAACGAGTCCTCCCGCGACGACAAAGTCTCCGCCGCCCGCCTCGCCACCCTCCGCGACCAGGGCTGGGGAGCCTTCAAGCAACAACGCGACGCCGCCTTCCAGGAGTAGTACAGCCGGGCGTGCGCCCTCCGCCCGTGCGTGTGCCACCCAGCCCTGAGGCCGGGTGCGACGAATCGGACTGAGGGGCGAGACGTGGTCGAGGTCTCCGTTTCAATCCTCACCCAGCACTGAGGCCGGGTGCGACGCGCAGGATGTTGACACCCACGACCTCCAGCGAGACGTTTCAATCCTCACCCAGCACTGAGGCCGGGTGCGACGTACTGGCCCGTAGCCAGCGCGACGAAGGCGATGGCGTTTCAATCCTCACCCAGCACTGAGGCCGGGTGCGACTGCAGGCAGATGGACGCAATGTCCAGCATGATTGAGCAGTTTCAATCCTCACCCAGCACTGAGGCCGGGTGCGACGCGCGACGCCCACGCCGAACGTCATTGCACAGCCGACGAGTTTCAATCCTCACCCAGCACTGAGGCCGGGTGCGACCCCTGGAACACGGCGTTTCCGTCGCTGTCCACGAACCGGTTTCAATCCTCACCCAGCACTGAGGCCGGGTGCGACACCTGCTCCTGCGTGAAGTCGGCGAAGCGGCGCTCACGCCGGTTTCAATCCTCACCCAGCACTGAGGCCGGGTGCGACCCTCGCACTCCACGGCGAGGCGGCGGTCAGGCCACGCGAAGTCGTTTCAATCCTCACCCAGCACTGAGGCCGGGTGCGACACGTGATGACCGTGGTGGGGCGCTTCACGGCGCGGGTGTTTCAATCCTCACCCAGCACTGAGGCCGGGTGCGACGGTCTGCTTCGCCGCCTGGTTCTCCCGTGAGAACTTGTTTCAATCCTCACCCAGCACTGAGGCCGGGTGCGACGTCAATGCCCATGTCGATCAGCGTCGAGGTGACCCCGTTTCAATCCTCACCCAGCACTGAGGCCGGGTGCGACGACCATCGCCGGGAGAACCGCCCATCAGGAAGTACCGGTTTCAATCCTCACCCAGCACTGAGGCCGGGTGCGACTCCTCGTCCACGAGCTGGCCCACGCCTACGACGCCTTCCACGTTTCAATCCTCACCCAGCACTGAGGCCGGGTGCGACTGCGGATCGGCACGCCGTCCTCGTACGTGATGACGTGTTTCAATCCTCACCCAGCACTGAGGCCGGGTGCGACCCGCAACCCCACGGGCATCGAGATCGGCGCCATCCAGTTTCAATCCTCACCCAGCACTGAGGCCGGGTGCGACGCTGGCCGAGCAGATCTCGGACATCCTGGACGCCCGCGAAGCGCAGTTTCAATCCTCACCCAGCACTGAGGCCGGGTGCGACTCCAACAGCTCGGGCCTGACTTGTTCCACTACCGGTTTCAATCCTCACCCAGCACTGAGGCCGGGTGCGACTGGCGTCGGTCACGTCGCCCGCAGCGGGCTGGAGGGCGTTTCAATCCTCACCCAGCACTGAGGCCGGGTGCGACCGTGGAGGAGCGGCTCTACACGACCGTCCTCGGCTGGTTTCAATCCTCACCCAGCACTGAGGCCGGGTGC
>JALOAM010000078.1 GCA_023228765.1 Dehalococcoidia bacterium
AACGCCGAGGTCGGGCGGGGAGGCGCGGCGCGCACCTCGTCGGCGGATGTGATCGGGCGGGGCTCGGTGACGAGGCCCTCGATCGAGCGCACCTCGTCCGTCGCGATCGGCGAGGCCGCCGGCGTCACGGTGTTGGGTGGCTGGGTCGCGGCGACCTCGGCGCTCGTGTCCGACGCGCGACCACCGTCGAGGGCGGCCCACAGCGCGAGGCCGAGCACGACCAGTCCGGCTGCCGCGCCCGCGATCTTCAGGGGCGCGAGCCAGAGCGGCGCACGCCTCGGAGTTGCGGGGAGAGCCTCCCCGGGCTGTCCCTCCCACCGCGCGAGGGTGGTGCGGTCGCTGACCTCGAGCTTCGCGAACATGCTGGAGAGGTGGGACTTCACCGTGTGGACCGAGACGCCGAGGCTCTCAGCGATCTCGGCGTTCGAGGCGCCCTCGCGGAGGGCCGCCAGCACACGCCATTCCGCGGGCGTGAGGACGTCAGGGTGGGGCGGACGGCCTCGGCGGTGTCGACGGAACACGTTCATCTCGGACAGGCTACGGACGCACGAGGTGAATTACCTCATACCTCGCGTGCGTCATCGCAGTGCGCCCGCCTACCCGGAGCAGACCCTCACCCCAACCCTCTCCCGCTTCGCGGGCGACGGGGTCAGAGGCGGAGGAGGGGACGGACGACGAGGATCGCGCAGGGTCGTTCGGTGGGGGCGCGATACCATCGAGGCCGGGTCGGTCGCGCTCGACAGGGACACATGGGACACGGGCTTCGGTCTGTTCGGATGACACGCCGGGCGGTGCTGCTGCGCGCCCTGCGAGGCGCGGCGGGGGGGGCTCTCGCGCTGCCGCTGGCCGCGTGCGGGGTGCTCCGCGCAGAGGATGACGGGCTCACGCTGCTCGGCACGGCGACGCCCTCGCCGAGTGCGGTCGTGCCGACGGCGACGCCCTCCCCGACCCCGGTGGTCCCCGCAGCACCGCCCGAGGTCACGCTGGAGCCACCACAGCTCGGGCAGGGAGAGACGGCCGTGCTGACCGTCCGGCAACCGGAGGCCGCGGGCGGGAACGTTCGGCTCCTCGGGCAGCGCATCCCGCTGATCCGCGAAGGCGGCGGACTGCTCTGGTGCGTCGCCGGCGCGGGACTCCTCGAGGCGATCGGGCCGTCGAGCGCAGCGATCGAGACGCGGGACGCCCTCGGCCATGTACTGTCGGAGGTCACACACCCCTTCGAGGTGGTCGCCGTGGCCCGGCCGGTGGACTACCTGGTGACCACCCCCGAGGTGGCCGCGGTGCTCACGCCGGAGGCGGCGGAGATCGAGGCCGCGCTGCGCGAGTACGAGCAGTTCAACTCGTTCGCGGCGCGCCCTCGGTGGAACGGGACGCTGATCCTGCCGGTGGAGGGCGCGATCCAGACCACGGCGTTCGGGCAGGGTCGCTCGGTCAACGGCGGGCCGGTGACCGGGCAGCACGGCGGCGTGGACCTCGCACAGGACCAGGGGACGCCGATCCACGCGGCGGCGGCGGGTCGCGTCGCGTGGACGGGGGAGATGCCGATCCGCGGGAACTCCGTCCTCCTGGACCACGGGGCCGGCGTCGTGACGGGCTACCACCACCTGCAGGAGTGGGACGTGGCGGTCGGGCAGATGGTCGCGGTGGGACAGGTGATCGCGAAGATGGGCTCCACGGGCTTCTCGACCGGGCCGCACCTGCACTGGGAGATGACCATCTACGGCGTCAACGTGGACCCGATGACCTGGGTCTCCCACGTGTTCCGCCCGAGGACCTAGCTCAGCGATCGCCCTCGGACGCTAGCGCTCATCGACCTCGATCCGTTCGAGGGGTGCGACGGCGGGGCCGTGGAGGACGGCGCCGTCCCGCGAGAACGACGAGCCGTGGCAACGGCAGTCCCACGTCCGCATCGCGGAGTTCCAACCGAGGAGGCACCCCATGTGCGTGCAGATGGCGGAGACGACGTGCAGCGTGCCGTCCTCGTCGCGGCTGACCGCGGCGCGCTCCCCGTTCACCTCGCCGACGGCGGCCTCGCCCGGCCGGACGGTGGCGACGTCGAGGAGCCGGCCGGGCGCATAGCGTGAGGCGAGGCCCGTCGCGCTCTCGATGACCTCCTCCACGGTCTTGCCGGCAGCCTCCTTCAGGTGGAGACGCCCCGGGTCGAAGAGCTCGGCGATGCCGCTCCGTGGCTGTTCGAGGATGGCGTCGGCGAGGATCTGGCCGGCGACGTGGCCGTTCGTGATGCCCCAGGCGCTGAACCCAGTCGCGATCGAGATGTGTTTGCTGGTCGGGAGGAGCGGGCCGACCATCGGCAGGCCGTCGACGGAGTCGTAGTCCTCGTTCGTCCAGCGGTACTCGACGCTGCGGACCGGGAAGCGCCCGCGGACCTCCGCCTCCATCTCCTCGAACATGGCTGCGGTGTCCGTGCCCGCGCCGGGCGTGTATGACGCGCCGAGGAACACGAGCCAGGCGCCGCGTTCGTCCTCGAACGATCGAAGCGAGCGCGTCGGGGAGTCGGCGGAGATGAACATGCCGTCGAGGGGTGGCCCGTCCAGCAGCGCGGCGATCACGGCATGCGCGCGGGGCTTCGTGCGCGCGAAGTAGAGGCCGCGGTCCATGATCGGCAGGTGCGTCGCGAGGATGACCTTGCGCGCGGTGACGGTGTGCTGGGCGCTGGTGCTGTGATCCGTTCCGACGACGCAGGGCTCGCCTTCCTCGATACGCTCGATGCGCGTGTCCTCGAAGACGTGACCGCCGCCTTCCACCACGCGCCGCGCGAGGCCGGAGGTGTAGGCATACGGGTCGAACTGGCCCTGCGCGTCGAAGGCGACGGCACCCACCGCCGCGTCAGGCAATGGAACATCCGAGGTGAACCGCGCGGGCAGTCCAGCCTCGGTCGCGGCGTCGACCTCCTGGTGGAGCGCCGGCAACTTGCCTTGGTCGGTCGTGTAGACGTAGGCCGTGCGCGGTTCGAAGTGGGCGTCGAGGTCGGGGGACCAGCGTTCGATCGCGCGTACGGCCTCCTGGTTCGCGTCGGCGTAGAGGCGGGCCGCCTCGGCGCCGTAGGCCGTGCGGAGGTCGTGATACTTCAGCGCGTGCTGCGAGGTCACCTTCGCCGTGGAGCGCCCGGTCACTTGCCGCCCCACGCGGCGCGCCTCCAGCACCGTGACGTCGAGGCCGGCCTCCGACAGGAGTCGCGCGGCGGTCAGTCCGACGATCCCGCCGCCGACGATGGCAACGTCCGTCTCCAGGTCGTGGTCGAGTGCGGGGTATGCAGTGCCGCGGTCGGTTGCCGTCCAGAGGGCGGATGGCTCGAGCGGCTCGGAGGCAGGGTCACGGGTAGCCATGAGGCGAACCGTAGGGAGCGCTTCATCGAGAAGCCGTTCCGCGCCTCCCTCGCCTGCGACCGAAACCGCGTCAGCACTGGTGTCGGGCGAGTGATGGGCGGTCGGCCCTCGTCGGAATTGCTACACTCGAAGGGAAGTAGGGGTGCGGCGGAACCCCGGTCAGTCTCCCACCTCTTCAGCACAGCATCCCGTAACGGACGGCCCTCGGGCGGGGGTGGTCTGGCTGTCAGTCTGCGGAGACCTCATGGAAGATCCCCGGATCGTCGCCGAGCGAGTGCTCGCGAACGTCGAGCGCGTGATCATCGGCAAGAACGCCGAGGCGAGGGTCGCCCTCGTCACCCTGCTGTGTCGTGGCCACCTGCTGATCGAGGACGTCCCCGGCGTGGGCAAGACCATGCTCGCGCGCGCCCTCGCGGTGTCCACGGGATGCCGGTTCTCCCGCATCCAGTTCACGCCGGACCTGCTGCCGACCGACGTCACCGGCGTCTCGGTCTACCAGCAGAGCACGGGCGAGTTCTCCTTCCGCCCCGGCCCGATCATGGCCGAGATCGTCCTCGCCGACGAGGTGAACCGCGCGACCCCGAAGACGCAGTCCGCGCTCCTCGAAGCGATGGAAGAGCACCAGGTCACGGTGGACGGCATCACCCACCGCCTGCCCTCGCCGCACATGGTGATGGCGACCCAGAACCCCATCGAGTACGAAGGCACGTTCCCGCTGCCGGAGGCGCAGCTGGACCGCTTCCTGATGCGCATCCACCTCGGCTACCCGTCACCCACGGATGAGGTGCTGATCATGGACGCGCAGCAGTCGCGCCACCCGATCGACACGCTGGACCAGGTGGTCACGCCCGCCGAGATCACGGAACTCCAGGACGAGGTGGGCAAGATCTACGTCGACCCGCTGATCAAGCAGTACATCGTGAGCCTGGCGAACGCGACGCGTGACCACGACGCCGCCTACCTCGGCGCATCGCCTCGAGGATCGCTGGGCCTCATGCGGGCGTCCCAGGCGTTCGCGATGCTGGACGGGCGCGACTTCGTGCAGCCGGACGACGTGAAGGCGCTCGCGTACCCGGTGCTCGGCCACCGTGTGATCGTGAGCCCGAGCGCGCGCGTGCGCGACATCGACAGCGCCCAGATCGTGGAAGAGGTCCTGCAGCGCGTCGCCGTTCCCGGCGTCCGCGCGCGAGGCGGAGCGTAGGCCGTGTCCCGCCCCACCCCCGTCGGGACGCCCTCGACCGATCGAGGCAGCGCGTGGGCCTGGATGCGCAGCCACGTGAACGTGACCGTGACGGCGTTCGTCGCGGTGCTCTGCATCGTGGTCGGGTTCGCCACCGGGTTCTGGCTGCTGTTCCGGCTCGCCTACGTGATCCTCATCGCGATCCCCCTCGCGTGGTTCTGGACGCGCGAGATGGCGAAGGGCCTGGACGTCGAGGTGCGTCGCACCGACCAGCGGGTCACGCAGGGACAGCCGATCGAAGGCAGCGTGTGGATCCGCTCGCGCTCACTGCTGCCGAAGGTGTGGCTGGAGGTCGATGACCCCTCGACGCTGCCGGGGCACGCCGCGCGCCGCGTGCTGACGCTCCCCGCCCGCGGCGCGGCGTCGTGGTCCTACCGCACGAGGACGCGGCTGCGCGGGGTGTACGAGGTGGGCCCGCTGCGCGTGACGGCGCGCGACCCCTTCGGGTTCTTCCGCGTGACCCGGACGTTCGGCTCGACGGCGACCGTCCTCGTCTACCCGAGCGCGCCGGAGCTGCCGAACTTCTACGTCCCCCCGGCGAACCTCCCCGGCGAGGGACGCATCCGCCGACGCACGCACAACATCACCCCGAACGTTGCCGGGCTGCGGCCGTACGCGCCGGGCGACTCCTACAACCGCATCCACTGGCCCACCACGGCGCGCCTTGGTCAGCCGATCGTGAAGCAGTTCGAGCTCGACCCCGCGTCCGACATCTGGATCGTCGTGGACCTCCAGCGAAGCGTGCACGTCGGCGAGGGGGAGGAGTCGACGGAGGAGATGGCGGTCTCCGTCGCCGCCTCGGTCTGCCGCTACTTCATCCAGCAGAACCGCTCCGTGGGGCTCATCACCTTCGGGCAGCGCCTGAGGATCGACGAGCCGGACCGCGGCCAGAACCACTACACGCGCATGCTGGAAACGCTCGCCCTCGCGCGGGCGGTCGGCGACGCGCCGATCTCCAACCTGCTGTTCGAGGAGTCCCGGCGCTTCGGCCGCCACACGACCGTGCTCGTGATCACCCCGTCTACCGAGGAGTCGTGGCCGCTGAGCCTGATCTCGCTCGCCAGTCGCGGGGTGAAGGTCGCCGCGATCCTCGTCGAAGCGAATACGTTCGGCGACGCCCCGAGTCCCCTCGATGTCTACGGGACGCTGGCCTCGGGCGGCGTACACACGCTCACCGTGAAGCGCCGCGACGACCTCGGGCGGGTGCTCTCCGCGGGGATGGAGGACGCCCCCGCCCGGGGTGGCCTGCCACGCACCGCGAGGGGAGGCGCCTGATGGCGACCGCCCCGACGTTCGAGCAGCTCCTCGCCCGCCCCTCGCAGGCCGAGCCGCGCGAGGTGGAGCCGGAACGCGCCTGGCGCTCATGGGAGTCCTGGGTCACCTTCGGCCTCGTCCTGTTCGTCCAACTGCCCGTGGTCGGTTCGCTTCAGTCCTCCGAGTGGGTGGACGAGATGCCGAACCTCATGTTCCCGGCGCTCGCCGGCCTCTTGCTCGCGTGGACGCTCGGGCACAGCCGCCTCCGAGGGCTAACGGCCGCGGGCATCGGCGCCCTGACGGGTGTGGTGCTGGTCACCGCGCTGGTCATGCAGACCATGGAACTCGCGGACCCGACCTCCTCGGGCCTGTCGGGACGCTGGAGCGAGTTCCGGCTCCGGCTGCTGGAGTGGTTCCGCGCGCTCCTCGGCGAGGGCATCTCTGCCGACCCGCTGCCGTTCGTGGTGATGCTCGTCGCGGCCGTGTTCCTCGTCGGGTTCTTGTCGACGTGGGCGGTGGTGCGCTGGCGGAACCCGTGGGTGGCGCTGATCCCGGGCGGGTTCGTGCTGCTGACCAACATCTCCTACCTGCCGGGGCAGCCCTCGTTCCAGTTCGTGTTCTTCCTGATCGCCGCGATCCTGCTGGTCGCCCGGCTCACGTTCCTGCAGTCCGTCACCGTGTGGCGCAGCCAGGGCGTCGAGCCGCGCGAGGGCATGTCGATCGAGGTGCTGCTCGTCGGAGGCGCCGTCGCGGCAGCGTTGATCACGGCGGCATGGCTGATCCCCACCGCCAACAACTTCGGCCCCGCCGCTGACCTCTGGGGCCGCGCCTTCTCGCCGATCTCGGACCGGGTCGACGTGATCGGCCGGGTGTTCATCGGCGTCGGGTCGAAGAAACCGATCCCGATCCACGCGATGGACGCCGTCCTCCCCCTCCAGGGGAAGATCGGCCTCGACCGGGACGTGCTGTACGAGGTCATCGCGCCCGGCGAGATGAACATCCGCGGCGCCGTGTACGACGAGTACACCGGCGCCGGGTGGCGTGTCTCGGAGGCGTCCGCCGTGCCGCTCGTCGGCACCACCATCGAGGCGGCGCAGCTCGGGACGCCATCCAGCCGCGCACAGGTCCGCGAGGCGGTGCGGGTGGACATCACCGTCGTGGACGACACCGCGCCGGGGAACATCCTCCTGAGCGCCGGCGACCCGATCGCGAGCGACCAGGACGCGGACCTCATCGTGGACGCCGCGGGCGGGCCGCTGCAGCTGCGTCCCGACTCCAGGATGCGCGACGGCGACACCTACTCCACCGTCGGGACGCGCTCGGTCGCCGCGATCGAGACGCTCGGCGAGGCCGGACACGGCTACCCCGCCGACATCCTCGGCCGCTACCTCGCGCTGCCGGACGACCTCCCGCCGGACGTGCGCGAGCTCGCCCTGAACGTGGCCGGCAGCGCCCAGCACCCGTACGAGGCGGCCCGGCTGGTGGAGGAGTACCTGCGCCAGAACTATACGTTCACCTACGACATCCCTGCCCCTCCACCGGGCCGCGACGCCGTCGCCCACTTCCTGTTCGAGTCCCGCGCCGGGTACTTCGACCTCTACGCCTCCTCGATGGCGGTCATGCTCCGCACGATCGGGATCCCCAGCCGCGTGGCCGTGGGGTTCGCCCTCGACGCCTCCGACTTCGACGCGGCGACCAAGTCCTACCGCATCAGCGAGGAGGAGGCGTGGACGTGGCCGGAGGTCTACTTCCCCGGCTTCGGCTGGGTGGAGTTCAACCCCACCCCCAGCCGTGACGTCCTGGTCCGCCCGGGCGACGACAGCGAGGCGCGCGCCGCCGCCGAGAGCGAGTTCGACGACCTGTTCTTCCCGGAGGACGAGCTGTTCGCGGAGCTCACGGGTGACGGCACCCCCGCCAACCTGGACTTCGCCACGATCGAGGACGGTGAGAACGCCTTCCTCGCACTGCTCGCGCGGATCATCGGCTGGGCGCTGATCGCCGCGACCGTGCTCCTCGTGGTGCTGGTGGTCATACGGCTGAGCTGGAACCGCATCTTCCGAGGGCTGAGTCCCGCCACTCGGCGATGGGCGAAGGTGCAGCTGTTCGCGCGCCTTGCGGGCCTCACCGCCGCGCCGGATCGGACCGCCGTCGAGACGGCCGAGGACCTCGGGCCGCGGTTGCGCTCGCCGCAGGCCGCGGACGCCACGGTCGCCCTCGCGCAGTCGTACACGCGCGCCCGGTACGGCCGTGCGGAGGGCGTCACCGAGAGCGATGAGGAGACCGCACGCCTCGAGGGCGAGTACCGGCGCGTGCGGGGGGCGCTCGTGCGGATGGCCCTCCAGCGACTCACTCGCCTCGGGCGGGTGCAGGGTGGGCCGCTAGCGCGGCGGGACGCCGCCGCCGGAGCTACTCGGTAGCGGGTTCAGCTCATTCGCCCGCTGCGAGAGTTCCAGGATCCGCATCGCCTCCTCCAGCGTGACCTCCGGCCCCAGCTCGCCGAGCGCCTGCTCGAGGGCGCTCTGAGCCTCCTCCAGCGTCGTGATGCCCTCGCCGCTGGGAGCGCCGCCCTCGCCTCCGGTGCCGGTGCCGGGACTGCCGGGCTGCTCGCTCGGTGAGCCGGCGGGCTCCTCGCCCTGGCCGGGCTGGTCGGAGGGGTCGCCTTCGCCCTCCGCCGTTCCCTCGCCGGGCTCACCGCCGCCGTCCTGGGGGTTGCCCTCACCCTCGCCGTCGTCGCCGCTGCCGGGATCCGGTGGGGGCGCCTCGGGTGGTTCGGTCGGCGCCATCAGTCGCAGCACCAGCTCCAGGTTGGCCTTCGCGTCCTGATCGCTGGGATCGATGCGGAGCGCCGCCTGGTAAGCGTCGCGCGCGGCGACGAGGTCCGCCGCGCGGAAGTGCGTGTTGCCGAGCGTGTACAGCGCGAGGGCGGATGTGGCGCCCTCGCCGGCCTCTTCCGCGAAGACGCGCGCTTGCTCCGCTGACGCGATCGCCTCCTCGACGCGCCCCAGCTCGTGGAGGGCGTTCGCGATGTTGTAGTTGACCGCGGCGTCCTGTGGCACCGACTCCGCCGCCTGCCGGTACTCGGCGAGCGCCTCCTCGAAGCGGTCGGCCTCGTACGCGTCGTTGCCCGCGCGGACGTGCTGCCACGCCGCCGTCCCGCACCCCGCCACGATGAGCCCCGCGAGGACGGCAAGCGCGGCGGAGATGACCCCACCGCGCAGGCGCGGCAGGCGGGTCGCGGCGCCCTCGCCCAGCATCGCGACGAGCAGCAGGAGGGCAGCTGCACCGCCCGCGAACCACGCGTACCGCTCGACGGGTTCGCGCTGCTCGCCCTCGCCGAACTGCGTCTGCTGGAGACGCCGGAACTCCACGGCGAGGCCGGGGATGCGCTCGCTCGTGCGGAAGGACGCGCCGGTCTGCTCCGCGATCGCGTCGAGGACCTCGGGCTGCGCGACGCTGACATCGGTGCCGCCGCTGTCCTCGGGCAACGCGGTGGGGTTCGAGGTGCCTGCGAACACCGTGTAGATGCGGATGCCGCGGCGCTCGGCGAAGTCGATCGCCTCCTGGTAGCCGCCCTGACCATCCTCCGAGGTCGCGTCCGCAGACAGGTCCTCGCCGTCCGAGACCAGGAGCACGGCCTGCGTGCGGGCAGCGTCCTCGACGTCCAGCAGCCGGAACGCCTCCGCGAGGGCGCCGCGGAAGTTGGTGCCGGGCTCGACCAGCGGGGCCTCCACCTGGGCGCGCGTGATCAGAGACGAGACGACCGGCAGGTCCACGGTCAGGGGCGCCCTCGCGAAGGCGTCGCCCGCGAAGACGACGAGGCCGACGCGGTTCCCCGTCATGTGCGTGAGCATTTCGGCCAGCCCGGCGGCAGCGGCCCGTGCCCGGCTCGGCGGTACGTCCTCCGCCTCCATCGAGCGCGACACGTCGAGGGCGACGATGACGTCGATGCCCCGCTGCGTGAGCGCCTGGTCGTCCTCGCCCCACTGCGGGCGGGCGGCGGCGACCACGGCGAGGACCGCCGAGATGACGACCAGCAGCCCGATGATCGCCCGCAGGCGCCGGCTCCGCGGTACGCGCAGCCCCGGCGGTCCGCCGAGGACCTCGGACGCCGCGCGACGCCGGCGCGTCGCGTAGGCGAGGGCGACGAGGGCGACCAGCGGGATCACCAGCCCGGCGAGGAGCCACGGCGCGCCGAAGGTGAGGCTCATGCCGCTCATGGCTGCCTCCGGAGCCACGTGGAGCGCAGGCCCACGTCCACCAGCACCAGTCCCGCCGCGGCGAACGCGAGCCACGGCCCGTACTCGCGCCACGCGATGAACTCGCGCTCGCCGACCCGCGACCGTTCGAGCGCGCCGATCTCGGCGTACGCCGCCTCGAGCTCCTCGGGCGTACGGGCGTCGAAGAAGGCGCCTCCCGTGAGGCCGGCCATCTCCTCCATCGCCGGGACGTCGATGTCCCGCGAGCCCGGCCCCGTGAGGCCGATGGTGTAGAGCCGCACATCGAGGGCCTCCGCCACGCGGGCGGCGGCGAACGGCTCGATCTCGCCGGCGTTGTTCTCGCCATCGGTCAGCAGCACGACGACACGGCTGCGCGCCTGCGAGTCCTCGAGCAGCGTCAGCCCCTCCGCGATCCCGAGGCCGATCGCGGTGCCGTCCTCGATCAGCCCGGGGCCCAGGTCCTCGATGCGCCGCTGGATCGCCTGGACGTCGTTGGTGAGCGGCGAGAGCGTGAGCGCGCGCGACTGGAACGCGACGAGGCCGAGGCGGTCGCCCTCCAGCGTCTCCGCGAACTCATCCAGGACGCGGCGCGCCGCCTGCAACCTCGACTCGTCCTCGCTCGCCGCCTGCGACATCGAGGAGGACACGTCCACCACCGCGACGATGTCGATCCCCTCCTCCGGCAGCGTGGTCAGCGCCAGCCCCTCCCGAGGACGCGCCGCCGCGAGGAGCAGCAGGAGGATCGCCAGCGCGCGAAGGACGTCGGGAAGCCGCCGCAGCCTCGTGCGGACCGTGGGACGCGCGGCCGCGGCGAGCGGGCCGGTGTCCGCCACCACGGCCGCCGGCCGCTGCTGCATGAACTGCGCGCCGAGGATCCCGAGCGCGGGCACCAGTGCCAGCAGCACCAGCGGTGCGCCGAACTCGATCCCAGAGCCGACGACATCGAAGGTCACGAGGCCACCGCCTCATCTCGATCGGGGTCGAGCTCCTCGGGCGCAACTTCGGGACGGGGGCGGGAGAGCTCGATGATCTCGAACGCGACGGTGAGATCGTGGTCGGCGGAGGCGGGGTCCGGGTACTGCCGTGCGTACACGGCGCGGTCGCACCGGTCCAGGAGTCCGCTGACCAGCCGCGCCTGCCAGCGGTCGACCCCGTGCGATGTCATGCGCGCCTCGAGCTCGGTGGAGGTGAGCGCGGTCGCGTTGAACCCGAACCGCTCCCCGAGGTACTCGCGCACCACTGCCGCGATCGTGCCGTAGAAGCGCTGGAACTCCGCCTCGTCCGCCAGATCCGCATGCTGCACCCCAGCCAGCCGCGCTCGCGCCGCGCGCTCGGCGAGGTCGAGCGGTTCGCCCTCGGGCTCCGGTTCGCGCCGCCGCAGCCGTCGCACGCCGAGCACCCCGAGTCCGAGCAGCACCGCGACACCGAGGGCGATCGCGGCGGGGACGAGCCAGGCAGGTGGCGCGCCCTCGATGTCGAGTGGGGGCTTCAGTGGGCGCAGCACCTCGTCGCCCGGCTGGCGGACGGAGACCACCGGCACCTGCGCGCCGGGGGCCTCGAACGCTCCGCTCTCGCCCTCCTCGTCGATCCACCTCACGAGGACGGGCCCGCTCTCCACGGGGCCGAGCGTGAACAGCTGGTAGCGGAACGTCGTCTCGCTGACCTGCGTCCCGTCCGGCTGCGTCGTGAGCGACGTCTCGCCAGCGTTGAGCACCTCGGCGCCCTCGATGTCGGGGAGGGGCACCGTGACGACGACGCTCGCCGGGTGCTCCACGCGCACGCTGAGGACGACGCGATCGCCGATCGTCGCCTCGGACTCTCGGAACGCGACCGTGGCGGTGACGCCCTCGGGCGCCTCCTGAGCCGCGAGCAGGGCCGGGGCGAGGGCGAACAACCCGGCGAGGACGGCGACGAGCGCGCGTCTCATGCCATCACCTACGCGCGCCGGCGGAAGAAGGAGGCCACGGGGGCAACGACGTCAGCGTCGAGGTGGATGGGGACGCGCTCCACGCCCGCACGGCTGAGGGCCAGGTCACGCTCGGTGGCGCGCTCCGCGGCAGCCTCGCGGTACGCCTCGCGGACGGCGCGGCTGCCGGTGTCCACCACCAGCCGCCGTCCGCTCTCGGCGTCGAGCACGTCGAGGAGGCCGACATCGGGCAGTTCGAGGTCGAGCGGATCGACCAGGGTGAGCGCGATCACGTCGTGGCGTCGGGCGAGCGTCTGGAGGGACGCCGCATACCCCTCCGTGAGGAAGTCCGAGATCACGAACACGACCGAGCGCCGTCGCAGCACGCGCGACAGGTGGTCGAGGGCGGGCGCCATCGCCGTCCCGCGCCCCCCACCGCTCCCCGGCTCGATGTCCGCGAGGAGCACGTCGCGCACCTGCCGGAGGACGTGGCGCGTACCGCGCCTCGGCCGCACGAACGCGTCGACGCCGTCGCTGAACAGCAGGAGCCCGGTGCGGTCGTTGTTGTAGGCGGCGGAGAACCCCAGCAGCGCGACAAGCTCCGCGGCCGCGCGCAGCCGCCCACCCTCGGGAGTCGCCGCGAGCATCGAGGGCGACCGGTCGACGACCGAGACGACGGTGAGGTCGCGCTCCTCGACGAACTCCTTCACCCACGGCGTGCCCATGCGGGCGGTGACGTTCCAGTCGATGCGGCGCACGTCGTCGCCCGGTACGTACTCGCGCGCCTCGGCGAACTCGATGCCGGAACCACGGAAGACCGAGCGGTAGTTCCCCGCCACGCCGGAAGCCGCGAGCTTGCGGGTGCGGATCTCGATCCCGCGCACGCGGCCCATCAACCCCGGGGGCAAGAGCCCCGCGGGGAGCGCCGTCCTCGACTCGCCTCGGGATGGCATCAACCGCGCCTAGGGGATGCCCACGCCTTCGAGGAGGCGCGTGACAACCTGGTCTGCACTCACGCCCTGCGCCTCGGCCTCGTAGGTCAGCACCAACCGGTGGCGCAGCACGTCCGGCGCGATCGCCTTCACGTCCTCCGGCGTCACGTAGTCGCGGCCCGCGATGAAGGCGTACGCCTGCGCGGCCCGCGCGAGGAACACCCCGGCGCGTGGTGACGCTCCGAACTCCACCAGGGGAGCGAGGTCGTCCATGCGGTGGCGCTCCGGCTCGCGGCTCGCCTCCACCAGCCGCACGATGTACTCGCGGAGACGGTCGTTCAGGTCCACCTGCTTCACGGCGTCGCGCAGGCGGGCGATCTCCGCGATCGAGATCACTGGCCGCGGTTCGGCATCCTCGGCGTCGAGCGCCTGCGCGAGGATCGCGCGCTCCTCGTCGCGCTCCGGGTACCCCACCACGATCTTCATCATGAACCGGTCGAGCTGCGCCTCGGGCAGCGGGTAGGTCCCCTCCTGCTCGATCGGGTTCTGCGTCGCGAGCACCAGGAACGGACTCGGCAGCGGCAACGACTCCCCGCCGATGGAGACCGTGCGCTCCTGCATCGCCTCGAGCAGCGCGGACTGCACCTTCGCCGGCGCGCGGTTGATCTCGTCGGCCAGCACGATGTTGGCAAAGACCGGCCCGCGGCGGACGTGGAAGTCCCCGTCCTGCGGGTTGAAGATCAGCGTCCCCGTCACGTCCGCCGGCAGCAGGTCCGGCGTGAACTGGATCCGCGCGAACGAGCACTCGATGGCGCGCGCCAGCGTCGAGACGGTGAGCGTCTTCGCGAGCCCCGGGACGCCCTCGATCAGTGCGTGGTTGTTCGTGAGCAGGGCGATCAGCAGCCGATCCACCAGCGCGTGCTGCCCGACGATGACGCGCCCCACCTCCGCGCGGATCGCGTCGACCTCGGCGTGCTGGGACTCGTGCTGTTGGGATGCCAGCGATCGCTCCGCGCGCCGGGAGGCCTCCAGCGGTTGCGGGTCGGACGACTGTGGGGATTCAGCCGGCTGCGCCATGGCGTACCTCGGGTCAGGGTGGTCATCCGAGTGTACCGGAGCGCGCTTCGCCTGGTGGCGACCGGGGTCCGGCCGCGTGTCGACCAGCGGATGCGGGCCAGAGCCCTCTGGCACTCAGCGTCCCGAGG
>JALOAM010000079.1 GCA_023228765.1 Dehalococcoidia bacterium
CGTCGTCGGCCACCACCCCCACGTGCTCCAACCCGTCGAGGCGTACCGCGCGCCGGACGGACGCGAGGGCCTCATCCTCTACTCGCTCGGCAACTTCGTCTTCGACCTCGATGCCGAGGACCTCGCCGTCATCGGTGAGGGCCCGTTCCAGTCCGTCGTCGCCGCCGTCACCTTCGAGGCCGGCCATCCGCCCGTCCTCGACCTCCGCCCCGCCCGCATCGACGTCGCCGAGAACCGCCCGAGGCCCGCGACACCTGAGGAGGCAGAGGCGATCCTCGGACTCCTCCTCCCGGAGTAGTGGGGGCGGACTAGAACATCTGCTCGGCTAGTGTGTCGCTCGCGCGCATCCGTCAGAATCGACGCGTGGACACCGTTGAGCAGATCACCGACCGCCAGTTGGAGGTCGCCCGGCTCATCGCCGAGGGCCGCTCCAACCCCGAGATCGCGGACGCCCTCGGCGTCTCGCTCGCCGGCGCGAAGTACCACGTCTCGGAGCTCCTCGGCCGCCTCGGCGTCACCAGCCGCGAGGACGTCGCCGCCTGGTACCGCCACCGCGAGGGCGTCCCCGCCCGTCGAGGCTGGCGCGAGCGCGCGAGGATGCTCGTCCCCGCGGGCGCGATCCTCAGCGCGGTCGCCGGAGCCGCGATCGTGTCCGTGGCACTCTCGGGCGGCCGAGACGACTCGGGCCTGCCGGTTTCAGCAGTGACGGAGACTGCAACGGCGGTACCGACCGAGCCCGTTTCAAGGACAGCAGGCGAGGACGACACACCCTCGGCGGTCGTCAACTACTGCTGGACCGGCGTGTGGGAACCCGGGATCTGGCCAGCGCGGGAAGGCATGTTGCAGCCGACATACTTCCCGGATGGATGGCGCGTCTATCAGATGCAGGGCGGCCCGATCGACTGGCAGGATCCTGACTCTGACTGCTCGTTCACGGACCTGCAGATCGTGCTCGCGCCGATGGACACCTCGCCGATGGACACCCCGCCGATCGAGACCGGCGGGACAGTCGATGACTGGATCGCCTTCACCCAGACCCCGCTCGGCGGCCCCGCGCCCGACCTCACGACTGATCAGCCCGTCACCCTGTCGGATGACCGGGTCGCCTTCCGCTCGACCGAGGACGGCATCGAACGGCTTGCCTGGGAGCAGGACGGGTTCATCGCGCTTCTCGCGAGCCCGGGTGTGCGGTTCACGGAACTGATCTGGATCGCGGAGTCGACAATGCTCGCGACCACGTCGCCGAAGCTCCCGCTGTTCTTTGAGTACGAGATCCAGCCGACCGACTCACTCGCGAGCGTCGCCCGGAGTTTCGGCGTAAGCGAAGAGACGCTGATCTGGAACAACGTCGACATGGACGCCCTCCTCGCCGAGGGGTCGCCGAACAGCTTCGTCCGAATCCTCCCGCCCGGCACTCGTATCCGAGTCCCCACCGTCGACGGCATCCTGCACGTCGCCCAGCCCGGCGAGACCGTCGCCAGCATCGCCGCGACGTACCACGCCGAGGAGCGCGACATCCTCGAGTTCGCCGCGAACGGGCTCGATGGCGACCCGGCACGCCTCGAGGCAGGCACGCTCATCCTCGTGCCGGGCGGGACGAAGGAGTTCCCGCCACCACCCTGACCCGCCCTCCACGGTCCCCCTCGACCCGGGCGGTACACTCGCGCCGGGCCCAACCAGAGGGCGCGGCGTGAGGGAGCAGAGCCATGATCGAGGGCTATCCGGAGATTGCGCGTGACGTCGCCTCGCTGAAGCGGGCGCCCAACCTCGGGGACTGGGCCGCCCTCCGCGAGTCGTTCTCGTGGGACGACATGTGGGCAGAGCTGGACACGCCGGGCGGGCTCATCAATATGGCCCACGAGTGCATCGACCGGCACGCCAACGGGGCGAACGCCGACAAGCCCGCGATCATCTGGCAGGCCGCCGACGACCACGTCGAGACCTACACCTACGGCGACTTCAAGCGACAGTCGAACAAGGTCGCGAACGCCCTCAAGGGGCTGGGCATCGAGAAGGGGGAGCGGGTCTTTATCCTCTCGGACCGCATCCCGGAGCTGTACTTCTCCTGCTTCGGCATCCTGAAGATCGGCGCGATCATGGCGCCGCTGTTCTCGGCATTCGGCCCGGAGCCGATCAAGGAGCGCGTCGCACGCGCCGAGGGCTCCGTGATCATCACCACCCCGAAGCTCCTGCCGAAGGTGAACGCGATCCGCTCGCAGTTGCCCTCGGTCCGCCACGTCATCGTGATCGCGCACCGCGAGGGCGCCACCGTCGCGCCCGAGGACATCGACTACGCCTCCATCGTGGACCCCGCGTCCGAGGAGTTCGAGGTCGAGCGGACCGGTGCCGAGGACTGGTCCGTGATGCACTTCACCAGCGGCACCACGGGCCTACCGAAGGGCGCGGCGCACGTCCACAACGCGATCGTGGGGCACTACGCCACCGGCAAGTACGCGCTCGACCTCCAGCCCGACGACATCTACTGGTGCACCGCCGACCCGGGCTGGGTGACGGGCACCTCGTACGGGATGTTCGCGCCGTTCTCGAACGGCGTGACGGCGCTCATCGACGAGGCCGGGTTTGCGGCGCGTCGCTGGTACCGCCTGATCCAGGACCACCGGGTGACCGTGTGGTACACCGCGCCGACGGCGATCCGCCTGCTGATGCGCAGCGGCGAGTCCCTCCCGGCGCAGTTCGACCTCTCCTCGCTGCGGTTCGTCGGATCGGTCGGTGAGCCCCTCAACCCGGAGGCGGTCGTGTGGGGCAACCGCGTCTTCGAGCAGCCGATCCTCGACAACTGGTGGCAGACCGAGACCGGCTCGATCATGTGCGCCAACTACCCCTCGCAGCCAGTCCGCCCCGGCTCCATGGGCCGCCCGTTCCCCGGTGTCCACGTCACGGTCGTGGACGACGAGGGCAACGAGCTCACGGAGCCTGCGGCCGAGGGCGCGCTGGTCGTCCAGCCGCCGTGGCCCTCGATGTTCCGGACGTACTGGAACGACCAGGAGCGCTACGACTCGCGCTTCAAGAACGGCTGGTACTACACCGGCGACCGCGCGAAGCGCGACGAGGACGGCTACATCTGGTTCGTCGGCCGCGACGACGACGTCATCAACACCGCCGGCCACCTCGTCTCCCCATTCGAGGTGGAGTCCGTCCTCATCGAGCATCCCGCCGTCGCAGAGGCCGGTGTCATCGGCAAGCCCGACGAGGTCGCGATGGAGGTGGTGAAGGCCTTCGTCACCCTGAACGAAGGCCACTCCGAGACCCCCGAACTGATGCGCGAGCTCAACCGCCACTGCCGCGACCGCCTCGGCCCCGCGGTGGCACCTCGAGAGATCGCCGTCATCGACATCCTGCCGAAGACCCGCTCCGGCAAGATCATGCGCCGCCTCCTGAAGGCCCGTGAGCTCGGCCTCCCCGAGGGCGACACCAGCACGCTGGAAGAGGACTAACACCCGAAGGCGTCCCGATCGCGGCCACCATCGCCAACTCACCTCGTCGCGCTCCTCTCCCACGCCTTTCTGACCCCCTCCGCCGGCTCGGCGGGAGAGGGTTGGGGTGAAGGCGCATGCGCCGCTCTTACAGGACAGCCGGCGCACCGGGATCCGCTCCCGACTCCCGATCCGCCTCCGGTC
Organism: Dehalococcoidia bacterium; assembly: GCA_023228765.1. Lineage (GTDB taxonomy): Bacteria > Chloroflexota > Dehalococcoidia > UBA2979 > UBA2979 > W-Chloroflexi-9. The sequence continues at coordinate 3,639 of JALOAM010000079.1, forward strand.
CGCCTCCGCTCCCAACTCCGGTCCGACTCCGATCCGCCTCCCCTCTCCCGGTTTCGGGAGAGGGGCCGGGGGTGAGGGCCCCCTTCCGGATGCGTAGCATCACCCTCCGTGGACGTCTTGCAAGAGCAGAGCGTGCGCCCTCACCCCCACCCTCTCCTGCCGAGCCGGGAGAGGGGGCCAGAAGGCGGAGCGGGGCCGGGGCGGTGTGCGTCAGCGGTCTGGTGTGGGTCAGCGCCGGAGCGGAAGCTGGGCGTGTATCAGCACGCCGACAGGGCCGACTGAACACAACAAAGCCGGCCTCGTGGGCCGGCTCTCAGATGCGGAATGGTGGACCCGAGGGGGCTCGAACCCCTGACCTCAACACTGCCAGTGTTGCGCTCTCCCAGCTGAGCTACGGGCCCTAGAACACACCCCCGACCGTTCGAGGGCAGTCCGCGCAGTGTAGAGGGCGCTTCCGCGTTCGGGCTAGCGGGGTTCGTAGCCCCGGTGTTCTAGCCTCGATGTTCCCAGCGCAGGGAGGGCGTCCGAGCCGCCTCCGACCGCGGGGTGCGCTCGCGGACGTGGAGGACGGCGCGCGGGTAGTCCGAGGTGATGGCGTCGACACCGATCCGCGCGAGTGATGCCATCCGCTTCAGGTCGTTCACCGTCCACACGGCGACTTCAAGGCCGTCGCGGTGGGCGAGGCGGACCACGGTCTCGTCGATGTAGGCGTGGTCCGCCATGATCCCCGCGAGGCCGCGGCGCGCGCAGACCTCCAGCGCGTCGATCGGGGAGGCGTACCGGCCGTCCGAGGCCGCCCAACCGAGGTACGACTTCGATCCCGGCGTCTCGGAGGCGAGGCGCGTCGCCAGCCTCGGGTTGTGGGAGGTCCACCACGTCCATGAAGCGGCACCGGACCGCTGCACGAGGGCGATGAGGTCGTCCGCGATCGCCTCGTCCACGAAGTCGAGGACGACCGCCGCCCGGCCATCGATCAGCCGGAGGGCGTCCTCCAGCATCGGGACGGGCTGCGGCTGCTGCTCGGGGTCCTGGGGACGCACCTGGAGCGCGACCGCCTCGGCGAACGGGGTCTGGTCGACCACGCGGCGGTCGCCGGTGGTGCGGGCGAACGTGGCGTCGTGCATCAGGATGAGGCCGCCGTCGATCGTGCGGCGGACGTCCACCTCGATCGCGTCGACGCCGTCATCGAGCGCGGCCTGGACACCGAGGAGGGTGTTCTCCGGATGCGTGCCCTCGTGGGCACGGTGCGAGACGACGGCGGGCTTCAACGCTGGCATGGCGAGCTCCCTTGCTCGGTCGGTGAGGCCGAGATTGTCGCCAGCCCCGCGCGGAATGGGAACCGGAGGAGAACCTCACCTGCCGCCTACCGGGCCCCACAGACGGAACGGAGTCGGCCACCGAGGGCGGGCGACCGCTCAACCTCTCAGCAACCTCCAAGACCGTACCGGCACCGGCCCAACGCGAGGCCCCAACGCGAGGCCAACAGGAGACTATGTATCGCGAACCTCGCGAGGCGTACTATCCGCCCCGCAAAGGAGGCTCCCATCATGCAGCGTTCTCATCGACGGGTCTTCGCGCTTGCCGGCGCGATCACCCTGGCCCTTGCCGCGACCGTCGCGGCCGCACAGCCGGCACCACCAGGCACGCCGATCGCGACCGGTCTCTCCAACCCTCGAGGCCTCAGCGCCGCCGGCAGCGACGTGATCGTCGCGGAGCTGGGCGCGGGCAACATCGTCCGCATCAACGCCGACGGTGAGTCCTCGGTCGTCGTGAGCGGCCTGCCCACCACGACGTACATGAGCGCCGAGACCGGCGCCGAGGAGGCCGCGGGCCCGAGTTCCGCGATCGCCGTCGATGGTGGCTACGTCATCACCGTCTCCGAAGGCCCGGACGCGGAGCTCCAGTCCGTCTACTTCGCGACGGAGGGTTCCAGCTCGCCCTCGCTGCTCGTGGACCTCGGACAGTACGAACGTGACAACAACACGGACGGCGACACGGACCTCGCGGGGAACCCTGAGTTCCTCTCGAACCCGTACAGCGTGATCGCCTTCGAGGACGGCTTCCTGATCTCGAACTCAGGCGCGAACGCCCTCCTCCGGATCGCGCCGGACGGCACGGTCTCGCCGTTCGCCGTGTTCACGAACCGCGAGAACCCGCTGTTCCCCGGCCTCGGCGGCCCGACGATGGACCAGGTGCCCACCGGCGTCACGATCGGCCCGGACGGCGCGGTCTACGTCGGCACGCTCACTGGCTTCCCGTTCCCCTCCGGCGGCGCGGTGGTCTACCGCGTCGAGGACGGCAACGGCGACGGCGACGCCCTGGACGACGGCGAGGTCGAGGTCTACGCGGACGGCCTGACCACCGTCACGGACGTGGACTTCGACGGCGCCGACCTGCTGGTCAGCGAGTTCAGCACGAACATGCTCGCGCAGGCCCCCGGCCGCGTCGTCCGGATCTCCGGCGGCGAGCAGGAGGTTGTCGCGAGTGGCCTGATCAGCCCGACCTCGCTTCTCGTGACGGACGACGGCCGCATCCTGGTCAGCCAGGAGTTCGCCGGCCTCGTGTCCGACATCTCCGATGTCGACGCGGGCGGCGAGGGCACCCCGACCGTCCCGGCCCCGGCCGACACCGGCCTGGGCGGCACGTCCGAGGCGGGCGACTCGATGCTCGCGGTCCTGCTGGCCGCGGGTGCTGCCACCCTCGTCGGCGTGTCGCGGCGGACCACGGCCCGCCAGCGGTAGCCCTCGGACGCACCGAAACGCAGAGGAGCCCGGCCGAAGCCGGGCTCCTTCGTGTCCGCGAGACGCTCGAAGCGCGCTAGTCGACGACGATGGTGGCCTGCATGTACGGGTGGATCGTGCACTTGTAGGGCTGGCGACCCGCCGCCGTGAACGTGTGGGAGTACGACTCCCCTTCGTTGAACAGCGCCGAGCTCCAACTCCCGTCGAACGCCACCACGTCGTGAGGCACGGCGTCGCGGTTGATCCACGTCACCGTGCTCCCCGCCGCGACGTGCAGCTCGTACGGGAACCCGAACCCGCGGATCTCCACCGTACCGCCCGAGGGCGCAGGCGCCGCCGTCTGCGTGGGAGCGGCGGTGGGCGTCGGCGCGGCAGTCTTCGTCGGCGCGGCAGTCTTCGTCGGCGCGGCAGTCTTCGTCGGCGCGGCAGTCTTCGTCGGCGCGGCAGTCTGCGTCGGCACGGCGGTCGCGACCGGCTGCGCCGGCGTCGCGGCCGGCGTGACCGTCACGGCGGGGGTCGCGGGAGACGTCGCGGACGGGCTCGCCGAGGGCATCTCCGTCGCTGCTTCCGTTGGCGACGCGCTCGGCGTCGCGGTGACGGCCTCCGTGGCCGACGGGGTCGGGGTCGCCTCGATCGTCGCGGATGCGCTCGCGGCGGGCAGAGCTGCCGTGGCGCTCGGCGCGGGCGTGCCCTCGTCCTCATACGAGCACCCGGCGAGGGCAGCAGTCGCGAGGATGGAGAGGGCAACGAGCGGAAGGTGTCTGCGCATGGCGCGCATCCTACGCCGCCCCTCGGTACGTGCAGGTGGTGCACTGGTGGGGGCGCACGCCCTCCAACCCACCCGTCGAGGCGTACCATCCGCCAGCTTCGCCCACCTCGGACCCACCACCGCACAGGAGGCCTCCGCATGGCGCCCGACCTCAAGCATGTCCGCTACGAACAGGACGGCGACATCGCCATCGTCACCGTGGACCGCCCGGACCACCTCAACGCCATCAGCCGCCGCGTCTACCACGAACTCGACGAGGCCTTCCGCCACGCCGAGGACGACCCCACGGTGAAGGTGATCGTCGTCGCGGGGTCAGGCGACCACTTCGGCGCCGGCCACGACCTCGGCACCGAGGAGTCGCGCAGCGAGCTCGAGGAGTTCCCGCGCGACATGACCCCGGCCGGCCGCATACGCACCATGGACCGAGGCGTCTACTTCCGCCTCCACGACCGCTGGCGCAACCTCGCCAAGCCGACGATCGCCATGATCCAGGGCTACTGCATCATGGGCTCGTGGATGCTCGCCTCCTGCTGCGACCTCGCCGTCGCCTCCGAGGATGCGAAGTTCGCCGACCGCTCCGTGCGCTGGGGCGTGGTCAGCCACGAGTACGTCACCCAGTTCTTCGACCTCGGCATCAAGAAGGCGAAGGAGTACCTCTGGACCGGCGACTTCCTCACCGCCGCGGAGGCGGAGCAGCTTGGCATGGTGAATCGCGTCGTGCCTCGGGATCAGCTCCGCGAAGCGACGATGTGGCTCGCGCGCCGGATCGCCCTCAACGACACCTCCGCGCTGCACCTGTCGAAGATGCAGATCAACCAGGCGTGGGACGTCATGGGCCTCACCGCAGCCGTCCGATCCTCGAGCAACATGTGGCTCATCCAGGCCAACGACCGCTCCGCCCGCGGCGACGACCCCAACCGCGTCTCGTGGTCCAAGTCCCAGAACGCGAGGTTCGAGGACTACGACCGCGAGCACCAGAGGCCGTGGTAACGCAGTCGTGGAAGCCAGATCAGCATGTCTCGGGTACTGGAACGAGTTTGGCGAAACCCTGGACACGTAGGAAACGCAGGGATATAGGCAGCAGTCGCACGTCTTGATAGTAGAGTGACACTATGGTCGAACGACGAAACTACCGGTGTCCGTACTGCGATCATCACTCCACAATCGGAGCCGATGACTACTCAGTGGCAGAGTCGGATTTCTATATCCCCAACAGCGATGGTCTTGGTCAGGTAGGCGAGGACTATCGGATCCACGACTATGGACACCTGCGCGTCAGATCCACCTTCGTGGTCTGCCCCAACCCGGAATGCAGGCACCGCTCCTTAGCCGTCGACGTTCTGCGACTCCATCGGCGGTTCGGTTACGCGGTCGAGGATCAAGATGGGGACACGGTGATCTCCGCTCGTCTGATCCCGTCTTCGCGCGCACGAGTTCTCCCGGACTATGTGCCGGCAGCAGTCGTGCAGGACTATGCGGAGGCATGCCAGATCGAGTCCGCATCTCCGAAAGCATCCGCGACACTTGCAAGACGAGCTCTCCAGGGGATGATCCGGGACTTCCACAAAGATGCCGTCTCCGAACTCAAAGACAAACGTCTGGTTAAGGAGATCGAGGCGATACGGGGCGAGTTGGATCAGGACGTCCTCGCCGCCATCGAGGCTGTTCGCCAAGTGGGGAACATCGGGGCTCACATGGAGGCTGACATCTCGGTCATCGTCGAGGTAGACCCTCACGAAGCTAGCCTACTGATTGGCCTTATCGAACTCCTCGTGGACGAGTGGTACGTCGCCCGACACGAGCGGGAGCAGAGGCTCAGAGCACTCCGGATACTGGCCGACTCGAAGCAGGAGGCACGCCGTCCGAAGACCCTGCCTGAATCCCCCACAGAGTGATGCCCGTCCCTCTAGCCATTGCCCTCGGTGGTGCGCTCGGATCGTGGTTGCGGTACGTCGTGACCACCGAGGTCACCGACCGCACCGGCACGATCGGGGCGGGGACGTTCGCGGTGAACGTCGTGGGGGCGTTTGTCCTCGGGGTGGTGTTTGGGCTGGTGGAGGTGCGCTTCCCGGACACGCCGAGGTGGGTTGGGAGCGGCATCTCGATCGGGATCCTCGGCGGATTCACGACCTTCTCGTCGTTCACGCTGGATGCCTTCCGTCAGGCCGAGGAGGGGCGGTGGGGCCTCGCCGTCGCGTACGTGCTCGGCACGGTGGTGCTGGGAATGGCGGCAGCGGTCGCCGGGATTGCCCTCGGGCGGTCGGCGGGGTGAGGGCATTACGCACGCCATCCCACTCCTGGCACCCGTAACGAGCCCTCAACGTGGGGGGCGTTACCCTCGATCGGCTCCGGCGGCCGCCGGGCGTAGACATCGAGGGGGTCGCGATGGAGTACGTGCGTCTCGGGCGGACGGGGTTGCAGGTCTCGCGGTTGTGCCTCGGCACGATGACGTTCGGGCTGCAGTGCGACGAGGAGACCTCGCGCGCGATCCTGGACCGGGCCGCCGAAGGCGGCATCACCTTCCTCGACACCGCGGATGCGTATCCCCTCGGCGGGGACGTGGACACGACCGGACGCACCGAGGAGATCGTCGGGCGGTGGCTCACGGGGCGGCGGCAGGACTTCATCATCGCCACGAAGTGCTTCGGCGTGGTGGGGCCGAACCGCTGGGACCGCGGCAACTCCCGGAAGCACATCCTCGACGCCATCGACGCCAGCCTGGAGCGGCTGGGGACGGACTACGTGGACCTGTACCAGCTCCACGGGTACGACCCGAACACGCCCGTGGAGGAGACCCTCCGCGCGCTGGAGGACATCGTGCGGTCCGGGCGGGCGCGGTACATCGGCGTCTCGAACTGGCTCGCCTACCAGCTCGCGCGCGCGAACGGGAAGGCGGAGGCGCTGGGCCTCACCCGGTTCGACTGCATCCAGCCGCGGTACAACCTACTCTTCCGTGAGTTTGAGCGCGAGCTGTTCCCGCTCTGCCGCGAGGATGGCATCGGCGTGATCCCGTACAACCCGCTCGCTGGCGGCCTGCTGACCGGGAAGCACAGCCCGGACGCCCCGCCGGCCGAGGGCACCCGCTTCACGCTGGGCAACGCCGCGGCGAACTACCAGGACCGCTACTGGCACGACCAGGAGTTTGAGACGGTGGAGGACATCCGCCTGGTCGCGGACGAGGCAGGCTTGCCGCTGACGCAGATGGCGATCGCGTGGGTGCTCGCGAATCCTGCGGTCACCGCACCCATCATCGGCGCGAGCCGCCCGGAGCAGCTCCGCGACTCGATCCAGGCGACCATCGAGCCGCTCGCCGTCGACGTGAAGGTGCGCCTGGACGACATCACCGAGGCGTACCGAATGGGCGACGCCGTCCGCTAACCCGACCGCCCCGCTCCTCCCGCTTCGGGCTTCACGCCGCCGTGTAGGCTCCCCTCGACCGCATCGAACGCCCGAGGGGAGCCCTCATGCCGCACGTCACGCCCGAGGTCGACTGGGCCGCCGTCCACGCCGAGGCGCTCGGCGTGCTGCGCGAGTACCTCCGCATCGACACGACGAACCCGCCGGGAGACGAAGCGAAGGCGGCGAGGTTCCTCGGCGGGCTGATCGAGGCCGAGGGCATCCCGGTGGAGTACGTCGAGATCGATCCGGGGCGCGAGGCGGTCTACGCACGCCTCGCCGGGGACGGCTCGAAGCGGCCGTTCATGCTGAGCAACCACCTGGACGTGGTGCCGGTGGAGGCGGCGTACTGGACGAAGCCACCGTTCGAGGCCGTCCTGGAGAACGGGCGCGTGTACGGGCGCGGCGCCATCGACATGAAGGGCTTCGGTGTCATGCAACTCATGACGCTGCTGACCGCGAAGCGCCTCGGGCTGCCGCTCAAGCGTGACCTCGTGTTCCTCGGCACGCCGGACGAGGAGGCCGGCTCCGCGCGCGGCATGGGCTGGCTTGCCGAGCATCGCCCCGACCTCCTCGACGTCGAGTACGCGCTGAACGAGGGCGACTCGGGGCGCATCTCCGGCGGGCGGACCGTGTTCAGCGTGGCGGCGAACGAGAAGTTCGGCTGTCCGCTCCGGCTCGTCTCCACCGGTGCCGGCGGGCACGGCTCGTTCATCCACACCGACAACTCGATGGTGCGTCTCGCGCGGGCGCTCGTCCGCCTCGACGAGTGGGAGCGCCCGCTGATCTTCGCGCCGGACACGCGCGCCTACGTCGAACGCCTCGCCGAGGCCAGGGTGCTCGAGGGCGGCAGCGAGGAGGCGCTCGCCGCCTCGATCCGCGCCCGCCGAGGCCTGACGCCGATGTTCATCAACACCCTGAACGTGACGATGGTGAACGCCGGCGTGAAGCGGAACGTCCTGCCCTCCCGCAGCGAGGCCATCCTCGACTGTCGTCTCCTCCCCGGGCAGCAGCCGGAGGACTGGCGACGGCAGGTCGAGGCGGTCGTGGACGATCCCGGCATCGCCGTCGAGTTCGTGAACGACCCGCAGCCGCTCGCGATGCCTCGGACGGAGTGGGACACCGAGCTGTTCCGCGCGATCGAGGGCAGCGTGCGCGCGGCGTTCGAGGATGCCGTGGTCGCGCCGACGATGACCATCGGCGCGACCGACAACCGTTTCCTGCGCGCGCGAGGGGTGGTGTCCTACGGCTTCACCCCGGCCGTCTTCTCCCGCGAAGAGAACAACGGCTTCCACGGCAACGACGAGTTCATCTCCGTGGACACGTTCAACGCCGGCTGCGAACTCACCTTCGAGGTCGTCCGCCGCCTCTGCACGTAGCAGCAACGGAATCGAGGGCGTCCGGGACGCCCTCGGAGGCCGCTACTCGACGACGCTGACCGCACCGGTCATGCCGCCGTGCAGGGTGCAGATGTACTTGTACCAACCGGGGGTGTCGAAGGTGTGCTGGAAGGTACCGTCCTTCTGGAGGTCGGACTGGAAGCCCTCGCCGACCACGTTGTGATCGTTGCCACCCACCCACGTCCACGTCACCGTAGTGCCGGGCGTCACCTGGACCACGCGCGCATCGAACGTGTTGTCGTCCACCTCGACATGGTCGACGCCGACCTCGGGCTCGATCTCCTCGAGGTTCTGCCCGCTACACGCGACGAGGAACCCCGCCACGAGGACGGCGAGGATCCCGACGCCGACGGTCCGCAGTCCCACCCGGGGGATTCGTAGTGCTCGTGCCATCGTTCGTGCCGGTTGACGCATACCGCATCCTTCTGCAGCTCACTCGAAGCCCATCGCCTCGACGTATATCCAATCTCTCCTGTGACGGCCTCACGAGCATCCCTCGGAAGGGAGATATCGCCTCTTCGCGGCGCTCTAGGGGGGATCCGGCGCTCCGATCGGCGCCGATCGAGGCAAGTCTGACGGTTCGCCTACCTACGGACTGACACCCACCTCGGGTTCCACGAACCGGGAACTCGCGCGACGATAGGTCGCTACCGCTGGCCACCTGGCCACGGCTGTCTGGAGAGCACATGCGCCGAGGACTCCTGCTGACCGCCGCCGCCCTCGCAAGCCTGCTGCTCCTCGCCTGCTCCAGCGGCGACGACGGCCCCGAGGACGAAACAACCGCCGAGGCCACCTCGACCACCTCGACGCCAGCCAGCGCGACGGCGACGGCGACCGAGAGCCCAGTTGCCACCAACGCCCCCCGCCCCACAGCCACGTTCCCACCCATCGTCGACCCGGTCCCCGTCGGCGTGACCCCGGCGTACGAGACCGTCGTCCTCGGACACCCCGTCGAGGTGCTCTCGTATCCCCTCGGCGGGTACGAGATCGCGCTGGCGGATCAGCAAGGCATGATCGTCGGCGTCCGCGAGGGCCAGTCCTTCGACCTCCTCGACCTGACGGACCGTGTGCTGACAGGTGGGAGCGAGGAAGGCCTGCTCTCGGTCGCCCTCGACCCGCAGTTCTCGACGAACCGGAACGTGTGGATCTACTACTCCGCGCCAGACCCACGGCGGACGGTCCTCTCGCGCTTCACCGCGCGCGAGGACGGCACGATCGACCCGGGCAGTGAGCTCGTCGTACTGGAGCAGGACCAGCCGGCGTCCAACCACAACGGCGGAGCGGTCCGCTTCGGGCCGGACGGGATGCTCTACCTCGGCCTCGGCGACGGCGGGAACCAGGGCGACCCCGACGAGAACGGCCAGGACCTGGGCACGCTCCTCGGCAAGATCATCCGCCTCGACGTGACCGGTGCGTCCGAGGCGGAACCGTACGCGATCCCGGACGACAACCCCTTCGTCGGTGAGCAGGGCGCCCGCGGCGAGATCTACGCGTACGGCCTCCGCAACCCGTGGCGCATGTCCTTCGACCCGGCCACGGGCGACCTCTGGGTCGGCGACGTCGGCCAGGGCGACATCGAGGAAGTCGACCGCGTGTCCGCGGGCGACAACCTCGGCTGGAACCAGATGGAGGGCGACGAGTGCTACCGCGACGGCTGTGACCCCTCGCAGTTCGTCGCGCCCGTCGCGACCTACACCCACGAGGGCGGCCGTTGCTCGGTCACGGGCGGAGTGGTCGCGCGGCACTCCGCGGCGGTCAGCGTCGAGGGCGCGTACATCTACGGCGACTATTGCTCCGGCGAGCTCTGGGCAGTCCGCAGCGACACCACCGGCGACCAGCAGCCCGTCCTCATCGCAGACGGGCTTGGCAACATCTCCTCCATCAGCCAGGTCGGGAACCAGGTCTACATCCTCGTCTTCGGCGAGCCGATGTACCGTCTCATCGACCAGTAGCGCCCGAGGACTCACCCACCCGAGGACTCACCCACCCGAGGGCTCACCCACCCGAGGAAGGCACCGCGCATGATCCCCGGCCTGATCGTCCTGTTCGCGCTGTACGTCGTCCTCACGGCGTGGCAGAT
>JALOAM010000080.1 GCA_023228765.1 Dehalococcoidia bacterium
GTGGTCGTCTCCTCCGGCGCTGCTGTCGCGCCGTCGTCTTCCCCGAGGGCGAGTTCGAGGTGGAGGCGGGCGGTGGTGTCATGCTCCCTGGCCTCGCGCGGCAGGCGGCGGAGCGCGGGCTGGGGGGCCTCGAGTTCGCGATCGGCATCCCGGGCTCGGTCGGCGGCGCGCTGCAGACCAACGCCGGCATCGGCGACGGCCGGTGTATCGGGGACCTCGTGCAGTCCGTGCAGGTACTGAGGAACGGCCTGCGCCGCAGCCTGGACCGGCACGAACTCACCTTCGACTACCGCACGACCTCCCTCCGCGGATCGGGGGACATCGTGCTTTCCGCGCGGCTCGCCCTCCGTCCGAACTCGCGCGAGGTGATCGAGGCGGAGATGCGTCGCCTGCTGGAGGCGCGGCAGGCGACCCAACCGACCTCGGAGCCGAACGCGGGATCGGTGTTTCGCAACCCGCCCGGTGACGCCGCCGGACGGCTGGTCGAGGCGGCCGGCTGCAAGGGCCTCCGCGTCGGCGGGGCGCAGGTGAGCACGCTGCACGCGAACTTCATCGTGCAGGACGGCACGGCGACCACGAGGGACGTGACCGATCTGATGGCGGAAGTGCGGCGGCGCGTCCTCGACCAGTTCGGGGTGACGCTGGTGCCCGAGGTCGAGTGGTGGGGGCGCTCGGCCGGGGACGAGAAGCCCGAGGCGTACCGCTAAGTCAGAGGGCGACGCCATGAGATCCGGATCTGCCTCCCCTCTCCCGGTTTCGGGAGAGGGGCCGGGGTGAGGGCCCTCGGCTACCCCTCGTCGACCGGGCGCACGCGGATGATCGTCCAGTGGCGGAGCATCGCGATGTCGGTGCCGCTCGCGTCCCGTACGAGGCAGTCGAAGTTGGCGGCGTGGTGGCCCTTGCGGTCCTCGATGCTCAGGAGGTGGGCGCCGGTCGTGATCGGCTGGTGGCCGTAGGCCGGGGCGAGGTGCTGGATGCGGCTGCGAAAGTGGATTGACTGCGGCATGGACACGTTGTGGCGCATGACGCGCTCGCCGCGGCCGGCGATCCAGCCGGGGTGAAGCCTCGGCGGGTCGCCGAGGAAGCGCGAGTCCGCCTCCGGGTGGCTGCGGCTCCAGTACTCCTCCAGCACGTCCGCGCCGGTGTCGTCCTCCTTCGGGCGCCAGTCGACATCGATGGGCGTCTCACCGAGGACGATCGGCGGGATCGGGTCGGGCGAGGGCTCCGCGGTCATCTTGCCCGGGATCACGTACTCGTCGAACCACGGCGCATCACCGAGGCCGACCGCGCCGACGACACAGACGACTCCGTCCTGGTTCGTCATCGTAAGGGAGTAGCCTTCGGGCGAGATGTCGCTGCCGGGGGTGAGGGCGATCGCAAGGCGGTCGCCGGGATAGGTGGGCTGGCGGAAGAAGACGTCCGCCCAGCCGCGGTCCAACCAGGACGCACCGAGGGCCTCGATCACCGCGGGCGTCGCCCAGCCCCACACGGTCACGCCCCCGACCAGGGCACCCTTGAAGCCGTACTTCTTCGCGACCTCGGTGGAGTGGATCGGGTTCCCGATGTCGGGGCTGTCGTCGTTCGAAAGAAACGCGTCGATGTGCTGTTCAACGGCGGGCATGGGGTGACCTCCCGTGGCTGTTCGAAGTGGGCCGCATGGTACGCCCCGCAGTCGAACGCCTGGTGAGGTTCATGCGAGGTTCACGGACCGATCGGACCCGCCACCGGGCGCCGTGAGAGAATCGCTGCATGACCGGCGCACGGGCTCCCGAGGACAACATCGAGGTCGAGTGGCAGTTCGAGGTCGAGGACCTCGAACGGGTGCGCGCCTGGCTGGAAGCGCAACCGGAACACGCGCCGCTGCGCTTCGCCCTCCGCAAGGACGCGGAGCAGGTGGACTCCTACTACGACACCTCGGACTGGCGGCTGTTCTTCGCCGGCTACTCGCTCCGCCGTCGCCGGCGTGACGGGGCGTACGAGGTCACCCTGAAGTCGCTCGCGCGCACCTCGGACGGCCCGATCTCGCGACGCGAGATCAACGAGGCGTCGGAGGACGGCACCATCCCGGCGCCCGACGGAGCGGGTGGCCCGGTCTCAGACCGCGTCCGCACGATCGCAGGCCGCGCACCCCTCGTGCGGCTGTTCGAGGTCCGCACGCGCCGCCGTTCGTATGCCGTGCAGCTGGGCGGCACCGGTGACTCGGATGGCTCGAACGGTGAGGCCGTCGCGCAGGTGGAGCTGGACGAGACCACCGTCGCGCCGCAGACCGCCCCCGCGACCACGTTCCGGCGCGTCGAAGTGGAAGTCACCGGCACCCCGTCACCCGACATCGAGTCGTTCGTGCAGGCGATGCGGCACGCGAACGGCCTGACCCCCACCACCACGTCGAAGTTCGAGGCGGGGCTGCAGGCAGCCTCGCTGGACCCGAACGCAGCACTGGAGTTCGGCCCGACCGAGCGCGACCCGCGCGCGGGCTCGCTCGAGTACGCCTACGCCTACCTCCGCGAGCAGTGGTCCGCCTTCCTCCGCCACGCGCCGGGCACCCGGCTGGGCGAGGACATCGAGGCACTGCACCAGATGCGCGTCGCCACGCGTCGCCTGCGCGCCACCATCCGCGTCTTCGACGCCGTCCTCCCCGCACCGTTCGAGGGCTATCGCGACGAGTTGCAGTGGGTGGGGCATGAGCTCGGCGCAGTGCGCGACCTGGACGTGCAGATCGAGGGCCTCGAGAAGCTGCGCGCGGCCTCCTCGTGGGAGGACGCGGCTGCCCTCCGACCGCTGATCGAGGTGATCGCGCGCGAGCGCGACGAGGAGCGCGTGCGTCTCCTCGAACTGCTGGATAGCGACCGGTTCGACGCGCTCGTGGATGCGCTCTCCTCGGTGCTGCGCGAGGGGCCTCCGGCCGATGCCGCCGCGCCCGAGGTCTTCCCGTACGCCCGGCCGGTCCTGGACCGGCGCTTCGCGCGCCTCCGGCGTGACGGGCGGCGTCTGCGGCCGGACTCACCGGCTGCCGAGTACCACGCGTTACGCATCCGCGGAAAGCGGCTGCGTTACTCACTCGAAGTGTTCGGTGACCTGTACGGACGCCCCGCACAACGCGTGACGGCGGCGCTCAAGTCGTTCCAGGAGATGCTCGGTGACCACCAGGACGCCGAGGTCGGCGTGGAGCGCCTGCACGCGATCGTCGCGGTCCACGGACGCAGTCTGCCACCGGAGACACTGGTCGCCGTCGGCACGCTCATCCAGCGCTACCGCCAGCAGGCCTCGACGCTGCGCGAGGCGTTCCCGGACGACTTCGCCCGCGTCCTCAACCGGTGGCGTGCCCTCGCCCGCGTCGTCGCGCAATCCGCCGCCCGCCCGAGCCGTCCCGCCACCCGCGAGGTCGCTCCGACGCGGACCGCGCCCCCGACGCCGAAGGCGGCCCCACCCGTCGAGGATCCCCTCGCCTCGATGCCAGCACCTGTGCCCTCGGAGCCGGAAACGCCCGAACCACCCGCACCAGAACCAGCGCCAGCACCAGGACCCGACGCGAAGTCAGCTCCGGAACTACAGCCCGCGCCGGCGTCGACGTTCACGTGGCAGCCACCGATCCCGCGTCCGCCCGCGTCTCCTGCCGCTGGGGTGCCGGATGACGGTGGCGAGGGCGGCTCACTCTCCCGGATGCGCCAGCTGTTCCATCGCGAGTAGCGCACCGCGGTCCTCGGCCGCGAGGACACGAAGGCCCGGCTCCGGACGGGCCGACCACCGACGCCACGCCAGCACCTCGTAGCGCGTCCCCAGCCACCCCGTCACGACCGGCATCCCGAGGTGCTCCGCGGCGAGTTGCAGCAGGCCTTCGACTACCGCGGGGTCCTCGGACAGATCGATCTCGACGAGGCCTGCGGAGGACGCCTGAAGGGCAGCGAGATACGGCGCGAGATCAGCGGGATGAGGTCTCCCCAGGGCATCGGAGTGCGTCGTCTGCATGGCAGGATTCTGGCAGCAACATAGCCGTTGTTTCTGACGATTCCACAGGTACACTGTGCCTAATTCGCATGTTTGCGTATTGTTTGATGCGTGGTAGAGACACCGCAATTCTGCGGTCGAACTCCATATTGGGCGGCAACCCTCAGTCAGAAAGAAGCAAGATGCCTCGTTTCAAGAAGCTCGATCCATCTGAGGTGGTCGTTGGTCGTGGTCCGGCCAAGATCTCCCGAGAGCCTTACCTGAAAGCCATCCAGAGCAACGAAGCCGGTTCGATCGAGCTGGAAGATGACGACCGACCCGGGACCGTGAAGCGCCTCCTCCGCGAGGCGGCACGCGACCTGGGCATCAAGATCCGCTCCTCCTGGGCGGACGACACGCAGCGCACCCTGGTGTGGAAGAAGTCCCCCGAAAAGAAGACGTCCGCTCGCGGACGCTAGTCGAACGTCAGCACCTCGACGAACCGGCGGCCTTCAGGCCGCCGGTTCCTTGCGTCCGAGACATCAGACCGGCCGTCCCGGCGGACGTGCATCCTCGAGCAGCTCGCGGATCTCCTCGATCGGGCGGTCGAAGGCGGGCTCCGGCGGACGCAGGTCGAGCGCTTCGAGGGCGGCGATGATCCGCTCAGCGACCATGACGCGCATGTGGTCCTTGTCGTCCGCGGGGATCACGTACCACGGCGCCCAGGCGCGCGAGGTGTTCTCAATGGCGGCCTGATACGCCGCGGTGTAGTCATGCCATCGCTCCCGGTCGCGGATGTCCTCCTCCCGAAACTTCCAGTGTTTCGCGGGGTCCTTCAGGCGCGCCAGGAAGCGGTCGCGTTGTTCGTCCGCGGAGACGTTGAGGAAGAACTTCACCACTGCCACCCCGCTCCGCGCGAGGTGCAGCTCGTAGTTACGGATGGACTCGAAGCGCCGGAGCCAGAACTCGCCCGGGGGCTCCGGGACGCCCTCGGTGTGGTCGGGGCCGTCTGGAAGGTGCTGGGCGAGGAGGAGCTCGGGGTGCACCCGCGCCACCAGCACCTCCTCGTAGTACGAGCGGTTGAACACGCCGATGTGTCCGCGAGCCGGCAAGTGCGGCACCGTCCGCCACAGGAAGTCGTGGTCCAGCTCGTCCTCGGAGGGCGCACGGAACGCAGTGACATGAACGCCGGCCGGATCCGCCCGCTGGAATACGCGCGCGATCGTCCCGTCTTTCCCGGCGGCGTCGCGTCCCTGGAAGACGACGAGCAACGCCCACCGATGGTCAGCGTACAACTGCTGCTGAAGCGCCGCCAGCCGCTGCGTGACCTCGTCGAGGCGTTCCTCCAGCCGCTCCTCGGAGGGGAGGCCGACCAGCAGAGTGGGGTGCTCGGCGAGATCGAAGGAACCGTTGAACGGCGCCAGCGTCGGGTGGTGGGGAGCGTCGAACACCTCTGAGCACCTCCGTGCCGTCTACTCACCGACCGTAAGCGACCCCCCATGCTAGGGTGACTCACTCTAGATCAAGGGGTTCGCGCCCATGTTCTCGCGGGCGTTCGTCGTCCTGTTCATCGCCATGTTCGTGGCCATGGCAGGGGTGGGGATGGTGTCTCCCCTCCTCCCCGTCTACGTGCGCGACGACCTGGGCGGTCCCGCCGTCGGCGTGGCGCTCTCCTTCTCCGGCCTCGCGATTGCCCAGATCATCTCCGCGCCCTTCGCGGGCTCCTTCGGCGACCGCTACGGGCTGAAGCCGTTCATCGTCGGCGGCTTCGCGATCTACGCACTCGGGGCGTTCGGCTACCTGTTCGCGAACACGTGGGAGATGGTCGTCTTCTTCCGCGTCCTCTCCGGCTTCGGCGCCGCGGGCGTGTTCCCCATGACCCTCGCCTACATCGGCCGGCTGGCGCCCCCGGGGCGCGAGGGCTCCTACATGGGTGGGTTCACCGTGGCGCAGGTGACGGGCTTTGGCCTGGGCCCGCTGCTCGGCGGCGGCATCCGTGACGCGTTCAACTCCGAGACCGCCTTCGCCACCATGGGGATCATGCTCGCCGGGACCGCGCTCCTGACGCTGCTCTGGCTCCCCCCGAAGCCCGGCCTCGCCTCCCTCGACGGCATCGAGGAGCCCTCGCTCCCGTGGTCGCAGATCGTGCGGCGGCGGGCGGTGCAGGGCGCCGTGCTGTTCATGACGCTGATGTCCCTCGGCTGGGGCGCGGCCTACTCCTTCATCGCGATCTTCGTGACCAGCGAGGAAGGACTGGGGCTGGACTCCGCGCTGTTCGTGGGCATCCTGCTCTCCCTGCGCCAGCTGACGAACGCGGCGCTCCAACCGATCACCGGCCGGCTGGCGGACCGGGTGGACCGCGTGAAGCTCGTCTCGATCGGCCTCGTGCTGATGGCCGTGGGCACGGGCCTCATCCCGCTGGTGCCCGACACCACGATCGAGGTCGGACCGGTACCGCTGGCGGTGTTCCTGTTGCTGACGGTGGTCATCTCCGGCGTCGGCGAGTCGCTCGCGATGCCGGCGCAGCAGGCCGTGTTCGTCACGCTGGGCCGCGTGGTGGGGATGGGCTCGCTGATGGGCTTGAACAACATGGGGAACTCGGTCGGGTTCCTCTTCGGTTCGCTCGTCGGCGCGGCCGTCGTCAGCTCGATGGGCCTCGGCGCGGTGTTCATCTTCGCGGCGGTGCTGCTGCTGGGCGGCATGTTCATCTACGTTGCGATCATGCGCTCCGCCGCTCGCGAGCTCGAACAGGCCGCCGAGGCTGCCCGCCGCGCCGAGGCGCTGGAGGCCGAACGAAACGCTGAGGCGCTCGAGAACGCGCGCGCGGAGGCGGCGGTCTGAGCCTCAGCCTCGCGCACCCGTCGTTTGATCCAGGGGCTATTCGTATCAAAACCATTCCGCATGAGATGACGGCATCCGTGTCTCTCATGTGATCGTTACGCTGTGCCCCGCCTGCTGGCGACGAACCCGGATCGAGTCAGTCCTCAGATGTCCGCCGAAGAATTCACCTCGTTGTTCGCAGAGGTCGCGTTCGTCCTGCTCGCGATCCTGACCGTCGTCCGCGCGATCCGGCGGCCGCGGCTGGTGAAGATCCACACGGCGGTCTTCTTCAGCATGATCGGCGCGATCGTCCTCCTGTCGTGGCTGGGCGACCTCGAGATCCTGGGCGAATCACGCGCTCGCAGCATCACCGTCACCAGCCTGCTGGTCGCGCTGCCCTACCCACTCCTCCGCCTGGCGGGTGACTTCACGGGCGTGCGTCCCTGGGTGCGACACGCGGCGGAGATCGCCCTCGCACTGTCGATCGCGGGCATCGGGCTGTTCGAGGAACTCCCCGGCTGGTTCGTCATCCTGGTGGTCGCGTACTTCGTCGCCACCACCACCTACGCCTCCGCGGAATTCACGCACGCAGCGCTCACCATGCGGAGCGTCTCTCGCTTCCGAATGGTGTTCGCCGCGGGAGGGTCGTTCATCCTCGCACTGCTCATCCTGGACATCGGTGTCCAGGCCTTCGTCGAATCGCCCGTGCTGACGGCGCTGACGAACCTGCTGATGGTCGCCTGTGGGTTCTCGTATTATGTCGCCTTCGCGATCCCTCAATGGGTGCGCCAGGCGATCCATGCGCGCCACCTGCTGCGATTCATCGACGAGTCCGTCGCCGCTGCCCCCGGCATGTTCGAGGACGACGCGCGCTTCGAGGCCATCGAGCACGCGGTCGCCGACGCGGTGGGGACGCCGAACGCCCGGATCGCGTTGTGGGACGAGGCCGACGACATCCTCTGGTCGCCCACACTCGGCCGCGCGGAGTCGCTGCTCGGCAACCCGCGGACCACGGTGCCCTACCGCGCCTTCCGGGAACAGGTCGCGATCTTCAGCGAGGACGCGGGGAGGGACGATCCGGAGAACGCGAGCCTGTACGGCGGCATGGTCGTGCTGACCGCGCCGATCACGCTGGACGCCCATCGCTATGGCGTCCTCACCGCCTACGGAGGCCTTCCCCCCTTCATCCACGACGACGACCTGGACCTGCTCCGCATCATGGCGGACCAGGTCGCGGTGGTCCTCCGAGGCCGCGAACTCGCCGCCGAAGTCTCCGCCGTGCGGGCGCGCGCGGAGACGCTGCGGCTCATGGACGACTTCTTCGCCGCAGTCGCGCACGACCTGAAGACCCCCCTCACCACGATCCTCGGGCAGGGGCAGCGCCTCCAGCGGCAGATCCGGCGCGAGCAACCGATCGACGGCGGTGCGATCGACAGCATCGTGCAGCAGGCTGTGCACATGCGCCGACTCGTGGAGGACCTCCTGGACGACGCCCGCGAGCGCGGCTCCTACTCCGGCGAACGCGTGCCCACGGACCTCAGGCAGATCGCCGCCGAGGTGGCGCAACAGGCGCCGGCCGCCAACCACACCGTGACCGTGGAGGGCGGCCCGGCGGTGGCGCCGGTGGACGCCGCGCGGATGCGCCAGGTCCTCACGAACCTCGTGGAGAACGCCGTCAAGTACAGCCCGGACGGCGGGCCGATCACCATCACGGTCACGGACGCCGGCGACTGCGCGGAGGTCGCCGTGACGGACCGGGGGATCGGGATCCCTCCGGGGGACCTGGGGACCATCTTCGAACGGTTCTCGCGCGGCAGCCGGGAGCCGGACCGCCGGTTCTCCGGACTGGGGCTCGGCCTGTACACGTGCCGGCGCATCGTAGAAGAGCACGGCGGCCGGATCGAGGTCACAAGCCGCCTGGGGGCCGGAAGCACGTTCACCGTGTCCGTCCCCGTCACACCTGGAGTTATGGTCAGCGGAGAGGCAGGCTATGCCGAAACTGGTGCTGGTGATTGACGACGAGCGCCCGATCCGGGAACTCGTCAGCACATTGCTCACGGAGGAAGGCTGGCCCGTCCAGACCTACTCCAGCGCACTCTCCGCGCTCCAGGCGATCACCTCGGGCGCGATCACCCCGGACGTGATCCTGCTGGACATGCGGATGCCCGGCATGGACGGCCCCCAGTTCGCGGAGGTGCTACGCCAGCACTCGCCGAACACCCCGATCGTGGTGATGACCGCCGCGCGCGACGCGCGGCAGTGGGCAGAGGCGATCAGCGCCGCCGGCTACCTCCCCAAGCCCTTCGACATCGACTGGGTCATCGACACCGTCACGGGCATCATCGGCCCGCCCGAGGACGGGCACGACGGAGCGCATCGCTTCGCGCTGCTCCCCCTCGCACCGCTGATCCAGGAGAAGGTCCGCGCGTGGGCGGAGCGGTCGAAGATGGCCCCGACGCCGGCCCCACTCGCGGTCCCCATCGGTTCGTAGCGCTCCCAGGTTCTGAGGGTTCCGACGAGCGTTCCGAGGGCCCTCGCGCGTTACGGTCGCCCGATCAGCTGGTCGACGGGCGCGTAATCGTCCCGGAGCACGCGCGCACCTCCCGCGAACGCGCGCGCCTGCTCCCCGGCCCACATCACCTCGGTCAGTCCGCGCTCCGCGAGGGCGGCCTGCACCGCTCCGACCTCGAGCGGTGCGTCTGACGCGACCAGGACGAAGTTCCCGCCACTCTCGCCCGTCAGGTAGCGCAGCGGCGCGATCACCGCGACGTGGTCGAAGACCTCGAACAGCGTCGCCACCTCGGCCTCCACGAACGCGAGGGGCGGGTAGTCGATCACGTTCACGACGTAGATCCCGCCGGGGCGCATCACGCGGTCGATCTCTCCGATGAACTCCCGCGTGGTCAGGTGCCACGGCACGCTGAGGCTCCCGAAGGCGTCTCCTACTACGAGGTCGAACGCATCGTCCTCCTCCTGACGGAGGCTGAGGCGCGCGTCGTCCACGACCACCTCGAGGTCCTCGGACGGTTGGAGGCCCAACTCGCCCTCGACGAGGTCGACCAGCGCGCCGTCGATCTCGAGCACGGTCGAGCGCGAGCCGGGGCGCACCTCGTTCACGTAGCGCGGGAGGCTGAAGCCGCCCCCGCCGATGAACGCCGCGTCGATCGGCCCCTCCGGCAGCGTCGCGATCACGTCGGCCATCTCCAGCGAGTAGCGCAGGTCGAGATGCGCGGGATCATCGAGGTCCACGTACGCGTGGAGGAGGTTGTCCAGCCACAGCTCGCGGGCGCTCGCGTCGTCCTCGGCGACCTCGATGCGGGCACAGAAGTACGACGTGTAGTACTCACACGGCCCCTCGGCGGCGAGGGCGCCACCGGCGCCGACCATGGTGAGGAGCACCGCGGGCACCACCGTCCGCGCCCCCATCGTGCGGACCGCCATCGCCCCGCCAAGGACGACGAGCAGCACGCCCATCCCCAGCACGAGCGGCCTCGAAGGCGCCGCCGAGAGCAACACGAACCCGGTGAGGAACGTCCCCGCGAGCCCGCCGATGGTGCCGATCGCGGAGAACGACCCGACCACGCTCCCCGTCTCGTCGAGTGACCTCAGTCGGAGCTTCACGATCACCGGCGTCACGGCAGAGAGCGTCGCCGAGGGGATGAAGAACGCCGCCGTGGTGAGGAAGACGATCTCGAGCGGACCGGCCGCGCGCATCGTGGGGCCGAAGAAGTCCACCACCTGCGGCGCCACGACGACGAACACGCCGGAGACCGCGATCAGCGGCCCGACCAGCGGTCCCGGCTCCGTGCGGTCCGCCGCCACCCCGCCCGCCCACGCCCCGAGGGCGATCCCGGCGAGCACCACCCCGATGATCCCGGTGAACGTCTCCAGCGACACGCCGATGTACGGCGCCATCAGGCGCCCGGCCACGATCTCCAGTACGAGGACGGCCGCCGAGGTGCCGAAGACGAGGAGGCGCGCTGCGAGAGGTGTCATCCGCTCCGGAGCGTAACGCTCCAGCGCCTGGAGGGGTCAGGCCCCCTCACGCGGTCGCCCCCCATCCCTGCGCAGGAACGGGGCGACAACGAGGAGGTGAGAACCGGGGGATCGGCCCTCCCCCTTAATGGGGGAGGGTTGGCGTGGGGAGTGCCTGGCGCGTCCAGGAAGTTCCCTCAGCAGCCGGCAGCTACGACTCGATCCCCTTGAGGAACGACTCCACGATCTCGTTGAACTGCTCGGGTGCCTCCATGTTGGAGAGATGACCTGCGCCCTCGATCGTCTCGAGGCGAGCGCCGGGCACGGCGTCTGCCATCTGCTTCGAGAGGTCGGGCGAGATCAGCGTGTCGGCGCTGGACGTGATGACGAGCGTCGGGACGTCGATGCCGGCGAGGTCGCCCGTCGAGTCCGCGCGCGCGGCCATCGCCAGCGAGGCGCGTGCAATGGCCTCGGGATCCTGACGCCGGATGATCTCGGACACGCGCTCGCGCACCTCGGACGGTGCGTTGTCGGAGAGCAGCGGCGGAGGGGAGTCGGCGAGGAAGTTGCCCTCCGAGCGCAGTCGCTCCGCGAGGCCCCGGCGGCGCTCTTTCGCGGCGTCGTCGTCCGCGTCGGCGCGCGTGTTCGCGAGGATGAGGCCCGCGACCTTGTCGCGGTGCCGGCGCACGTAGGCGAGGGCGACATACCCGCCCATCGAAAGCCCGCAGACCACCACACGGTCGATCCCCGTCCCGCCGAGGGCGGCATCCGCGTGGTCGGCCGCCTCGTCCATCCATCCGTCAGGCTCGTACATCGCAGCCTGCCCGAAGCCGGGCAGATCCACGGGGACGACGGGGACGGAGAGCGCCCCGACCTGCCCGTCCCACATGTCCGAGTCCAGGGGGAAGGCGTGCAGCGCCAGCAGTCCGAGTGTCATCGAGTCCTCCAGTCGTGCGTACCAACCCCGTCGGAAGCGCGGTACCTCGTATCGCCCCGAGTCATAACGCCCGCGAGTGTAGGGGAGCCCTCAAGGCGCACGTCTCACGGAGGGCACACCGACGGTTGAGGAAACATCAACCGTGTGCACGCATCGTCAGGCCCATGCACTACATGGAGCCGACCCGCTCTCGGCGGGTCGCTCGACGCACCGTGGCGCTGTTCAAGCCCCACCGCTGGATGTTCGCGGCGCTCGTCGTCGTGGCGGCGGCGGGGGCGACCCTGCAACTGCTGCCCGTCCTGATCATCGCCCGCATCGTGAACCAGATCACGCCGGAGGAGACGACGGGCATCGTCCCCGGGGACGTGCAGGAGGTCATGGTCCTCGTGGCGGTGGCGGCCGCGATGTACGTCGCCTCCGGGCTGCTCACCGTGCTGCGCTCCTGGATGACGCAGGTCATCGGGCAGGACGTGATGTACGGACTCCGGAAGCGGCTGCATGACCACCTGCAGAAGCAGTCGCTCCGCTTCCACACGGAGAACCAGACCGGCGAGATCCTGTCCCGCGTCACCACCGATGTGAACCAGGTGGAGCAGGCGGTCACGATCACCCTCGCCGAGTTCTTCGTGAACGTGATCACGCTGCTCATCGCCCTCGGCCTGATGTTCGCCCTCGACTGGCGGCTCGCGCTGATCGCGGTTCTGGTGCTGCCGCTCTGGATCCTGCCGACGAAGAAGGTGGGGCAGTACCAGCGCAAGCTCCGCCGCCAGTGGCAGGAGGAGACCGCGGCGATGTCCTCCCACCTGGAGGAGACGCTCTCCGTCTCCGGCGCCATGCTCGTGAAGTCGTTCGGCCGGCAGGAGTACGAGGCAGAGCGGTTCGCGAACTCCAACGCACGGCTGCGGCTGCTCTCGATCCAGCGGGTGATGGCGGGACGCTGGTTCAACATGGCCACGGAGCTCTTCGGCTCGCTCGCCCTGATCGCCGTGTTCGCCGTGGGCGGCGTCGCCGTCCTCCGAGGTGGCGCGGACCTCGGCACGGTCGTCGCCTTTTCCGTCCTCGTACAGCGCGTGTTCCAGCCGTTCGCCAGCGTGGCGCGCGTGAACACCACGCTCATCTCCTCCCTCGCCCTCTTCGAGCGCATCTTCGACTACCTGGACCGGCCCATCGAGGTCATCGAGCGGCGCGACACCGCCCCCGTCGACGCGGGCGCCGTGCGGGGCGCGATCCGCTTCGAGGGCGTCACGTTCGCCTACGCGGACACCGAGACGCCCGCCCTGGACCGCGTGGACATCGAGGTGCAACCGGGGCAGATGGCCGCGCTCGTCGGCCCTTCCGGCGCCGGCAAGACCACGATGGCGTACCTGATCCAGCGCTTCTACGACCCTCAGCGAGGGCGCGTGCTCGTCGACGGCCACGACCTGCGCGACCTCTCCTTCGCCGACGTGGCCGCCACAGTCGGCGCGGTGATGCAGGAGACGTTCCTGTTCCACACCACCCTGCGGGAGAACATCCGCTACGGTCGCCTGGACGCGACCGACGAGGAGATCATGGAGGCGGCGACAATCGCCGGCCTCACCGACCTGTTCGAGGGCCTCCCGCTCGGCCTCGACACGGTGGTGGGCGAGCGAGGCTACCGCCTCTCCGGCGGCCAGAAGCAGCGCGTCGCGATCGCCCGTGCGATCCTGAAGGACCCGCCCGTCCTCGTCTTCGACGAAGCCACCGCCTCCCTCGACACGCGCCTGGAGCGCGAGATCCGCGAGGCCACGGCCCGCCTCGCCCGAGGGCGCACCACGGTGGTCATCGCCCACCGCCTCTCGACCGTCCTCGCCGCGGACGTCATCTACGTCTTCGAGCACGGCCGCGTCGTCGAACGCGGCCGCCACGACGACCTCCTCGTCGCGGACAGCCTCTACGCCGCCCTCTACCGCGAGCAGTTCGCGGACACCGCCGAGGAGGACGAGGCGCTGGGCGCGTTCGCGCCGGGACTCGCGACGGAATAGCGCAGCTCCG
>JALOAM010000081.1 GCA_023228765.1 Dehalococcoidia bacterium
AACTCGAGGCCCCCCAGCCCGCGCTCCGCCGCCTGCCGCGCGAGGCCAGGGAGCATGACACCACCGCCCGCCTCCACCTCGAACTCGCCCTCGGGGAAGACGACGGCGCGACAGCAGCGCCGGAGGGAGACGACCACGGCGCGGACGCCCTCGTCGGTGACGAGCACGTTGGAGCCGCCACCGGCGACACGGACGGGCAGCCCCACCTCGTGCGCCCACGCCACGACCCGGTCGAGGCCCTCGATCGTCTCCGGGGTGCCGAAGTACGCGGCGGGGCCGCCGAGGCGCAGGTAGGTGTGGCGCGACATCGGCTCGTCGCGCACCAGGCCGAGCGCGGCGGGTGCCTCGGGCAGCCCCTCGAAGGGTGACGTCATGCCGAGGATCGTAGGGCGACGGTCGCGTTGGGGGTGGCGGAGGCGGGGCGGGGAGGACGGAGCGGACCCTCACCCCCGGCCCCTCTCCCGGAACCGGGAGAGGGGGGATCGGAGTCAGAGGGCAGCGCCACGAGATCCGGATCTGCCTCCCCTCTCCCGGTTTCGGGAGAGGGGCCGGGGGTGAGGGCCTTTCGGCTAATCGCCGTCGGGTAGTGCAGGCGCCTTCGTGTGCCAGTCGGTCGCGCCCTGGAAGGCGTGCGCCGCGCTCAGCACGGTGGCGTCGTCCCAGAGCGCGCCGCTGATCATGAGGCCGGTCGGGAGGCCCTCTGCGTCGAACCCGCAGGGGACGCTGATCGAGGGCTGGTGCGTCATGTCGAACACCGTCGTGTTCACGAAGATCGTGGGCGGCGCCTGGTCGCGCTCCTGGTCTGGGTCGATCGGTGGGGCCGTGATCGGCGAGGTAGGGGCAAGGTAGCCCGCGAGGTGGTGCTCGCGGAGGACGGCCTCGAAGTGGCGCTCCGCCAGCTTGCGGACGTCCAGCCCTCGGGCGTAATCCCACGCCGTGCGGTCGAACGCCTGCGCGATCCGGGAGCGGACGGCCGGCCCGATCTGGCTCGGCTCCTCCATCAGCGCCTGGTGGTAGGAATAGCACTCCACCGAGATGAGCCCCGTGAGGGCGGCCCGCCAGTCCGGATGGTCCTCCATCGGTTCGACCTCGATGACCGTCGCGCCGAGGGAGCGGAGCACGTCCACGGCCGCGAGGAAGTTCGCCTCCACGGCCGGGACCGCGTCCTTCAGCATCGAGGGGATGATCGCGAAGCGGAGGCCGCCCACGCCGTCCTCCAGCCCGGCGGTGAAGTCCACCGCCGGCCGCGCGATGCTGTCCAGGTCGTGCTCGTCGTAGCCCGTGAGGACGTCGAGGAGGAGCGCGCAGTCCTCGGCGGTGCGAGCCATCGGCCCGGCGTGGTCCAGCGTGTGCGAGAGCGGCGTGATGCCGGTGCGCCCCACGAGGCCGTAGGTCGGCTTGTGCCCCGTCACCCCGCAGAACGCCGCGGGGATGCGGATCGAGCCGCCCGTGTCCGTCCCCAGCGCGCCGAGCGCCTGCCGCGCCGCCAGCGCCGAGCCTGAACCGCCGGAGGATCCCCCGGGCACGCGCTCCAGGTTCCACGGGTTGTGTGTCGCGCCGTAATGGATGTTGTTCGTGGTCCCGCCGAACGCGAGCTCGTGCGTGTTCGTCTTGCCGAGGAACACCGC
Organism: Dehalococcoidia bacterium; assembly: GCA_023228765.1. GTDB lineage: Bacteria > Chloroflexota > Dehalococcoidia > UBA2979 > UBA2979 > W-Chloroflexi-9. The sequence continues at coordinate 1,629 of JALOAM010000081.1, forward strand.
GCCCGCCGAGCGCAGCCGGCGCACCGCGGTCGAGTCCTCGGCCGCGACGCGGCTGCGGTAGGCGCCGGTCCCGCCCGTGGTCACGACCCCGGCGATGTCGTACAGGTCCTTCACGGCGATGGGGATGCCATCGAGCGGTCCGAGGCGTCCCCCGTCCACGACGCGGGCGTCGCTCGCCTCGGCCTCAGCGCGTGCCGTGTCCACCAGGACCACCACATACGAGTTCAGCGCGGGTTCCGTCGTCACGATGCGCGTGAGGTGGGCCTCAAGCAGTTCGACGGCGGTGACCTCGCGCTTCTCTAAGAGGCGAGACGCCTCCGCGATCGTGAGGTCCGAGAGGTCGGTCATGCTGTATCCATTCGCGCATCGTGCTGGGCCGCACCGCAGGGTACGCCTCGACGGAGGAGAGTCGAGGGGTGCCGAGTGGTGTCAGACTCGGCTACCTACATTGACCCATGATTTCGGCGACGCCTACGCTCGGCGCCCACCGACCGATGGATGCACGCTTGCCCTCGTGGCCCGTCTGCGAGGAGTCGAAGACAGGACTCCGATGATCGACTTCGGCCTCGTCGATGCGGTCGACGCGGAAGCGATCGGCCAGCCCGGCCAGCGCACGTTCCGCGTGCGCGCCCGCTCCGGCGATTCGTATGCCGCGCTCTGGCTCGAGAAGGAGCAGCTCGCCCAGCTCGGACGGCTGTTCTCCCAACTGCTCGCCGAGCGCTCCAAGCAGCGAGGGCGCGCCGCCGCCGAGGTGGAGCCGGTTGGGAACTTCCCGCAGACCCCGCAGGTGAACCTGCAGGTCGCGCGCCTCGGACTGGACTACGACACCGACAACGAGCGCGTGGTGCTGCTCGCCGACGACCAGACTGCCCTCGAACGGGGCGACTCGCCGGCGTTCCGCATGGAGATCGCGCGTGACCAGGCTCTGCAGACGATCCGCGTCATCGAGGACGCCGTCTCCGGAGGCCGCCCGCTCTGTCCGCTCTGCCACCAGGCACTGGAGTTCGAGGGCCAGCCGCACTTCTGCCCCGGCGGCAACGGCCACTCGAAAGAGCTGGAAGTCCCCCCGCTCGACGCGGAAGAGGACGACTAGAAGGAGCGGTGAGGGCCTCCCCCGCCTCTGACCTCTCGAGGCGCTAGTCGTCGCCCTCGCCGTGGGGCCGGACCAGCAGCACCGAGGCGTTCCGGGTGTTCCTCGCGACGTGGTCCGCCACGGAGCCGAGGATCGCGCGACGGAAGCCGGTGCGACCGTGGGTCGCCATGACCACCACGTCCGCGCCGACCTTCGCGGCGGCCTCCACGATCTCGTCGCCCGCCTGCCCCTCGCAGATCAGCGTCTCGACCGAGGTGACTCCGGCGGCTTCGAGCTCCGTCTTCGCGGCGTCCAGGTTTCGCGTGGCGGCCTCGCGCTGCGCGGCCACGGAGGCGCGGGCCGCGTCCACCGTGATCTCACCCATCGCCATCGGCTCGATCGTGATGCCAGAGGCCTGCGCGATCAGCTGCGCCTCCGAGTCGATCACCTGGACCAGGACGACGGGCGCGCCGGCCTTCAGTGCGAGTTCGCGTGCGTCGTCGAGCGCCTCGCGCGACAGGTCAGAGCCGTCCAGCGGCAACAGGATCTTTGTGAACATCTAGGAGCGTGTCCTCTCGAGGTGCGGTCACCCTCGAGGCGTCGTACGGCGCAGCGCTGGGTGCGCCCGCGATGATAGCGCGACGCACCCTCGGTGCCATCGAGGAGCCATCGGTCCGCCGAGGGCGGTCCGGGCGCCTCGGACGGGGTAATTCGCCTCCGCGTTCCCGTAGTCTTCCCTCCCATGACTCGTCGAGGCCGCCCGGCGCACCCTGACATCCTCACCCCCGCGGAGTGGGGCGTGCTGGACGGCGTGCGCGAGGGCCTGAGCAACGCCGAGATCGCGGACCTCCTGGGCGTCAGCGTGAACACCGTCCGCTATCACGTCTCCAACATGCTCACGAAGGTCGGCGTTCCGGACCGCCAGGCGCTCGCGGCGTGGGAGGGCGCCCCGGCCGTCGAGGTCCGTCGTCACCACGGCCTGCTGGCGCTCGCGCGGATCGTCGGCCTCGCGGCGGCGCTCCTCGTGGGTGCGGTGCTCGTCTGGATCGCCCTCGACCGGTTGTCGGGCACCTCGGCGGAGGTCCCCGCGAGCCCACCGGAGGCGACCGCGACGGCGGAGGGGGAGGAGGCGTTCGATCCGCTGGCGCGGGACGTGCCCTTCGTGTCGGACGGTCGCTACTGGGCGCGGGCGGTTGTCAGCAACGGGAGCACCGGCCTCTCCTCGCCGGCGGTCGTGGTGCGTCCTGACGGGACAATCGTCTTCGTCGCCACGGTCGGACAGGCGAAGATGCCCGCTCCGCCGGTCGATGTCGGGGGCCCGCCGCTCGCCATGGCCGGTCGTGACGACATCGTCCTCGGGGCTCTTGCTGCGGATGGGACGCACCTGTGGAGCCGCCTGATCGGCGGGCCGGGGTACGACTACATGGGCGACATCGCGCTCGCCGAGGATGGTGACATCCTCGTGTCCGGGACGTTCGAGGACGGGATGGACTTCGGAGGCGGCTCGACCCCGAGTGCTGGCGGCTACCAGCCGGGGTCAGTCGGCGCGCGGGATGCGTTTGTCGCGCGGTTCGATCCGGACGGTGACCTGCGGTGGGCGAAGACGTTCGGGTGGGAAGGCCGCGACGATGGCGGCGCGGTCGAGGTCCTCCCCGACGGCGACATCGTGATCACGCTCACCTCCTCGGCGACCGAACTACACATCGGCACGACGCGCCTCGAGAGCCCCGAGGGTGAACTGAGCGCGGTCGTCCGGCTGACCTCAGACGGTGACGTGATGTGGGCGCGGGCGATCTCGGATGCGACCAGCCTGGGTTCGTTGTGCCTCGATCAGGAGGGCAACCTCCTCATGACGACGCGCATCCGGACACGGATCGATGGACAGCGCGTGTCCGGCGTGGACGGACTGCTCAAACTTTCGAGCGACGGCGAACCGATCTGGCGCACGACCTTCGACGGTATCGTCCCCTGGGCGACGACCGTCGCCCTCGCCCCCGACGACTCGATCGTCATCGGGGGAGCGTTCGTCGATGGTCCGGTGGACTTCGGCGGGGGCGTCCTCGCACCCGGCGAGGGCGACCAGGGCCTCCTCGCCCGCTTTGCATCGGATGGCACGTTCGAGTGGGCTACCTTCCGTGAGGACGGCATCGAGGCGTTAGTCGTGGACGGCTCCGGCGACATCTGGATCGCCGGCGGCGACGACACGACTGTGAGCGAAGCCTACATCGAACGTCTCGACGCGGACGGGAACTCCGAGGCGTACCTGCTGCTCGGCCCTCCACAGCCGGCATGGGGCCCGTGGGGGCCCGCCCCGGAGCAACAGCAGCAGACGCGCGGCAGCAGCCTCGCGCGCCTCCACACGCTGATCGTCGACAGTGCGGCCACGGGGGAGGACGAGGTCCTCATCGCCGGCCGCTTCCAGTCTCGCCTGGTGCTTCCGTTCGACGAACGCCTGCTGAGTTCGTACTGGCTGCCGCACTTCATCGCCCGCGTCGAGACCCCCTGACTGCCTTCGGCCATGCACTGCCTTGACCCTCACGCTGCGTGAGGCCGCACGCTCCGTCCATCAACAGACGGAGGCGATGGTGCGAGACAATCGACTCATGGCACGTGAACGCCCCTACGCACGAGGTCGAGGACGGGATGTCGAGGGCGGCCCGGGCAGTTCGATCCCCTCGGGACGGACGGTCGGGGAGGTGGCGGCGCTGGCGCGGGTGACCGTGCGGGCGTTGCACCACTACGACGAGATCGGGCTCGTGCAGCCGAGCGGGCGGAGCGAGGCCGGCTACCGGCTCTACGACGAGGGCGACCTGGAGCGGTTGCAGCAGGTGCTGTTCTACCGCGAGCTGGGCTTCGCCCTCGACGATATCGGGGAGCTGATGGCCTCGCCGGACTTCGAGCGCGGGACGGCGCTGCGCGAGCAGCGTCGCCTGCTGGAGGAGCAGGGCGAACGCCTGCGCGCCATGATCGAGGCGGTCGACGCCGCCATCGCCGCCCACCAGGGAGGCTACCGGATGAACGATCAAGAGATGTTCGAGGTCTTCGGAGACTTCAACCCGAGGGAGTTCGGCGCGGAGGCGGAGGAACGCTGGGGCGACACGGTCCCGTTCAAGCAGTCCCGCGAGCGGGCGAAGGACTACCGCAAGGAGGACTGGCTGCGCATCACCGCCGAGGCGGGCGCGATCAACGAGTCCTTCGCGGAGGCGCTGGATGCCGGCGTCGCGGCGACCTCGGAGCGGGCGATGGGCCTCGCCGAGGACCACCGTCAGCACATCGTCCGCTGGTTCTACGACTGCTCGCCGGAGCTGCACCGCAACCTCGCGGAGATGTACATCGGCGACGATCGCTTCGCCGCGACGTTTGAGGCGGTGCGTCCCGGCCTCGCGCAGTACGTCCACGACGCCGTGGTCGCGAACGCGGCCGCGCGAGGGTAGCGGCGCCCGGCTCTGCTTCCGTTTTCCGTGTCTGACCCCCTCTCCCGAAACCGGGAGAGGGTTGGGGTGAGGGCCGTTCCGCGCTGCGGCGCGAAGCTGCGAAGCCGGAGGGCCCCTCACCCCCGGCCCCTCTCCCGAAACCGGGAGAGGGGAGTCAGAGGCAGAGTCGGAGGGGGGCGGAGCTAGGACTGCTTGTCACTCCACCTCTGGCAGCGCGCACACCGAGTTCGCTGTGAACCCGTGCGCCTGGAGGCCGACTGCGCGGTTGAAGCGGCCGCGGTAGTTCTCCCACGCGGCGATCGCCGTGATCTCCACGATCTGCTCTTCGGTGAACTCGGCGTGCAGGGCCTCGAACAGGGCGTCGTCCACCTCGGCGCGGGTGCCGCTCATGGCGAGGGCGTACTCCAGCGCGAGGCGTTCGCGAGGGCTGAAGGCATCGCTCGTGCGGAAGTCCGGGAGCTCCAGGATCTGGCGCTCTGTGACGCCCTCGCGTTCCGTGCCGAGGAACGAGCCGATGTCGATGCAGAATGCACAGCCCAGGTGGGTCGCGACCTTCAGCATGATCAGGCTGCGCAGGCTCTTCTCGGTCCGGCGGGCCTTCAGAAGGCCAGCCTCGAAGTCCCAGTAGGCGCGGAAGACCTCCGGGTGGCGGGCGGTCACCGCGACGGCGTTGAGCACCTCGCCGTAGTAGGCCTGGTTGACCTCGAAGGCCTCGCGGATCTCGGGCGAGGCTTCCTCAATGGACAGGGGGGCGATGCGGGTGGAGGGGGCTTCAGTCATCGGGTGCTCCTTTCGCCTCTGGGGCGGTGCGGTCATCATGGGTGTGACCCGATCTATCATGGACATCCAACCTCCACAATAGATCGCCGACACGAGAGGTCTCTCACGCGAGGAGCAGCACATGAGGATGAGCGAAGGCGTCGAGTGGGGCCTCCATTGCTGCTCCTTCCTCGCGCGGCTGGGCGAGGGCGAGACGATGGCGGGGCGGGATCTCGCTGAGTTCTTTGGCCTCCCACCTGCGTATCTGCTGAAGAACCTCCGAGCGCTCGCGCGAGTCGGCGTGCTGCGGACCACCTCCGGCCCCCGCGGCGGCTACCGCCTCGGACGGCTCGCCGAGGAGATCACGCTCCTCGACGTCGTCGAGGCGATCGAGGGCCGCGAGCACGCCTACCACTGCGCGGAGATCCGGCAGCGCGGCCCCACGGGCCTCGACCGGTCGGAGTATCCGGAGCCCTGCGGCGTCGCCGTTGCGATGTGGCGTGCCGAGCAGGCGTGGCGCGACTCGCTCAGCTCGACCACCATCGCGGACCTCGCCGAGCTCGGACACCGCGAGGTGCCTCGTGAGCAGTGGGTGAAGTCGAAGGAGTGGCTGGGGCTGGTGCGGGCGCGTCGCGCCTAGGCGCCGCAACCAGGGGCGAACGCCCGCAGCCCTCGATCGCGTGTCGCAGTACCATCGAGGCTCCCCGAGAGGTGAGTCGGCAGGAGTCCTCGATGGCAGATGCGTTCGACATGCGGCACCGCAGCCGCACGCTGGTGGATGGCCCGGACCGGGCGGCGGCGCGGTCGTATTTCCACTCGGTGGGGTACGAGGTCGAGGACCTCAAGAAGCCGCTGGTGATGGTCGCCCACGAGTGGATCGGGACGATGCCCTGCAATTTCTCGCAGCGCGCCCTGGCGCAGCGCGTGATGGAGGGCATCCGCCAGGCCGGTGGGACGCCGATGGAGGTCAACACCGTCTCGATCTCGGACGGGATCTCGATGGGGACCGAGGGGATGAAGGCATCCCTGATCTCCCGTGAGCTGATCACGGACTCCATCGAGCTCTGCGCCATCGGCTATTCGTTCGACGCCGTCGTGGTCATCGTGGGGTGCGACAAGACGATCCCGGCGGGGGCGATGGCCCTCGCGCGGTTGAACCTGCCCGGCATCGTCCTCTACTCCGGCTCGATCGCTCCCGGGCGGTTCGAGGGCCGCGACGTGACGATCCAGGACGTGTTCGAGGGCGTCGGCGCGCACGCCGCCGGCAAGCTCTCGGACGAGGGGCTCGCCGCCCTCGAGCAGGCCGCCTGTCCCGGCGCCGGCGCCTGCGGCGCACAGTACACCGCGAACACGATGGCGACCGCGCTGGAGTTCATGGGCATCTCGCCGATGGGCTCCGCCACCGTCGGCGCCACGGACGGCCGCAAGGACGACGTGGGCGTCGAGGCTGGCAAGCTCGTCATGGACGTGCTGAAGCGAGGCGTGAGGCCCCGCGAGATCATGACGAAGGAAGCGATCGAGAACGCGATCATCTGCGCCGCCTCCACGGGCGGCTCGACGAACATCGTGCTTCACGCCCTCGCCATCGCGGCCGAGGCCGGCGTCGAGCTGGACATCGACGACTTCAACCGCATCTCTGACGCGACCCCGCTGATCGGCGATATGCGGCCGGGTGGGCGCTACGCGGCGCTGGACATGGACCGCGCGGGCGGGACGCCGCTGCTCGCGAAGCGACTGCTGGAGGTGGGGAAGCTCCACGGCGACGTGATGACCGTGACCGGCCGTACCATCGCCGAGCACGCCGAGGAGGCCGTCGAGGCGCCCGGGCAGGACGTCATCCTCCCGGCGGCGCAGGCGCTCAAGCCGACCGGCGGCCTCGTGGTCCTCAAGGGGTCGCTGGCGCCGAACGGCTGCGTGATCAAGGTGGCCGGCCACGAGCGCCTGTACCACCGCGGCCCGGCGCGTGTGTTCGAGCGCGAGGAGGACGCGATGCAGGCCGTCCTCAACCACGAGATCCGCGAGGGCGACATCGTGGTGATCCGCAACGAGGGCCCGGTCGGCGGGCCGGGGATGCGCGAGATGCTGCTCGTCACCGCCGCCATCGTCGGCGAGGGCCTCGGCGAGTCGGTCGCCCTCCTCACGGACGGGCGCTTCTCCGGCGCCACGCGCGGCCTGATGGCCGGCCACGTCGCCCCGGAGGCCGCCGTCGGCGGTCCCATCGGCGCGGTCGAGGAAGGCGACATGATCGTCATCGACATCGAGAAGCGCGAGCTCAACCTCGAGGTCGACCCTGCCGAGGTCCAGCGCCGCATCGCGGCCCGGAAGCCGCTGCCCCCGCGCTACGAGACGGGCGTGTTCGCGAAGTACGCCAAGCTCGTGACCCAGGCCGACCGAGGCGCGATCACCCGCTAGCGGACGCGCGGAAGAACGAGAGCAGGAGGCGCCCGCGATGATCCTCGTCGTCGGCGCCTCCGGCACCGTCGGCGCGGCGGTCGTCGCACGGCTGCTCACCGAGGAGCCTCGCCCCCGGCTTCGCACGTTCGTGCGCACGGAGTTCGACGCAGTCCGGCTGCGCGACCTCGGTGTCGAGGCCGTCGTGGGTGACCTCGTCACGGGGCGAGGGGTGGACGAGGCGATGCGCGGCGTCACCTCGCTTGTCTACGCCGCGGACACCGCGGGCCGTGAGGGCGACATCGTCACCAACGAGCTCGAGGCGGTGCAGCACGCCCTGATCGCCGCGCGAGCGGCGGGAGTGCGGCGCGTGGTCGCCCTCAGCCATGTCGCGGCCTCCGAGGAATCACGTTCGCGGTACCTGGTGGCGCGCTGGGGCGTGGAGCTGGCCGTGCGCCAGTCCGGCCTCGCATGGGTGCTCCTGCGCGTCCCGCTGGTCGTGGGGCGGGGGAGCATGCTCTGGGAGTTGCACCGCCGTCTCGTGGACCGCTCGCCGGTCGTGCCGATGTTCCGCTCCCGTCACGTGGAGGTAGAACCGGTCGCCCTCTCGGACGTCGTGGAGGCGGTCGGCGTGAGCCTCCGCGGGCTCGATGGGGAGACGGGCGGGAGCCTGTACTACGTGACCGGAGCCTCCCGCGTGACGTGGGGGGACGTGGTCCGAGGGTGGGCGCGTGCAAGTGGATCACGGCGACTGTTCGTACCCCTACCGGGTTGGGGTGAGCAACCACTGGAGGCGCTGGCGGGCACCCTCGGGCGGTTATCGCGGTCCGAGACGCACGTGCTGCTGGAAACGCTGCGGGAGCGGCAGGTGTGTCCCGACCCCTCGTCGAGGTTCCCCCTGGGCCGGCGTCCACTGGACCTGGAGGGGGCCATTGCAGCGGTGCGGAGAGTCTGACGGAGCACTGACAGAAACGGAACCGGGCCACGCGGACGCTCGGGCGTATCGAAAGCGCGAATTCACCCCTCCGGCGGGTGCTGGGACGAACGGCTAGACGGGTTCCTCGTTGTACCTTGCGAGGAGGGACAGACCTCTGGAAACAGCGGTCCGATCCTCACAAAGCACTGGGTCCGTCGTCGCCCGTCAAACGAGCCGACCCCGCTACCTCGGCGGCGGCGGGCCCAGGCAAACCTCCTCTGGTTGAGGATCCCCCTCACTCCCCAGTCGTTGCGGTCCCCTCCGATCTGCGGTGCACGAGCAATCGAGCCACTGCTGAACAGCGACTCCGGGGTTCCCGACACCACACGGTCCTGAGTCCGGAAGACTAACCCTCGAGGACGGCGCGCCATGATCCGGCGCCGAAGCCACCGTCGAGGTGGATGACCTGCCCGACGAGCATCGGCGCTTCGTCCGAGCACACCCACGCCACCGCTGCTGCGAGGTCCTCCGGCGCCACGTTGCGTCCCGCGGGGACGTGGCCGCGTACGCGGTCGCTCACGTCGGCGCGGTAGGAGTGCTCGCCCTCGGAGCCCTCTACCCAGCCGGCGGAGACGCCGTTCACGCGGATGCCGCGAGGCGCCAGCTCCACCGCGAGGTACATCGTGAGTGACTCGAGGGCCGCCTTGGACACGCCGACCGCCGAGTAGTCCGGCATGTAGTGGTGCGCGCCCGGGGAGAGCAGGTTCACCACCGAGCCACCGCCACGCGCCTCCATCAGCGGCGCGGCAAGCTGGGCTGCCTGCCACGGGCCGAAGAGGTTCACGTCCATCGTGCGGTGCAGGTGCTTCGGCTTCTGCTCGACCGCCGGTCGGGGCCGTTCCAGCCCCCGCGCCGCGTTGTTCACGAGGATGTCGAGGCCCCCGCCGTCGCGCTCGATCTCGTCGAAGACCGCGGCGAGTTCTTCGTCGTGGCCCACGTCGCCCTGTGCCGTCGTCGCCTGCACGCCGCACTCGCGGGCGCGGGCGGCGGTCTCCTCCGCAGCCTCAGCGGAGCGTGCGTAGTTCACCACGAGGTCGCAGCCCTCCCGCGCGAGGCGGAGGGCGATCGCGCGGCCGATGCCACGGGACCCGCCGAGGATGAGCGCGCGCTTGCCTCGGAGGGACGGGTACGACGCTGGCTGGTCTGACGGTCCGGTGGTGAGGGCCATGTGGAGCAGTATGGCGGCTCATCAAGCGTTGCGCATCGTGCAAGGTTAAGCGAGCGTCAGTCGCGGCCCCGCCCGTTCGACGTCTCCTAGTCCTGTCGGACGGCGCGGTGGACGGTGTGCTGCCGGCCCTGGCGCACCTTCTCATAGTTGCCGAAGGCCTCCTCCAGCGTGCGCTGGATGTACTTCCGCATCCCGGAGAGCGTGACCAGCCAGAACTCGCCCCCCGGCCGCAGCCGGTCGTGGGCGTCCGCGAACAGGATGCTCGTCATCTCGTTCCCGACCTTCGCCGGCAGGTTCGTCGCGACGAGGTCGAACCGCGCCGCTTCGGGCACCTCGTCGAAGCCGTTCGAGAGCAGCGCGCGAGTGTTCGTGACGCGGTTCGCCTCGGCGTTGCGGTTGGCGTACTCCACTGCGAGGTAGTCGCGGTCCACCATCGTGGTCTGCCCGTCCGGCGCGAGCATCGCGAGCGTGAGCCCGATCGGCCCGTACCCGCACCCCAGGTCGAAGCAGTCCGCGTCCCGCGGTACCTCGATCTCCTCGAGGAGCATCACGGTGCCCGCATCCACCTCCCGAGGCGAGAACAGGCCCCACGTCGATGCGAAACGGAACGGGTGGCCTCGGAGGGTCCACTCGAACTCGATGCCCTCGCGGTACCGCTCGACCTCGGAGCGCCAGTCTCGACTCATGCGTGTCTCTCTGCTCCGGCTCGTAGCGCCTCGATCTGCGCGACGTGCTCCAGGTCGTGCGCCGCGACGTACGCGAGCATGAGTCGCGGCATCCTCGGCGTGCCGTCCGGCAGCCTGAACGGGCGGTCGAGGGCATCGTCCGGCAGGCGCCGCAGCAGCGCCAGCATCGGACGGCGGCACTGCTCCAGCCACTCGCCGAGGTACTCGGGCGTCGCCGCGATCGCGGGGCGGTCGCGGTGCGCGTACAGCTTCACCTCGCGGCCGTTCACCGCGGCGTCCACCGTGCGGCGTACCCAGTCCTCCAGCAGTCCCGCGTGCCAGAGCACGTCGCGCACGGACCAGCGTCGGTCCGCCGGGTCGTCCGCTGGCACCTCCGGCACCCGCTCGAAGGCAGCCTGGGTGATGCCCTCGAACGACGCGAGGAGCGCCGCCCGGGCGGCGTCGAGTTCGATGCGCAACTGCTCGACGTCCCGCGAGAGCTCGCCCATGCCGCTCCTCTAGCTCCCGCATACGATACGGCGCATGACCTCAGCAGATGCACTCCCGCTCGCTGGCCGCGTCGCCCTTGTCACGGGCGCCGCCGGGAAGGGCGTTGGACGGGCGACAGCGCTCGCGCTCGCGCGGGAGGGCGCGGACGTGGCGCTCAACACCCATCGCTCGCTCGCGGACGCGGAGGTGGTCGCGGAGCAGGTCCGCAGCCTCGGTCGACGCGCCCTCGTCGTGGGCGGGGACATCGCCGACCCCGCGACCGTGGACACGCTCGTCGCCCGTGCGCGCGAGGAGCTCGGCCCACCGGACATCGTGGTCGCGTCCGCCGGAGGCCGGTGGATCCCCCGCCCGATCGAGGCGATCCCACCGGAGGAGTGGCGCGAGGCGATGGCCGAGGAGGTGGATGCGGTCTTCCTCCTGCTGCGCGCCACGCTGCCCGCGATGCGGGAAGCCGGGTGGGGCCGCGTCGTCACCGTCGGCGGGTACGACGCCGAGCAATGGACCGTCCCGCCCGAGGTGGGCCCGGTCGACTACGCGCTCGGCAAGGCGGCGCGGCACTGGCTGGTGCGCACCCTCGCGCGGCACGAGGCGCAGCACGGCGTGACGCTGAACGCCGTCGCTCCCGGCCCGATCACGCGCCTCGCTCGCGAGGACGTGCTGGACGCCGTCCTCGGGCGGCTCGCGCTGGACGGCTACCACCGCCCGACTCAGGTGGACGTCGCCGAGGCGATCGTGCGGCTATGCCTGGATGCGAGCGTGACGGGCAGCATCGTGGCGCTGCCGGGTCCGCACCCGGGAGCGGTGACGCTGGAGTAACCCTCCGACCTCTGACCCTACGACCTCTGCTCCTTCTGGCCCCCTCTCCCGGCTTGGCGGGAGAGGGGCGGGGTCAGGGTCTGCTCCCGCGCGGAGCCATCCTCGCTACATGACGACGAGGATGACGGTGCCCTCGGGGACGTTGCCGCCGGAGAACTGTGCGGCGAAGTTCGCGTTCACGAAGGCCTGCGCGCCGATGTTGTAGCCGAGCCAGCG